>CAZNNQ010000007.1:57036-58478 GCA_964574445.1 uncultured Eubacteriales bacterium
GTCAAATGGAAGCGTCCCCTCTGACTACCTTTTATTAACAAAATTTGATATGATTAAAAATAACAAAATTTGGGAGGAGTTTTAAGAAAATGAACTTGAGAACTAAATATCGTTTGATAACTTTTGTTACTACTATAATTATATGTATTATTGTTTTGCTTCTTAATTTCTTTTCCCATGAAAGAACAAAAGAAATTTACTCAGATCAAATTCTCAACACTGTTGTTGACGAGAAACAAACTTTTCTTAAAGATACTATAAATAATATCTTTATTGAAATTGATCGTCTCCGGGAAACAAAAAAAGATAACGCCCGCACTTTGACTGAAGTTAAACTTACAAGAATAAACGAAGAAATAGACCATCTTCCCAAGGAAGATTTTATTAAATATTTTACCCTCCACTTTGAAGATGATTCTACTTCCGAAATGTGGACTGCCTTACTTATTGATAGCAGAACAAACCATATTATCTATTCTAACTTTCCCACAGAACAAGAATCTATCGAAAATATAGTGGAAAATTTAAAAACAAACTTTTCTTCCTATGGAGAAATAACTTATGGCGAGCTTGAAGGAATCTTCGGAATAGAATCAGCCTACATTGACAATGATGTAAAAAATGATATTGCATGTTTAATTAAAAGTCGCAAATTTTCCAATAACTCATATATCTGGATCAATGAAATTATTAATTATGATGGAGGAAAAGACTACGCTATCCGAAGAGTCCACCCAAATCTTCCGGAAACTGAAGGAAGTTATCTTTCAACTGATATGACTGATATAAAGGGAAACTTACCATATTTGGAAGAGCTTGAAGGTGTTAAAGAAAAGGGAGAACTATTTTTCAACTACTATTTTAAAAAGCTCAATAGCGAAGAAATCTCAGAAAAACTTACCTATGCAAAGCTATACAAAGATTACGATTGGGTAATTGCAATGGGTGTGGATTTAGATGAAATAAATAAATATGTAAGCCAAGCTAATATAGAACTTGATGATTCCACTCAATTTCAGATTATAAAAATGCTACTTTTAATTCTTTTAGTTCTGCTTGCAGGTTTTACCACTCTTTCTATTATTGAAAGACGACATCTTTTTATATCCACAAGTTCCCTAGAGCAGGAAGTAAATTTAGATAACCTGACAAAGGCTAATAGCAGAAGATTTGGAGAAAACAATCTGTTAACTTTTTTTAATAATTTCAAACTTACCAAAGACAATCCCGCAATATTGATGTTTGATATTGATAACCTTAAAACAATTAATGATACCTACGGACACGATATCGGAGATCAGGTTCTAGTGACGGTCGTTGAAAAAGTATTTTCTTTAATCAGAAACTCGGACCAATTAATTCGTTGGGGCGGAGATGAGTTCCTAGCCATATTCCCAGGAATGCGTGAAGAACTTGTTATGAACTTTGCGAATAATCTTTTG
>CAZNNQ010000008.1:0-56777 GCA_964574445.1 uncultured Eubacteriales bacterium
GAATCGAACCCCTGTCCGAAAGACCAGTTCCAAAAGTTTCTACGAGTGTAGCTTGTAATTTAAATTTCCCGCCGCCGCCTCCTACAAGCAGGATTCAGCATTGGTATCTCTGTTAATGTTCCTTCAGATTACAGAGAAGTTATCTGAAGGTAGCCTGCTAAATGTGACCCCTTGTCTTCAACCACAGGCAAGCTGAAGGAAGAGGTTAACTGCAACTAGGCAGCTAAAGCGTAATCGTTTTTAGCGTTTAATTTAGTTTGTACCGTTTAACGAGCAGATACCACCTCGACTCGCTTCTTAAGGTCCCAATGTCCCCCGTCGAAACCATTACACCCCCATGATAGTAAATTATCTTGCTTTCATGGCTTTGTCTATTTCTCTTTTTGCGTCTTTCTCTTTTTGTGTGGCTCTTTTGTCGTGAAGCTTTTTACCTTGGGCAAGGGCAATTTCAACCTTCACCCTGCCATTGGAAAAATACAATTTTGTGGGAACCAGGGTCAACCCCTTTTCCTTCACTTTTCCCAGAAGACGCATTATTTCCCTTTTATGCATCAAAAGCTTTCTTTTTCTTGTTGGATCAACATTAGAAAAACTCCCATGCTCGTAGGGGCTGATATGCATATTGTAAAGATATAGTTCTCCGTCATCAATTTGGGCATAACTGTCTTTAAGATTTGCTCTTCCTGCTCTGAGTGATTTTACCTCAGTACCTACAAGAACAATCCCTGCCTCAAATTTTTCTACTAGAAAATAATCATGTTTAGCTTTTCTGTTATCAACAATTATTTTACTCATATCCATACCCTTCTGCGAAAAAAGTGCCCGAAAACGGGCACATAAAATATTTTTCCTGTTTTGATTATAACATCTTTAAGCTTAAAGGTCAATAAAGGTCAGTTAAGGTCAATCCACTAGTTCCATATCAATTTGCCTGTTTTCAATACTTGTTCTGACAATTTTAACTTTTACAGGATCACCTATTGTAAATCGTTTATTAGTTCTTTCACCTGTAAGAGCTAACATCTTTTCATCAAAAATATAGTAATCCTTGTCCATAGTAGAAATATGGATTAAACCTTCAATTAAATTATCTAACTCTACAAAAAGACCAAAAGGTGTAACTCCACTAACCGTTCCTTCAAAGTCATCTCCTACAAACTGAGACATGTACTCAACCTTTTTAAGATCCATGGTTTCTCTTTCTGCTTCTTCTGCAACCAATTCTCTTAAAGAAGACCTTTCAGCATATTCTGCAAGCTTGTCTTTAAGAGCCTTTATTCTTTTAGATGATAATCTATTATCACTGTTTATCATTTCTTTGATCACTCTATGAATAGCAAGATCTGGATATCTTCTAATTGGTGAGGTAAAGTGAGAATAATATTGTGCTGACAATCCAAAATGTCCAAGTGGTTCCGTTGCATATCTAGCATGTCTCATTGAACGTAACATCATTGTACTCACAATTCTTTCTTCTTTTTTACCCTTAACTTGTTCAATTACTTCTTGATAAGACTTCGGAAAAACTTTATTCTGAGCCCCCTTTAGATAGTAACCAAATATAGCAATAAAACTTTTAAGATCTACTAATTTTTCACTATCTGGCTCCTCATGGACTCTATAAACAAAGGGAATACCAAGTGCATGGTAATGAGCAGCTACAGTTTCATTTGCAGCTAACATAAACTCTTCTATTAAAGACTCGGCTTGACCTCTTTCTCTTTTTTTAATCTCAATTGGTTTCCCTGTTTCGTCAACAATAACCTTGTTTTCAGGAAAATCAAAATCTATGGCTCCACGCTTCATTCTTTTATCGAAAAGAATCTGGCGAAGTTTATTCATTTCTCTATAAGTATCAACAAATTCTTTAAATTCTTCTATTGCTTCAGGATCTTCATCTGTAATAACACGATTCACATCTGTGTAAGTCATTCTTTTATTAACATGAATTACTGATTCAACAATATCATAATCTAAAACTTTTCCCTCGTTATTAATTTCCATAATACAGGACATGGATAAGCGATCTTCGCCTGCATTTAAGCTGCAAATTCCATTCGATAACTCTCTAGGTAACATAGGAATAACCCGATCAACTAAGTAAACACTAGTCCCTCTTTTTACGGCTTCTTTATCTAGTACTGAGAACTCTTTAACATAATGACCAACATCTGCAATGTGGACTCCAAGCTTATAATTACCTTTGTCGTTAATTTCTAGAGATACCGCATCATCTAGATCTTTTGCGTCTTCACCATCAATAGTAACCATTTTCAGATCACGAAGATCCTTTCTTTTTTCAAGTTCCTTTGATGAAATTGTATAGTCTTGCTTTGAAACATGAGCTTTAACTTCTTCCGGAAAATCTTCTGGAAGATCATGTTTTCTAATAATAGAAATAATATCAATTCCTGGCTCACCTTTTTTACCAAGTATTTCAATAATAACTGCCTCAGGATTTCTTCTTTTTTCAGGCCACTCTAAAATTTCTGCAACTACCTTCATTCCTTCACGGGCACCACGGGCATTTTTCTTTGGAATAAAAAGATCTGCTCCGAGACGACGATCGTCAGGTATCACAAATCCAAAGCCATTTCCTTCTTCATAAGTACCAACAACTTTATTGTTTGCCCTTTCTAGAATCCTTATTACTCGGCCTTCTGCTCTTTTTCCGGGACTTGTTTGCTTATAAAGACGAATTATAACCCTATCATTATTTAATGCGTTATTTAAATCATCTCCACTGATATATATATCTTCTTCTGTTGGATCCTCCGTAATTAAAAATGCAAAGCCTTTCTGATTTCTTTGGATTCTTCCAGCTCGAAGATTCATGTGCTCTGGTATTCCGTATTTAGCTTTTCTTGTTAAAATTAGAATTCCTTTCATTTCCATTTCAATTAAAACAGGTTCGAGATCTACAAACTCTAATCCTAGTTCATCTGCAATCTCATTTAATGATAAAGGCTGCTTCGCTTCTTTCATTAATTCAAGTATTTCATCTCTATCAATTTCTTTCAAAAGTTTCCCTCCTCTATTTGTGGGATATTTCTGGATTTTCCATCTTACCGATAACCATAAATCTTGCGGATGCTTCAACAGCAACAGTACCATCAGACAAAAAGATTTTTGCTTCTAAGTCAACTATCGTTTTTCGATATTTTACAACATTTGAAATAATCCTGATTGGTTTTTCAACAGGTATCTTTTTACGATAACGTAATTCCATTCTAGCAGTCATTCCATGCACTCCTAGGGTATTTACCGATCTTGCCATTGTTTCATCTAATAATGTTGCCGCTAAACCACCATGAAGATGACCAGGAAATCCTTCGTGGTACTCAGAAGGTGTAAAGATCCCTTCAATTTCTCCATTACCCAAGTCTTTAAATTTCACTTTAAGCCCAAAAGGGTTTTTGTCACCACACACAAAACATTTATGATCATAATAAAATTCCATTAATATATACACACCTTTTATATTTTTTATACATTATATTTTAATTATACACTAAAAACTATGAAGACCACAGAGTATCAAATGTGCTATAATACTTTATGTATAGTTTAATTGTTAACCATAGTTTTAAATTATAGGAGGAAGCAAAATGGATCTTAGGCAACTAGAGTATTTTCAAATGGTAAGCAGACTAAATAATATAACAAAGGCAGCAGAGAGACTTAATGTCGCACAGCCTTCTATTACTGTATCTATAAAGAAACTAGAAGATGAGCTTGGTGTAATGCTTTTTGACAGAAGTCAGAAAAAAATCATTTTAACTGCCGAGGGAGAAGTCTTTCTTAAAAGAATTGAAGGAGTTCTGACTGCACTTAAAGATGCAAAAATTGAAATGCAAGATTACCAAGGAATAGAAAAAGGAATAATAAAACTTGGTATACCTATGATGACGGGTAGTTATATTTTCCCGAAAATTTTTTCAGGTTTTAGAAAATCTTATCCTAATATTGATTTTATAATAACTGAAGAAGGTTCGATTGGTATCCAGGAACTATTAGACCAAGGGCAACTAGACTTAGGAATTATGATTCTACAAGAGGAATCGAAATTATTAGATAGCATTGTAATAAAGGAAGCTGAAATTGTTGCTTGTCTACCTCTTGACCATCCTTTAGCTGGCTTAAGCAAAATTACTGTAGATGATCTTCGGAAAGAAAAATTTATTATGTTTAAGGAAAATACTATTCACCGACAAGCCGTACTAGATCTTTTTGAAAAAAAAGGTTTTTACCCTGAAATAATTATTTCTTCTAGTCAAAATGAAACAATTCATTCACTTGTAGCTAATGGTATGGGGGTATCTTTTCTACTTGATTTTATTGCAAAGAAAAATCAAGATATGATTGGTATTCCTTTCGAACATCCAATAAAGGTTAAAATTGTATTAGCTTGGAAAAAAAATAAATATCTATCTTTGGCTTCAAGAGCATTTATAGAATATACAAAAAATTTATATTAAAAAATAGCAAAAAATAAGGCTGTCTCATTAATCTGAGACAGCCTATTATATTTCTATTATTACATAAATAATGGAGCAAAAACTAGTGACACAATTGTCATTAACTTAATCAGAATGTTAATTGATGGACCTGAAGTATCTTTGAATGGGTCACCAACTGTATCCCCTTGCACTGCAGCAGCGTGAGCTTCTGAGCCTTTTCCGCCGTAATGTCCCTGCTCAACATATTTCTTAGCATTATCCCATGCCCCACCAGCGTTTGCCATCATGATAGCTAATAAGAAACCTGATACTAAAGCACCAGCTAACATACCGCCAAGAGCTTCTTTACCAAGGAAAGGAAGCATACCAACTAAAACTGGAACACCAACTGCTAATAAACCTGGAATAATCATTTCTCTTAAAGCTGCAGCTGTACTGATACTAACACAGTTTGCATAGTCAGGCTTAACTGTACCTTCCATGATTCCTGGGTTTTCTCTAAACTGTCTGCGAACCTCTTCAATCATATCAAAAGCTGCGTTTCCAACTGCTTTCATTGTAATAGCCGAGAACAAGTATGGAAGTACACCACCAATAAATAATCCGGCAACAACTTTTGGATTCATAATATCTATAGTTGTAATTCCTGCTGCAGTTGTGTAAGCATTAAACAAAGCTAATGCAGTAAGAGCCGCTGAACCAATAGCGAAACCTTTACCAATAGCTGCTGTTGTATTACCAACTGCATCAAGAGAATCTGTGATTTCTCTAACATGTGGATCTAATTCTGCCATTTCAGCAATACCACCAGCATTATCTGCAATTGGACCATAAGCATCAACTGCAACAACCATACCAGTAGCTGAAAGCATACCTACAGCAGCAAGAGCTATACCATATAAACCAGCGAATTTATATGAAACAATAATACCAACAACGATTACTAATACTGGAAGCACCGTACTCATCATACCTACTGCAAGACCTTCAATAATGTTTGTTGCTGCTCCTGTTTGAGAAGCCTTTGCAATATTTTTTACTGGTTGGAAATCTCCAGAAGTATAATACTCAGTAATTTTACCAATAAGGAATCCTGCAAGAAGACCTGCAATTGTAGCAATAAATACTCCCATTCCTGTAATATCACCAGTTTTTGGAAGCATCATAGTAGCAAGGAAATAAGTCGCTACTAGGGTTAACGCCATTGCAATAAACTCACCCATATTGAGAGCTTTTGAAGCACTTTCTCCTTCTTTAACTCTTACAAAGAATGTACCAATAATTGAACAAATAATACCTGCTGCCGCAATAAAGAATGGAAGGTATACTGCCTCAATAGGAAGTCCCAAACCAACTGCGAGAGCAACTGCTGCAATTATTGAACCAACATATGATTCGAATAAGTCAGCACCCATACCAGCAACGTCACCAACGTTGTCACCAACATTATCCGCGATTACTGCAGGGTTTCTTGGATCATCTTCAGGAATACCTGCTTCAACTTTACCAACTAAGTCAGCACCAACGTCCGCAGCTTTTGTATAAATACCTCCACCAACACGACTAAATAATGCAATTAAGCTGGCTCCAAGAGCAAAACCATTAATAACTGTTGTATCATCAAATAAAAATGTTACTATTCCTAAACCTGTTAAACCTAAACCAACCACAGTCATACCCATAACTGCTCCACCTGAAAAAGCAACATCTAAAGCTGCATTAGAGCTAGTTTGAGCTGCATTGGCTGTTCTAACATTTGCTTTTGTCGCAATTGACATGCCAATAATACCAGCAAGTGAAGAACATAAAGCACCAATTACAAAAGCAACTGCTGTCTCAGGCTTAAGACCTGAAGTTAATGTTCCTGCTAAAAAAATAATTACTGCCAGACCCGCAACAAAAAACACTAAAGTTTTGTATTGTCTGGTAAGATAAGCCTTCGCACCTTCTGAAATCGCAGCAGCAATTTCAATCATTCTTGCGTTACCTGGCTCAACTCTCATAACCTTCTGACTCAAGTAGAAAGCAAAAACAAGAGCCAAAATCCCTGCAAGGGGAACATAAATCGAAAAATACATTAGTTGAACATCCTCCTTGTATATTTAATATTTTTATATTTTATTTTTATTAACTACTAAAATAATGACGCTAAAAGAGTAACCACCATAAATGCAACTGCAAAAATAGTTGATAATTTACTAAAGAATGCATCCATTCCTTTTTTCTTTCCGAAAACTGTCTCTGCACCACCTGAGATTGCACCAGACATACCTGCGCTTTTTCCAGATTGTAAAAGTACAGTAGCAATTAATCCAACTGAAGCAATTACCTGCAGTATTGTAAACACTACACCCATTTATTCCACCCCTTTTCGCTGTATATACAAGTTATAAAAGAGCTTAAAAATTAATCTAATTTTTAAGCTCTTATTTCTTAACTGTATTAAGTGACTTTATTTACTCACCATACAAGATTATATAAATTTTTATGGCCTTTGTAAATAGCGGATTCATCAAGTTCTTCTTCAATTCTCATTAATTGATTGTATTTTGCAACCCTATCTGTTCTACAGGGAGCTCCGGTTTTAATCTGTCCTGCATTAACAGCTACTGCAAGATCAGCAATAAAGGTGTCTTCTGTTTCTCCAGAGCGATGGGAAATTACTGCCGTATAACCCGCTCTCTTAGCCATTTCAATGGCATTAAGAGTTTCTGTAACAGTACCTATTTGGTTTACCTTAATTAAAATACTGTTAGCAACTCCCTCTTTAATTCCTTTTTCTAATCTTAGAGTATTTGTTACAAAAAGATCATCTCCAACAAGTTGAATCTTTTTCCCTAATTTTTCTGTAAGGTACTTCCAACCTTCCCAATCTTCTTCATCCAAACCATCTTCAATAGAAATAATTGGAAACTTTTCTACTATTTTAGCATAATAATCCACAAGCTCTGTATAACTTCTTTTTATTCCTTCACCCTTAAAGTCATAAACTCCATCTTTATACATTTCTGTTGCTGCTACATCAAGAGCTAAATAAATTTCTTCTCCAGCTTTATAACCGGCTTTCTCAATTGCTTCCATAATAACTTCCAAAGCTTCCTCGTTTGACTTTAAGTTTGGAGCGAAACCGCCCTCGTCACCGATAGAAGTTGAAAGACCCTTATCTTTAAGTACTTTTTTTAAATTATGATATATTTCAACACAAGCTCTTACTCCCTCAGAAAAGGTTTCAATACCCAAAGGCATAACCATAAATTCCTGAATATCTACGTTATTGTCCGCATGCTCCCCACCATTAAGAATATTCATCATTGGTGCTGGTAGGGTGTTCGCATTAACTCCACCAAGATATTTATATAGTGGTTGTTCTAAATATGCAGCTGCAGCTCTTGCAACTGCCATTGAAACTCCAAGAATTGCATTTGCTCCAAAATTGCTTTTGTTATCTGTTCCATCTAATTCTATTAATAAAGCATCGATACCTGTCTGGTCGAGAACGTCTGCTCCTATCAATTCAGGGGCAATAATTGTGTTTACATTGTCAATGGCGTTTAAAACACCTTTCCCCAAGAATCTACTTTCATCCCCATCTCTGAGTTCACAGGCTTCAAAAGCTCCTGTTGAAGCTCCAGATGGAACTTGGGCTCTTGCCATTGTACCATCCTCAAGAACAACCTCTACTTCTACAGTTGGATTTCCTCTGGAATCAAGTATCTCCCTGGCATAAACATCATCAATATAACTCATCTTTTTCTCCCCTTTATTTAATTATTATATTCTTACCTGTCATTTCTTCAGGCTGCTTTATTTCCATGATTTTTAAAATTGTCGGGGCAATGTCTCCGAGAACGCCATCTTCTCTAAGCTTACATTCTCCATATCCAACAACTATAAATGGTACAGGGAAAGTTGTGTGAGCTGTTAGAGGTTTATTATTTTGCATATCTAACATTAACTCCGCATTTCCGTGATCAGCCGTGACTAAAAGAACCATCCCTTTTTCTTTTGCAGCTTCATAAATATCTCCAAGACACTTATCAACAGTTTCAATCCCTTTAATTGCTGCATCAATATAGCCTGTATGTCCAACCATGTCTGCATTTGCAAAATTTACAAGAATAAAATCATAATTGTCTTTCAAGATTTCTTCAACTAAAGTACGAGAAACTTCTGGAGCGCTCATTTCAGGTTGCAAATCATAGGTTGCAACTTTTGGTGAAGGAATCAGAATTCGGTCTTCTCCTGGATTTTCTTTCTCAACTCCACCATTAAAAAAGAAAGTGACATGGGCATATTTTTCTGTTTCTGCAATTCTTAATTGTTTTTTGTTATTTTTTCCAAGATACTCCCCTAATGTATTTTTCATATTTATCGGTTTAAAAGCTACTGGGACATTAAGAGTAGCATCATATTCTGTTAAACATAAGTATTGTAAATCTAATTTTTCTATCTTACACTCATTAAAATCCGCATCTGTAAGAGCTCTAGTAAGCTGCCGCACCCGATCTGAACGAAAATTAAAACAGAATACCCCATCTTCTTTACTGATAGGAGAAAAGGGATTAGCTACAGTATTGATAATAGATGGCTTTACAAATTCATCATCTTCCCCTCTATTATATGCTGCTTCAAGAGCGTCTATGGAATTTTCATATTCATAGCCTTCCCCTCTAGTCAATGCATCATAAGCAAGCTGTATTCTTTCCCAACGTTTATCCCTATCCATTGAGTAATATCTTCCCATGATAGAAGCTACAGGTGGATAATTAAGCTCTTTTAACTTTTCTTCAAGAATTTTAAGATAGACTTGGGCAGAGCGAGGCGGAACATCCCTGCCATCAAGAAAAGCATGAACTGATACATCTTTTACTCCGTACTTAGAAGCAAATTCCAAAAGTCCGTTTAATTGATGCTGATGACTATGTACCCCTCCATCAGAGACTAGACCAAAAAAGTGAAGTTTTTTGTTGTTTTTCTTAACATAATCAAATAGTTTGAGGATCTCCTCATTTTTTTCTATTTCTCCACTTTCTATACTCTTGTTTATTCTAACTAATTCCTGATAAACAACCCTTCCAGCACCAATATTCAAATGCCCTACTTCAGAGTTGCCCATTTGTCCTTGGGGAAGACCCACATCTTCACCTGAGGCCGAAAGCATTGTATGAGGATACTGACTCCATAATTTATCGAAATTTTTTTTATTCGCCATGGCTACAGCATTGCCTTTTTTTTCTTCTCGGCAGCCAACCCCATCAAGGATGGCTAATATAACTTTTTTCATTTTTGCTCCTTATAATTTATAAGTATTAAAAAATCTTCTGGTTTTAAACTTGCTCCACCAACAAGTGCACCATCAATATTTGGCATTTCCATAAATTCATTTATATTCTCTGGCTTTACACTACCACCATATTGAATCCTAATTCTTTCAGAAACTTTTGAGGAATATTTTTTTTCAAACCACAATCTAATATAAGAGATAGTTTCCTCTGCCATCTCCTTCGTCGCGTTTTTACCAGTGCCAATAGCCCAAACTGGCTCATAGGCAATAATTATTTTTTCTGCTTCTTGAGGAGAAATATTAATAAAAGCACTTTCAAGTTGACCTTCTAAAACTTTTTCAGTTTTTTTGGCTTCTCTTTCAGCCAATATTTCACCAATACAAAATATTGGAGTGATCTTTTCTGCTATAGCCTTTTCTAATTTTTCTCTTAGTAGGTCTTCTTCTTCTTTAAAGATACTTCTTCTTTCAGAGTGTCCAATAATTACATAGTCAAGATCATATTCTTTTAACATATTTAAAGAAATTTCTCCAGTGAAAGCTCCCTGATCCTGTGGATAAAAGTTCTGGGCACCAATCTTTACTCCCTTATCTCTAAATTCATCTAATGCTGGAAGTGAAGTAAAGGGTACACAAAACCCTGCTTCTATGCCATTTTCTTTATATTCTTTAAAGAAGTCATTAAAAAATGTTTTTGTTTCAGACTGGGTCTTATGCATTTTCCAATTACCAATAATGACCGGTCTACGATCTTTATCGTATTCTTTATCCTTCAAGGCCTCAATTCCTGGAAGAAGTTTTCCTTCTAGAAATTCTAAAGAAGCACCGCCCCCAGTTGAAATATGCGTTATTTTATATGACAGTCCTACTTTCTTTAAGGCTGCCATAGAATCTCCTCCACCTACAATAGAGAAAGCTTCTGAATTAGCTACAGATTTCGCCACTCCTTCTGTGCCATGGCTAAATTCGTCGACTTCAAAAACCCCCATAGGTCCATTCCAAACTACTGTTTTGGCTTTTTTTAATTCTTTTTCAAATAACTTGACGGTTTCTGGGCCAATATCAAGAATCATTTTGTCATCTTTTACTTCAGAAACCAAACATGTTTCAATACCCGTCTTATCATCCAGTCCATTGCCTGTAACGCAATCTACTGGTAAAAGGATTTTTACGTTTAACTTCCTTGCTTCTTCGAGAATCTCACGGGCTAGGTCTACCTTTTCTTCCTCTACAAGAGACTTTCCAATATTATTTCCTTCTGCTAGTAGAAAAGTGTTTGCCATACCTCCACCAATAAGTATTGTGTTTACCGTATCTAATAAATTCTCAATAATACCTATCTTATCAGTAACTTTTGCACCACCAATTATTACCACAAATGGCTTTTCAGGTTTTTCAAGAACTTTCCCCAGATGGGAAAGCTCTTTTTCCATTAAAAGTCCTGCTACACTTGGTATATATTTGGTTATACCTTCTGTTGAAGCATGTGCTCTGTGAGCAGTTCCAAATGCATCATTTACAAAAAGGTCCGCAAGCTCTGCAAGTTCTTTGGCAAACTGAGGATCATTGTCTGTTTCTCTTTTATCCATTCGAATATTCTCTAGAAGAATAATCTCCCCATTTTTCATGTTCGAAATTGCTTTTTTTACATAATCATCTAAAACTACATCCATTTTTTTTATATCTTTACCTAAAAGTTCTGATAACCTTTTAGCAACTGGATCTAGACGAAGTTCATCAAGATATTTCCCTTTTGGTCTTCCCATATGTGATGCAATTATTATCTTTGCACCATTATCTAACAAATAATTTATTGTTGGAAGAGATGCAATAATCCTTGAGTCATCACTAATATGACCCTTTTTATCAAGGGGAACATTAAAATCAACTCTTACAAATACTTTTTTCCCTTTTAGCTCTACATCTCTTATCGTTTTTTTTCTCATTATCCATTACCTGCCCCTTGTTTTTTTACAGTTTTTCTCCAACATACTGAGCAAGATCAACCAGTCTTGATGAATATCCCCACTCATTATCATACCAAGAAATAACTTTAACCATGTTGTCTCCTATTGTCATTGTTGATAAAGCATCAACAATCGAAGAATTTGGATTTCCATTGTAATCGATTGAAACAAGAGGTTCTTCACTATAACCAAGAATTCCTTTTAACTCATTCTCAGAAGCATTTTTTAATGCTTGGTTGACTTCTTCTGTCGTTACATTCTTTTCTAATTCACAAACTAAGTCTACCACCGAAACGTTTGGAGTTGGTACTCTCATAGCAAAACCATTAAGCTTACCTTTAAGTTCTGGTAAAACTAGAGAAACAGCTTTTGCGGCACCTGTTGTTGTTGGAATAATTGATTCTGCTGCAGCTCTAGCTCTTCTTAAGTCTTTGTGCGGAAGATCTAATATTCTTTGATCATTTGTATATGAATGAACTGTTGTCATCAGACCTTTTTTAATTCCAAATTTTTCTAATAGTACTTTTGCAACTGGCGCTAGGCAATTAGTTGTACAGGATGCGTTAGAAATAATATTGTGTTCTTCAGGCTGATACTTTTCCTCGTTCACACCAAGTACTATTGTAATGTCCTCATCTTTAGCAGGAGCACTAATTAAAACTTTCTTTGCACCCGCCTTGATGTGTTTTGTCGCTCCTTCTCTATCTCTAAAAATTCCAGTACACTCAAGAACAACATCTACTCCCAATTCTTTCCATGGAAGATTTTCTGGATCTCTTTCAGAAAAGACCTTTATTTCTTTTCCATCTATAAAAATTGAACCATCTTTTACTTCAACTTCTCTTTTGAAAATTCCATGAACTGAATCATATTTTAAAAGATGAGCAAGTGTCTTAGCATCTGTAAGGTCATTAACTGCTACAATATCGATTCCTTGTTCTATTGCATATCTCATACTATTTCTACCAATTCTTCCAAATCCATTAATTCCTACTTTAAAACTCATTTTAATACCCCCTGGTTTAATTTAAAATTTTTTCAGCTGCTCCTTCGTCGGTTATCAGAATATCTGCAAAACCTTTTTTTGCAACTGCTTCAATAGCTTCACTTTTTCCTTTGCCACCTGCAATTAAAACAACTTTCTTGTTTTTTTCCAGATCTTCAATATTTATACCTATACTGCTTTTAGAATAAACAATTTCACCACTACTATTAAAAAAGTATCCCAAAGCTTCTCCAACTGCTTCTCTTTCTTTAAGCAACTTAGCCTCTTTTTCTTCCACCTGGCCTCTGCGGATAATTTCTTTTATATTGCTGACACTCAAAAAAATTACTTCACTTTCCCGGATTAAGGAAATTACCTGTGAAATTTGCTGATTGTCACGAAGTTCTTCTGCAATTTTTTCACTAATTGCATCTGGAATATGGAGCAACCTATAGCTAGCTCCCAACTTTCCCGCTATTTTTGCTGAAATCGTATTAGCTTGAATTTCCATTTCTTCTCCTAATCCCCCTCTTGCTGGAAGAATAAGTAAATCAGGTTTCTTTAAAGGAATCAATTGGGAAGCAACTTCAGCTAAGGTTCGTCCACCAGCAACTGAAATGCTTTTGTATTTATTTTTCATTTCTCCAAAAATCTTTGCTCCTGCTCTTCCAAGCTCACGTCTTGACACTTCACTATCACCTGAGTCTCCCGGAATCACTATTACCTTAGAAATATTTAGTTTAGTCTGAAGATTGCCTTCTATTTTCTCAAAATTAAAAATTTCTTGAAAATTGTTTTGAATTGCTTCAAGAACTATCTTTCCTTCAGCAGAAATATCTATCCCTTTAGAGGATACTAGTATTAGTTTTTCTTGAGCAAGAATTTCTACTTCATTTCGGATTACTCTTTCTCCTAGAGATGTTTCTTTCGCAAGAGTCCTTCTTCCTGGTAAAGAAAGTTCCGAAATAGTTTTTAAAATCATTCTTCTTCTCTTTATTATTTCCTTTGCTTCTGGTAAAATTTTGTTAAGATCTTTAAATTTTATTTCCATAGCATCAACCTTATATTCTGCACCTGGTGGTGCATTTTTTGTCCCACTAGTAAGGATAAACTATTTACATATTTTGTCAACAAAAAAGGACCCTCTTCTAGTTATAAACTCTAGTAATGGGGGTCCTTTTTATGATCATCAACATTTTATTTTTGCTTTAATTATTCTTGTGAAATTGCTCCTACTGGGCAGATTGCCTCACACGCACCACAGTCGATACAAAGGTCAGGATCAATAACATAGATTGTATCACCCTCAGAAATTGCTCCAACTGGACACTCTCCCTGACAAGCACCACATTTAATGCAATTATCATCAATTTTGTAAGCCATCAATTTCACCTCCTCTATTTGTACTCCTTATATTACTTTTTTCTGAAACTTTTAGCAATAGTCTCAATTCTTCTCATCCTATGGTTAATTCCTGATTTCCCTAATGGAGGATTCAGCATCTCTCCAAGTTCTTTTAAACTTGTATCTGGATTCTCGATTCTTAATAAAGCTATTTCTCTAAGATTCTCAGGTAATTTATCTAAACCAATGTGCCTGTCAATAATCTCAATATTATTTAATTGACGAAATGATGCGTCAATAGATTTATTTAGATTCGCAGTCTCACAATTTACCAGTCGATTCACCTGATTTCTCATACCTTTATGAATTCTAGTGTTTTCAAAAGAAAAAAGTGCGTTATGAGCTTCGATTATACTTAAAAATGTTGCGATTTGTTCACTTTCCTTTATATATACAACATAGTTATTTTTCCTAATAATTATTTTGGCGTGCAACTCAAAGCTTTCTAGGAGTTTAACCAACACCTCAGCTATATCTTCGCTCTCAAAAATAACTTCAAGATGGTACCCAAACTCTGGGTCTGTGATGGATCCCGACCCTAGAAACAACCCTCTGATAAATGCTCTTTTACAACAATTGTTTTTTATTATCTCTTCACTAACACCTGTGTTAAGGAAAAAGCCATCATCACTTATTCCAAGATCAACCAAAATCTTTTTTACGCTTTCCTCATCGCTTATCTTTATTCTATAGGTATTGTTCTTTTTTAGTCGATTTTTTCTAAGAACACTCATTTCAGTTTCAATACCATATGCACTTTTTGATAAAGTTAAAAACTTTCTCGCTACAGCAGCATTTTCAGTTCTCATTTCCAAAGCAAGCTGCATATTGGAGGCAATTGTTATTGCTCCACCAACACGAATTAAACCCGAGAGTTCTGCTTTTTTACAACATTCTTTTTCCGGAATAATTCGTGATATTTCATTTTTAACCGTTGCAGAAAAGGACATATTCTTCACCACTACTTTCTATCAATATCCCTGTGTCTAGTTTCTGTCAAGTAGCCAACTTCACTTATTTTTTCTGCTAGATAATTTGCAAGTGTTACCGAACGATGTTTCCCTCCTGTACAGCCTACTCCCACAGTAAGATTTGACTTCCCTTCTTTTTCATACATCGGCAGAAGAAATTTTAGAAGATCAAGGTACTTTTCAAGAAAAACCATTGTAGCTTCCTGTTGGAAAACGAAATTTTGAACCTCTCTATCAAGACCGGTCTTTTCTTTTAATTCGGGAATATAAAAAGGATTGGGTAGAAATCTTACATCTACTAACAAATCTGTATCAATTGGTACTCCATATTTGTATCCAAATGACATAAAAGATACCCTGAATTTTATTCCTTTACTTTTTCCCCAAAGATATTTGATTCTTTCTCTTAACTTGGAAGCAGTAAGGCTACTAGTATCAATCACAAGATCTGCTCGACCTCTAATTTCCTCTAAAATACGCCTTTCTTCTTTAATCCCTTCAAGAACACCGCCACAGGCCTCCATCATTGGATGTTTTCTTCTCGTTTCTTTAAAGCGATCTACAATAATTTTATCTGAAGCTTCTAAAAATAAAATGTAAGAGTTAATATTCCTTTCTCTAAGTCCATCTAGATACACAAAAAAATCTTTTAAATATTTACCAGATCGGATATCAATAACAAGAGCTATTTTTCTGTCTGGTTCTTCTGACTTCTCAATCAATTCAAAGAACTTATAAAAAAGAGCAGGAGGTAGGTTATCAACACAAAAGTAGTTCATATCTTCTAGAATTTGAATTACTGTAGATTTTCCAGCTCCAGACATACCAGTTACTATTAGAAGTTCCATCTTTATCACCCTTTTTTATAATACAAACTTTTTAATGGCTTTTGCTACGCCGTGGTTATCATTACTATCCGTTACATAGTCTGCAACCTCTTTAGCTTGTTGAGCCCCATTTTCCATTGCAACACCAACACCAGCAAATTCGAGCATATCAAGATCATTCATTCCATCTCCGATAGCTAAAATTTCTTCTCTTTTTACACCAAGATTTTCTGCTAATTCTTTTAAAGCTATACTTTTTTTAGATTTCTCATGACCAAATTCAAGGAAATAATCTTTAGATTTTGTTATTGTCAATTTATTACCATAAATCTCGATCGCTTCTCTTTGAATTATATCCAAGGTTGAGGGTTCTCCAGCTAATAGAATCTTTGTTGGATTCGTTACTAAGCCCTTGGGAAATCTTGTTATTTTATGCTCAACTCTAGAAAGATTAACATAATTATTGCCAAACTCATTCATTTCTTCAACATAAAGAGAATCATTCATATATACATTAAGCTGCATTTTATAATCCCTAAGGAATTCAATAACATCTGCTGCAATATCCTTTTCTATTACATGATGGTGGATCTCTTTTTCATCAATTGTCTTTACTAAAGCTCCTTGATAAGTTATTAAAGGAAGATCTAAATTAATTTCTTTTGCAAAATTAACAGCAGCACGAAACATTCTTCCTGTTGCAAAGGTAAAATATATCCCTTGCTCTCTGCACTCTTGAATAACTTTTTTGTTCTCCTCTGAAATTTTTATTTCATTATTCAACAGGGTATCATCAAGATCAACTGCAACAAGTTTAATCATTTCTTCCCTCTTTTCTTTTTATTCTCATCTGTAAGTCTTCATGACTCTTAAGATAATTATACACTTTTTCTAAAACATTTTTAGGAATTTCCTGAACTTCATATAACTCAACAAGCTCAGCTTTAAGAATGTTTTGGACACTTCCGAATTTTTTTAGAAGAATTTTTTTTCTTTTTTCTCCTATTCCCTGAATATCATCTAAAATTGACTCCAGGTTTCTTTTTGTTCGTAAACTTCTGTGAAATGTGATCGCAAATCTGTGAGCTTCATCCCTAATTCTCTGAACCAAATATAGTCCCTGTCCTCTTCTATCTAGTACTACTGGTTGAGATTTCCCAGGAAGATAAATTAGCTCCTCCTTTTTCGCTAGAGAAGCAATGGCAATCTTATCTGTAAGTCCTTTACTATCAAGTGCCTTAAGAGCACTACTCAGCTGTCCTTTTCCACCATCAATTACAATAAGATCTGGGAAAGGCAAGAATTTTTCATTTCCCTTAAGCCCTTCATCCAATCTTCTTTCAAGAACCTCATTCATAGCTCTAAAGTCGTCTGGTCCTGTAAAGGATTTAATTTTGAATTTTCGATAAGATTTTTTATCCGGACTACCGCCACAAAATACAACCATAGAAGCAACATTATCTGAACCCTGAATGTTTGAAATATCATAACATTCAATTCTCTCAGGTATTTTTTTAAGCTCAAGTCTTTCTTGAAGTTCTTTTAATGCTTCCTTCTCAGCTTCTTCTTTTTTAATTACAATATTTTCCATATAATTTCTAGCATTTTCAGTTACCATATTAATTAAATCTTTATTTTTGCCTTTAATTGGAACATGAAGCTTCACTTTATATTTAACTTCTTCTCCAAGAATATTTTCTATAAGTTCCTGATCTTCGACTTTAAAAGGAATTAAGATATTCTTAGGTAGTTTAGGCTTATTTATATAGTAGGTTTTTAAAAAGTCTTCAAGAACCTTTTCTTGGGGCTCTTCTATTGCAGAGATTACATGGAAATTATCTCTACCAACAATAATTCCATTTCTAATAAAGAATACTTGAAAAACAACATGTTTTCCTTTAATAAAAAGACCTATAACATCTTGATCTTCATCTTTTCCAGAAACAATCTTTTGTTTTTCCATAACATGTCTAACTGCAGCAACTTTATCTCTAATTCGTGCAGCTTTTTCAAATTCTAAGTTTTCTGCAGCTTTCTCCATCTCTTTAACTAAGTTTCTTTCTACCTCATTTTTATGACCTCTTAAGAAACTTTCAATATTATTAATTAACTCCATATATTCTGTCTGAGAAATTTTACCTGCACAAGGTGCATAACATTTTTTTATATGATAATTCAAACAAGGTTTTTTATTATTAAACATTGTCTTATTACAACTTCTAAATGGGAAAAGTCTTTTAAGTAGTTCTACTGTTTCTTTTAAAGCTCCTGCGCTAGTATAAGGACCAAAGTACTGACTCCCATCTTTAATAATATTACGCGTAACCATCACCCGTGGGAATTCTTCTCGAGTAATTTTAATGAATGGATAAGTTTTATCATCTTTTAAATCTATATTATATTTAGGCTTATTTTTCTTGATTAAATTATTTTCAAGGATTAGAGCTTCAGCCTCTGTGTCTGTCAGAATATATTCAAGATCTTCAATTTTTTTTACAAGAATTCTAGTCTTTGCTGAATCATGTTTGTTTTTTCTAAAATAACTGCTCACTCTAGACTTTAGAGACTTAGCTTTACCAACATATATAATTTTCCCTTTTTCGTCTTTCATAAGATACACTCCCGGTTTTTCCGGAAGTGTTTTCAGCTTATCTTCAATTACGGACATAGATTCACCCCAAAATTTTCTTTAAAAACTGACCTGTATATGATAAAGGATTATATGATATATCTTCTGGAGTCCCCTGAGCAATAATAGTTCCTCCTTTGTTTCCTCCTTCAGGTCCAAGATCAATAATATAATCTGCGGATTTTATTACATCAAGATTATGCTCGATAATAACTATTGTATCATTATTAGCTTTAATTTTTTCAATTACCTCTAGAAATTTGTGTATATCCGCTGTATGCAATCCAGTTGTTGGTTCATCTAAAATATAAAGTGTTTTTCCTCCACTTCTTCGATGAAGCTCAGATGCTAACTTTACTCTTTGCGCTTCTCCTCCAGAAAGAGTTGTCGCTGATTGTCCAAGTCTTACATATCCCAAACCAACATCTTCTAAGGTCTTTAATTTTCTATATATTTTTGGAATATTTTCAAAAAATGCTACAGCTTCTTCTACAGTCATATCTAATACTTCTGCAATATTTTTACCTTTATACTTTATTTCTAAGGTCTCTCGGTTATATCTAGACCCTTTGCAAACTTCGCAGGGAATATATACATCAGGAAGAAAATGCATCTCAATCTTCAAGATTCCATCTCCGCTACATGCTTCACATCTTCCACCGGCAACATTAAAGCTGAATCTCCCCGGTTTATATGCTCTCATTTTTGATTCAGGTAGCATTGCAAAAACCTGCCTAATATCATCAAAAACAGAAATATATGTGGCTGGATTAGAACGAGGAGTTCTTCCTATTGGAGATTGATCAATTTCGATCACTTTATCAATATTTTCCATTCCCCTTAGTTCTTTGAATTTCCCTGGTTTCATTTTAGCTTGAGGGTAAACTGCTCTGGCAGCAGCTTTATATAAAATCTCATTTATAAGAGTGCTTTTCCCAGAACCTGAAACTCCAGTTATACAGGTAAAAAGTCCAACGGGTATTTTAGCATTAACTTTTTGAAGATTGTTTTCTTCAGCACCTATAATTTCAAGAAATTTATCTCCAGGTTTTTTTCTGATTTCAGGTATCTCAATTTTTTTTCTACCTGATAGGTATTGTCCAGTTATTGAATTTTCTGAAAGTATTATTTCTTCTGGTGTTCCAGCAGCTATTATTTCTCCACCGTGAGCACCAGCATAAGGGCCAATATCTACAACATAATCTGCTTCTCTAATCGTATCCTCATCATGCTCGACAACAATTAAAGTATTTCCAAGATTTCTCAATTCTTTAAGAGCACGAATTAGTTTTTCGTTATCTTTCTGGTGGAGTCCAATAGATGGTTCATCAAGAATGTATAATACTCCCACTAATCCTGAACCAATCTGGGTTGCGAGTCGGATTCTTTGAGCCTCTCCTCCAGATAATGTTCCCGCATTTCTAGCAAGTGTAAGATAGTCCAAGCCAACATTAAGAAGAAAGCTTAATCTTGACCTAATCTCATTTATAATCTGATTAGCAATAAGAAGCTCTCTCTCACTAAACTGTAAATTTACAAAAAAACGGAAAGCATCTTCTATGGTCATTGTTGTAATTTCATAAATATTTTTATCTCCGATTTTTATAGCTAGAGCTTCTTTTTTTAATCTTGCCCCATGACAACCAGAACATGGATGATTCTCCATATATTTTTCTATTTCTGTTCTCATAAAATCCGAATTTGTTTCAAGATGCCTTCTTTCGAGATTTGGAATTACTCCTTCAAAAACACTTTTATATTTTCTTACATCTCCCTCACCATTAACATATTCAAACTGAATTACTTCTTTACCTGATCCATAAAGAATTATTTTCTTTTCCTTTTCTTTTAAATCAGAAAAAGGGATATCTACAGAAAACCCATACTTTTCTGCTAAAGTCATTATTGTCTGCATGTAAATTCCATTAAATTTTGTATTCCATGGAGCAATCGCTCCTGTACGAATACTTTTACTTGGATCTGGAACTACAAGTTCTGGAGAAATTTCCATTTTTGTTCCTAAACCACCACAAACAGAACAAGCTCCATATGGATTATTAAAGGAAAACATTCTTGGATTAATCTCAGGAAAATTTATTCCGCAATCTGGGCATCCAAATTGTTTACTAAATACATATTCTTTTTTCTCACTAAGATTATCTACTTTTAAGGTTCCATCATTTAAACTGAAAACGATTTCTAGAGAATCGGCGAGTCTGTTCTCGATTCCTTCTTTAATAACAATCCTGTCTACGATTACTCCTATATCATGTTTCTTATTTTTATCAAGTTCCGGCGGTTCCGCAACATCATATACTTCTTTGTTGACTTTAATTCTTACAAAGCCTTTTTTCTTTATTTCTTCAAAGAGCTTTTTATGAGTTCCTTTTTGTCCGCTGATTAGAGGAGCAAGAAGTTGAATTCTGGTCCCTTCCGGAAAATCCATAATCTGATCAACAATCTGTTCAACCGTCTGTTTCTGTATAAGTTTCCCGCAGGAGGGACAATAGGGAACTCCCACTCGTGCAAATAGCAAACGTAGATAATCATATATCTCGGTTACAGTTCCTACAGTCGATCTTGGGTTTTTACTTGTAGTCTTTTGATCTATAGATATAGCCGGAGATAAACCTTCTATATAATCTACATCCGGTTTATCCATTTGTCCTAGAAACATTCTTGCATATGATGAGAGACTCTCTACATAACGTCTCTGACCCTCAGCATAAATTGTATCAAAGGCTAAGGAGGATTTCCCAGAACCACTAAGTCCAGTCATTACAATAAATTTATCTCTTGGTAGCTCAATATCAATATTTTTTAGATTATGAACTCTGGCTCCTTTAATTACTATTTTATTTAAAGCCACATTAACACCTCTGTCTGTTATTTATTTCTTGCCTCAACTATCAGGTCTCTGATTAGGGCAGCTCTTTCAAATTCAAGTTTCTTGCTTGCTTCAAACATTTCTTTTTCTAGATCTCTAATATATTTTTCTTTTTGTTTATCGGTAAGTTTCTTAATTGCTTTATCATCTTTAAATTTAATTTTCACATCTTTTTTATCATCTTTACCTTTATATTCCTGAGTTGCTTCAATTACTTTAAATACTTCTTTTATAATTGATTTAGGATCAATGTTATATTTTTTATTATGTTCTTCTTGAATTTTTCTTCTTCTTTCCGTCTCTGATATTGCTCTCTCCATAGATTTTGTTATTTGGTCAGCATACATGATTACTTTACCCTGAAGATTACGAGCAGCTCGTCCAATTGTTTGAATAAGAGCTCTTTCCGAACGTAAAAACCCTTCTTTATCAGCATCTAAAATTGCAATTAAAGAAACCTCCGGTAGATCTAATCCTTCTCTAAGAAGATTTATCCCTACAAGAACATCAAACTCTCCTAAGCGAAGATCTCTAATAATTTCCATTCTTTCTATTGTTTTTATTTCAGAATGAAGATATCTAACTTTCAAATCCGCATTACCAAGATATTCTGTAAGATCTTCTGCCATTTTCTTTGTTAGCGTTGTTATTAAAACTCTCTCTTTAACTGCAACTCTCAATTTTATTTCATGAATCAGGTCATCTATTTGACCTTTTATCGGACGCACTTCAACTTTTGGATCAATCAAACCTGTTGGTCTTATTATCTGTTCCACTACGGCTTGAGCATGATCATTTTCATATGGACCTGGGGTTGCCGATACAAATAATGCTTTTTTCATTTTTTCTTCAAATTCATTAAATTTAAGAGGCCTGTTATCTAACGCAGACGGCAAACGAAAACCAAAATCAACTAAATTACTTTTTCTAGACCTATCCCCTTCATACATTCCACCAATCTGTGGAATAGTCATATGAGATTCATCAATGAAAATTAGAAAGTCTTCTGGAAAATAATCAATTAATGTATAAGGACTCTCTCCTGGTGGCCTACCTGTAAGGTGGCGAGAATAGTTTTCTACCCCAGAACAAAAACCGATTTCCTTTAGCATCTCAATGTCATACTTTGTTCTTTCTTTAATTCTTTGAGCCTCAAGAAGTCTCCCATTTTCTTCGAAGTACTTCACTCGCTCTTCTAATTCACTTTCAATATTACTTATTGCTGTATCTAAATATTCTGGTGCAGTTACATAATGGGTTGCTGGGAAGACTGCCACATGGCTTCTTTCGCCTAAAATTTCACCTGTAAGAATATCTACTTCAAGAATTCGATCAATTTCATCACCGAACATCTCAATTCTAATTGATTTTTCGTTTATTGATGCTGGAATTATTTCAATAACATCCCCACGCACTCTGAAAGATCCTCTTTCTAAAACCATGTTATTTCTTTCGTATTGGATTTCCACTAATTTTCTTAAAATTGCGTCTCTTTCAACTATCTGCCCCTTTCGGAGAGATAACCTTTGCTTTTTATATTCCTCTGGAGAACCAAGGCCATATATACAAGACACACTGGCTACAATAATGACATCATTTCGCTCGAAAAGAGAGCTGGTTGCTGAATGTCGTAATTTTTCGATCTCTTCGTTTATTGAGGAATCTTTTTCTATATAAGTATCACTTGATGGTACATAGGCCTCAGGTTGATAGTAATCATAATAGCTTACAAAATATTCAACGGCATTATCAGGAAAAAACTCTTTAAATTCGCTCCAAAGTTGAGCAGCCAAGGTTTTGTTATGGGCAATAATTAAGGTTGGCTTATTTAATTGCTCAATTACATTCGCCATGGTAAAGGTTTTGCCACTTCCAGTAACACCTAAAAGTGTCTGATAATTCTTTCCTTCTTTAAATCCCTTTACTATATCTTTAATCGCCCTTACTTGGTCTCCTGCTGGCTCATATTTTGACTTAACTTTAAATTTATAATTTTCCATTTTCTTTTCCTCCTGGAAAAAAAAGACTTATAAGCTCTGCTCATAAGTCTGTAGTCTATTTTAGTTTGTCTTTTCTTTAAGATAGTTAATTGCTGCTTCCAACTGTCTATCATAGGTATCTTCTTCTGTTAATTCTACCACTAAATCTGGAGTTATGCCAACTTCATGGATGTCTCTTTTACCAGCTGTAAGATACTTATGGGTTGTTAATTCAAGACCGCCCCCATTGCCTAGTGGAAAAATTGTTTGAACAATACCTTTACCAAAAGTTTTAGTACCTATAACATAAGCTACCCCATTATCTTGAAGAGCTCCGGTCATTGCTTCGGCTGCACTAGCGGTACCACCGTTAGTCAAAACTACAATAGGAATATCTAAAGTATTGCCAGATGTAACGATACTTTGGATTTTCCCGTTGCGATCAACCTGATGAATAACTGGTCCTTCTGGAATAAAACTACCTGTTACATTTACTACAGCTTCCAATTCTCCTCCAGGGTTTCCCCTTAAATCTATAATTAGACCCTTAGGATTTTGGGCTAGTAGCTCATTAGTTTCTTCTAAAAATTCTTGATATGTCTTTTGAGAAAAACCTGCTATTTGAAGATAGCCAAATTCTGGAGCTTCCTCTAACATTTCAGTATAAACCGTTGGATTATCAATATATTTTCTGATAATCGTAACATCAAAAACATCTTCATCTCTTTTTATTGTTAAAACTACTTCTGTATCTGGCTCACCTTTTATTAAATCAACGATTTCCGTAATACTTTTCCCGGAAACACTTTCACCATCAACGCCAACGATTATATCACCTGTCAATAAGCCTGCTTTTTCTCCAGGACTATCCTTCATTGTAGAAACAACTACCACTGTATCATTTACAAAATCTGCATAAATCCCAATTCCACCATAAATTCCCTGAAAAGAATCTTTAAAATCCTGGTATTCATCTGGGGAAAAATAACGAGAGTACCTGTCTCCTAGCCCCGCTACCATGCCATCAATCATTCCTTCAACAAGGACTTCGTTGTCTGTGGGCCATAAGAAAAAGTTTTCAATAAGAGTGTAACTCGCAAGAAAATGTCCTATATTATCATAATTTGTGACAACAATTCCTAGCCCTGTAAGTGTAAATAGGACACAAAATATTAAAAATATTGTCAGTATAATTTTTAAAGTTTTTTTTATCAATATCATCAACCTTTTCTAAAAGGGGCTATACTTTAAGATGTTTTCTAGTTGCAGTAAGACTACCAATTGCACCAATTATTACTCCTCCTGCTATTAAAATTCCAAGGGTATAATAAAGTTTCTGATAATCGTATTCCAGTGGAATAAATGAAATATTTAATATTACATATTCCATAAAGTTTTGATATCCAAAGAATATTATTAACGCTGCAATAAGAGATCCTAATAAACCGATAATTAATCCTTCTATGAAAAAAGGAAAAATTATATACCAATTTGTTGCCCCAATGAATTTCATAACTCTTATTTCATGGGATCTTGAATAAACTGTAAGTCGAATAGTAATCATAATTAAAAATAACGCTGCTAGCATTACTCCCAAAATTAAAAACATTCCAAGATTTTTTGCCCAGAAAGTAAATGAAAGAATATTATCTACAATCTCTTTTCCATAAACAATATTTTCAATTTCTTCAATTTTTGTAAGCTCTTCAACAATTACTTCTACCATATCTGGAGATGTTGCTTTAATTATATATTGGTCTGGAAGAGGGTTCTCCCCTCCAAGGGTTTCTCCCAAATCCATTTCAGTACCAAATCGATCTTGAAGAAGAAGTATCCCCTTCTCCTTCGATACAAATTCTAAACTTTCAAAACCCGGAATCTTTTCAATCTCTTTTGAAAGATTCAGAGCATCAACTCTTTCTACATCATTTTTTACATAAGCATTAATTTCAACTTGTTCCTGAAGATGCGTTACAACTTGATTTCCCGAATTTACAAAAACCAAGGTAAATCCTGTAATAGTCAATGCAACCGCAAGGGTTATAACGGACGCAAAAGCGACGCCTTTATTCCTCCACAAAAACTTAAAACCATCTCTGATAAATATTTTAAAATAATTACTGAGCATTGTAATAACCGCCCTTTTCTTCATCTCTGACAATTTCACCAAAGCTAAGTTGAATTACTCTTTTCCTTAGCCTGTTTACCATGTCTTTATCATGGGTTGCCATTAATATTGTAGTTCCCCATTTATTTATTGAATGAAATATTTTCATTATTTCCAGAGATGTTTCTGGGTCTAAATTACCCGTTGGTTCATCAGCAACAATCAATGGAGGATTATTGACGATTGCTCTCGCTATAGCTACTCTTTGCTGCTCACCACCAGAAAGTTGTTCTGGATATGATTTTTCATGTCCTGTTAGACCAACAAGATCAATTACCATCGTAACCTTTTTTTTAATTTCTTGAGGATTGAGACCAACAATTTCTAAAGCAAAAGCTATATTTTCATAAACAGTACGATCCTGCAATAATTGATAGTCTTGAAATATAAACCCTACTTTTCTTCTCAGAAAAGGAATGTGACGATTTTTCATTCTTATAATGCTTTCACCATCAATTAGTATTTGTCCTTGAGTTGGAGAAATTTCTTTAATTAGCATATGGGTAAAAGTAGATTTCCCAGCTCCACTAGCTCCAACTAAAAAAACAAACTCACCTTTTTTTATTGCTACACTTACATCTTTCAGTGCAATGTTTCCATTTTCATATTTTTTTGTCACATTAAAAAATTGAATCACTTTTTGCACCTCACAGCTTTATTTTCTTTGAAGAACCTTTTTTGCTTTCTCTACAATATTTTCTGAGGTTAATCCAAAATGTTCAAGAAGTTCGTCTGGAGACCCTGATTGACCAAATACATCTTGTACACCTACTCTTTCCATCGGTACTGGAAGATTCTCTGCTAAAACTTCAGCAACTGCACTTCCTAGACCTCCTAAAATATTATGTTCTTCACAAGTTATACAACAACGAGTTTTAGTTACACTTTTAATTATACCTTCTTTGTCTATAGGTTTTATCGTACTTATATTAACTACTTCTGCAGAAATATTTTCTGAAGCTAGAATTTCCCTTGCTTTGAGAGCTATTGAAAGCATTATTCCTGTAGCGAAAATTGATACATCTGTCCCAGTTTTTACAAGAGCTGCTTTACCAATTTCGAAGTTATAATCTTCACTAAAGATTACCGGAACAGCTGGACGCCCAAGTCTTATATATACTGGTCCGTCCATTTCTGCTGCAGCAATAACCGCTTTTTCCGTCTCAACACCATCTGCAGGAACAAGCACTGTCATTCCAGGTATTGCTCTTGTTAAAGCAATATCTTCAAGCATTTGATGAGACCCACCATCTTCCCCAACAGTAAGACCAGCATGAGTAGCTGCAATTTTAACATTTAAATGAGGATAACCTATTGTATTTCTAATCTGATCATATGCTCTACCAATCGCAAAAACTGCAAAGGTACTGGCAAATGGGATTTTACCCGCAGCAGCAAATCCTGCAGAAACACCCATTAAGTTTTGTTCAGCAATTCCCATATTAAAGAATCTCTCTGGAAATACTTTTTGAAAATCTGCAGTCTTTGTCGATTTAGATAAATCTGCATCTAAAACTACTACATTTTTATTTTTTTCTCCTAGTTTTACTAATGCTTTACCATAAGAATCCCTGGTAGCTATTTTTGTCATGATTTTCCTCCCAAGTTTTAACTAATATAGATTAATATTCAAGTTCACAAAGAGCTGCTTCCATTTCTTCTAGAGAAGGACACTTACCATGCCATCCTGCCTCATTCTCCATATATGAAACGCCTTTCCCTTTTATTGTTTTAGCAATAATTATTGTAGGTTGTGTTTTACATTCTTTTGCTTTCAACATAGCCATCTCAAGCTCTTCAAAGTCATGACCATTAATTTCAACTACATTCCAGCCAAAAGCTTTCCATTTATCTGGAAAAGGCTCTGGAGACATAACCTTTGAAATTTCTCCATCAATTTGAAGTCCATTATAATCAAGAATAGCAATCAAATTATTTAATTTATAATGAGCTCCTGACATAGCAGCTTCCCATATTTGTCCTTCTTGGGTTTCACCATCACCTAAAAGAGCATAGACATAGTTATCTTTTTTATCCATTTTATTAGCTAAAGCCATCCCAATAGCAGTTGAAAAACCTGTACCAAGGGAACCTGTAGACATTTCAACCCCCGGCACTTTTTTCATGTCAGGATGTCCTTGAAGGTAGGAATCAATCTTTCTTAAAGTTCCAAGATCTGCAGTTGGGAAAAAACCTTTTTCCGCAAGAGTTGCATATAATACTGGAGCAGCATGTCCTTTTGAAAGTACAAATCTATCTCTATCTTCCCCTTTTGGATCTAAGGGATTTACTTTCATTTCTTTAAAATACAGATAGGTTAATATTTCAACTGCAGATAAAGAACCACCAGGATGTCCTGAACCTGCAAGCGTTGTCATGCGTATAATGTGGCAGCGGATTTTTTGTGCCATAGCTTTTAAATCTTTAAGATTTGTTCCTGTCATTAACTAATTCCTCCAATTTAACTAAATTCTTCACCGATTTATTTTATCAAATAAATGGCAATAAATCTCTATTTTGCCTAAATCTTTTAAAAAATATCATATTTTAGTCACAATTACAATTTGCAATTATTCTAAAACTAGTATATAATCCCGAAGATGTCCTTAGGACTCTTAAAAAGGAGGGATTTCTTGTCAAATTTTAAGAGAAAAAAAGTGGCAGCTGCAGCTTTTACTTTTCTGATGGCCTTAAGTTCAATCAGTGGTGCGACTATTGCAAACCCAGATTTGGATAATGGGAATAATCAGGATTTGGAAGAGCCAATTACTTTGAACAACCAGGAGAATGCAGAATATTCTCCAATGACTTTAAATTTTACGTATTTAAATTTTCATAATATGGTAGAAAAATTCAACCCTGGTCTGGACCATCTCTCCAGAGATAGAATCTATGAATCAGCAAAAAAAGCGTCCATTAAACATGAGGTGCCTCTTGAACTGATTCTAGCTGTTATCGGGTGTGAATCTGAGTTTAAACCAAGACTTCAAGGAAAGTTGGATGATATGGGTTTAATGCAAGTAAGATTCAAATATTCATCCTCTTGGGCAAAGGCCATGGGAATAGCACCCCCTGCAAATCTGCAAAAACTTACTGATATTGATTACAATATCGATATGGGAACATTTATTTTAAGCTATTTATTAAAAACCTTTGAAAATGACATCCATAAATCTCTCACTGCTTATAACGCAGGGGAATTTTATGTCAAAAAGAAAATAGCTAACAACCAACCTCTCCCTGATGATTACATCAAAAGAGTGGATTTTTTCTATCAACAAATCACAAATGCAGCTTTGTGGTAAAAGAAAATGGCGAGACAGATTTTACTGTCTCGCCATCTTTTTTAGATATTCTGTAATAAATTCATTTAAATCTCCGTCCATTACCGCTTGCACATTACCTTTTTCATAATTTGTCCTATGATCTTTCACCATGCTATATGGATGAAAAACATATGACCTAATCTGACTTCCCCACCCAATATCTTGCTGTTCTCCTTGTATCTTTGACATTTCAGCTTCTTTTTCCTTTAATTTTTGCTCCAATAGTTTCGATTTCAAAAGCTTCATTGCTGTAGCTCTATTTTTAATTTGAGAGCGTTCATTTTGACACTGAACAATTGTATTTGTTGGAATATGAATGATCCTCACTGCCGAGTCTGTAGTATTTACATGCTGTCCACCAGCCCCGCCAGCTCTAAAGGTTTCAATTTTCAAATCTTTAACGTCTATTTCAATAGTTTTATCGTCTTCTGGAACTTCTGGCATTATTTCAACTGCAACAAAGGAAGTGTGTCTTCTTCCAGATGAATCGAAGGGTGATATTCTTACAAGACGATGAACTCCCTTTTCGGCTTTAAGATATCCGAAAGCATAGCTTCCTTCAACAGAAATTGTTACACTTTTTAAACCTGCCTCTTCTCCGGCTAGATAATCAAGTACCGTAGTTTTATACCCATTTTGCTCAGCCCATCTTAGATACATTCGATATAACATCTCTGCCCAATCCTGGCTTTCTGTACCACCAGCACCTGGATGAATTGTTATAATAGCACTATTTTGGTCATAGGGATCTGATAACATAGTTTCAATTTCCATGGAATCTAGTTTTGTACTAAGTGTTTTTAAAAGTTTTTTTACTTCCTTTTCATATTCCTTACCTTCCTCTTCCCCACTCAATTCATAGGCTATTTCTAAATGTTCAAAATCTTCTTGAATACTATAAAATTTATTTACAGTATCTTTTAAAACCCTCATTTCTCTCATAATAGTTTGAGCCTTTTCTGAGTCTGACCAGAAATTTGGATCCATACTAGAATCTTCCATTTCTTTTATTTTGCCCTCTTTAGTAGCAAGGTCAAAGTGAATCACCTAAATCTTTTTTCCTTTTTTCCAAACTTTCAATTTCTTTTTTTATTTCGTAATCCAAAATTTCACTTCCTTTACAAATTCCTATTTATTGACCACAACATTGTTTATATTTTTTTCCACTTCCACAGGGACAAGGGTCATTTCTGCCTACTTTGTTTTCTGATTTAACTGGAGTCTTTTTAGTTTCCTCTGAAGTATTAACCACAAGATCTTTTTTCTCTTCTGGTTTTTCAACAACCTCTACTCTAAAGAGAATTCTTACAGTTTCTTGTCTAATCTCCTCGATCATTCCACTAAACATATCAAAGGATTCATATTTATATTCTGTAAGAGGATTTCTCTGCCCATAAGCTCTTAAATAAATGCCTTGGCGTAAATCTTCCATTCCATCAAGGTGATCCATCCACTTAGAGTCAACGTTTTTAAGAAGAACAACTTTTTCAAGGTCTCTTAGTACTTCTTCTCCTAATTTTTGTTCTCTTTCTTCGTAAGCTTCAAGAGCTGTATTTTTTAAAAGATCTAGAATTTCTTCTTTTTCTAACTTTACTAGATTTTCTACAGTTAATTCTTTCGGAAGTACTGCTACAATGTTATTGCTATAATCTTCAAGAAGGCCTTCCATGTTCCATTCTTCGGGATATTCAGAAGCAATACTATATTGATTAAAGATACTTTCAACAGTCTTTTCAATCATATCTAAAATACTTTCCTTAACACTATCCCCTTCAAGTACCATATTTCTTTGTTGGTAAATTACTTCTCTTTGCTTATTCAATACATCATCATAATCAAGAACCGTTTTTCTGATATCAAAGTTTCTACTTTCAACCTTCTTCTGTGCATTTTCAACACTAGATGAAAGCATACTATTTTCTAGAGCCATTGAGTCATCCATTCCTAATTTATCAAGAATACCGTAAATCTTTTCAGACCCAAAAAGTCTCATTAGTTCATCTTCCATAGAAATATAAAATTGACTTGAACCAGGATCTCCTTGTCTTCCAGAACGCCCACGAAGCTGATTATCTATCCTTCTTGACTCGTGTCTTTCCGTACCAATTATAGCTAAGCCTCCAATGTCCTTTACTCCTTCACCAAGAACAATGTCAGTACCTCTTCCGGCCATGTTGGTTGCAATTGTAACCATGCCCTTTTGCCCTGCTTGAGATACGATTTCGGCCTCTTTCTCATGGTATTTTGCATTAAGTACCTGATGAGGGATTCCTTTCCTTTGTAGAACTGAGCTTATAAATTCTGATTTCTCAATGGAAATCGTTCCGACTAATACAGGCTGTCCAGTTTCATGACGTTTTATAATCTCATCTACAACAGCATTATATTTACCGATCTCTGTTCTATAAATAGCATCTGGATAGTCAGTTCTAACTAGCTCTTTATTCGTTGGAATTACAACAACATCCATACCATAGATCTTTATAAATTCTTCTTCTTCTGTTTTAGCAGTACCAGTCATACCTGCAAGTTTTTTGTACATTCTGAAGTAATTTTGAAAAGTGATCTGAGCATAGGTTCTTGATTCTTTTTCAACTTTTACATTTTCTTTAGCTTCGATAGCCTGATGTAAACCTTCACTATATCTACGACCAAACATCAAACGTCCAGTAAACTCATCCACGATAATAACTTTACCTTCATTAACTACATAATCAATATCTTTTCTCATAAGATAATTTGCTTTCAATGCTTGTTTGATATGATTTTGCATTTCAATATTTTTTTCCTCAGCATTATCATAAAGGTTCTCTATCCCAAGCATCTTTTCAATTCTAAGAATACCTTCTTCGGTGAGCTGAACATTTTTTTCTTTTTCTTCTACTGTAAAATCTTCTTCTTTTTTTAATCTTTTTACAGCGGTATCAACAATTTGGTATAGTGCCTTAGCCGATTCTGCAGCACCAGATATGATAAGTGGTGTTCTTGCTTCATCAATAAGAATACTATCAACCTCATCGACAATTGCATAATTAAAGCCTCTTTGAACCTTGTTTTGTTTATTCATTACAAGGTTATCTCTTAAATAATCGAACCCAAATTCATTATTTGTACCATATGTTATATCTGCACTATATGCTTCTTTTTTTTCGCTATAATTCATACCATTAATTAACAGACCTACGCTTAAGCCAAGAAATTGATAAAGTTCTCCCATCCATTGGCTATCACGCTTTGCAAGATAATCGTTTACAGTTACAACATGAACTCCATTTCCAGTTAAGGCGTTAAGATAAACTGGGAGAGTTGCTACTAATGTTTTACCTTCACCAGTTTTCATTTCTGCAATTCTACCTTGATGAAGTACAATTCCCCCCATTAGCTGCACATCAAAATGTCTCATCTTCAAAACTCTTTTTGATGCTTCCCTTACAAGAGCAAAAGCCTCCGGTAAAATGGATTCAAGTGTTTCTCCAGCAGAAACTCTGTTCTTAAAACTTTCTGTCATTGCTTTTAATTCTTCGTCACTTTTATTTTGAAAAACAGATTCAAAGGAATTAATAGCATCAATTTGTTTAGTTAATTTTCCAATTTCTTTTTTATTATCATCAAACATATTTTTTATAAAACCAAAAACCATTAAAAGGACCCCTTTTTTTATTAAATATCAGAAATCACACTATAATAATTAAACCACAGCAATGATTCCATTACAACTTAAGCCCTGCTAATATTCCTTAAACTTTTTGTTACTTAACAGGTGCTATTCCCTCTAAACGGTAAATTTTCAATCCCTTTTCAACAAATTTAACTTCGTAATCTGTTGGTATGTTATCTTCAGGAAGGTTTTTATATAAATCCAAGCTAATATTTTTCAGTTGCCACCCTTTGTCTGAAAAAGAATTTAAGCTAAACTCGAATAAGTCCTCATGATCTGTTTTAAAATGCACTTCTCCATTGTCTTTAAGAACATCTTTATACATATCAAGAAAAGATTCCGAAGTTAATCTTCTTTTACTATGTCTCTTTTTTGGCCAGGGGTCAGAGAAATTTAAATATATTCTCTCCACTTCTTTTTTTTCAAAAAAATCTTTAAGATCAATCGCATTTTGCCATATAAATTTTATGTTTTTTAGGCCCTCTTCGTGGCTTTCTTTTACTCCATAAAGCATAACTTCCTCTTTTGTTTCTATTCCAAGATAATTTATCTCAGGATGCCTAATTGCATATCTCTTTAAAAAGCTTCCTCTACCAATTCCAATTTCTAAATGTATCGGGTTATTATTTCCAAAAAGGTCTTTCCATTTCCCTTTATAAGTTTGTGCTTCAGTAATAACATAATCATTATATGATACTAGCTTCTCATCCGAACCTTTAATTTTTCTTCTTCTCATTATTACTTTTTCCCCCATTTTGGATCTATTTCTTCTTCTTTATAATTTAAGATATATTCTACAGCTACTTTCTCATTTTCAGCAAAGTAACATAGGCTAAGATATTTCTCTTGAGTAAATTTTTCTTCTACAAGAAAATGGAATATCTCATTTAGTTTATTATAGAACCCAAAAGAATTAACAACTACTACTGGCTTATTATGTCGTCCTAACTGTTTTAAGGTAATAATTTCCATTAATTCTTCATAAGTTCCAAATCCACCAGGGAGCACAACAAATCCCTCGGACAAATCTTCCATAATTCTCTTACGTTTTCTCATACTTTCAGTTACGTAACATTCATCGCTTTCTTCATAGTAGACACCTGGAAGCTTGAGAAACTCTGGAATAACACTTATGACTTTTTTATTTTCTTTATGAAAACCTCTTGCGCAGGCTCCCATTAAACCGACGGTTCCTCCACCAAAAACCAGATTATATCCTTCCCGTGCAAGTAATCTTCCTATATTCTCTGCAATCGTAAAATATTTATTATCAACATTATCGCTGGCAGAAGCATAAACACATATATTTTTCATTTATTTCTCCTTAATTTCTATTCTCTGTTTAAGATTTTCACATTTTTGGGTAAAGAAGTAAAGTAGTAAATCTATATAATAGGAGGCTTTAACAATGATTTTTGACACATTAATACAAACAGGTGATTGGAAAGGCGAAAAACACGTGCCCGTAATTACAGCTCCGGAGAGCTTTGCAAAAGATGAAGCTATCGAAATTAAGGTTTCTATTGGGGATGCTATTGGACATCCTAATACTTTAGAGCACTATATTTCATGGATTAAACTTTTCTTTATTGAAGATGGCAAAAAGTTCGCAATTGAACTTGGAGACTATCGTTTCGCAGCCCATGGTGAAGGTGAAACTTTCTCAGAACCTTATGCGATTGCAAAAGTTAAGTTACCAGGTTCAGGGAAATTAATGGCTTTAAGTTACTGTAATATCCATGGACTTTGGGGCAATGAACAAGTAATCACATTAAAATAGTTCTCATAATTAAGAAAGTTCCACTGAAAAAATCAGTGGAACTTTTTTTAATTGGATTTTTTCTTTAACCAATGATAGAGAGTCCTAACACCGTAGCCAGTTCCCCCAGCACTATAGTAGTCATACTCTTTTTCGGACCATGAGGTACCCGCTATATCAAGATGAACCCAAGGTTTATTTTGCACAAAAGCTTCAATAAAAAGAGCCGCAGTAATTGTACCAGGGTTCCCAGCTGAATTTGTTAAATCAGCTTCCTTAGATTTTAACTTTTCTTTATAATCATCAAAAATAGGAAGACGCCATATTCTTTCTCCAGCTAAATTACTTGCCTCTGCAATTTCATTATATAAAGCATCATTGTTACTTAAGACAGCTGTTGTTGTATCCCCTAGAGCAACCACAGCCGCACCTGTAAGAGTAGCTATGTCAATAATATTAGATACTTTTTCTTTTTCAATAATATAATGGATGGCATCTACCAAAGTAAGTCTTCCCTCTGCATCTGTGTTCCCAACAAAAACCGTTTTTCCTGCCATAGTAGTTAAAATATCTCCCGGTCGGTAACTTTTCCCCGAAATCATATTTTCACAAGCCGCTATTACACCTACTGCATTTACTTTTAGTCCCGCTTTGGCAATTGCTGTAAAAGCACCGATAACTGCAGACCCACCGGCCATATCACTTTTCATCTCAATCATGCTATTTGTAGGTTTAATTGAAAGGCCACCACTATCATATACCAAGCCTTTTCCAACAATTCCATTTATTTCTTCAGGATTCTCAGGATTGTTAAAGTATCTCATAACTATCAAAGCCGGTTTCCTTTTGGAGCCACCTGCAACAGCCAAGAAAGCTCCCATACCTAAGTCTTCTATTTCATCCTCATCAAAAACTTCAACACTAAATCCGGCTTCTTTTCCATTTAGTTTAGCTTGTTCTGCCAAATTTTTAGGGGTCATAACATTTGCCGGCTCATTAATTAAATCGCGAGCTATGATTGTACTTTCTGCTAAAAGTTTCCCTTCTTGGATTGCTTTTTCATTTCCATTCTTTAAAAGGACTTTCATCTCTATATCATCTTTGTCCTTTCCTTCTGTTTGATATTTTATAAACTTATATCCCGCTAAAAGAGATGTTTCTGCGAAGATTCTACTTTTTAAATAATCATCATTAAAATAACCAATATTTTGTAAATCTATTGTTATATAATTAAGCTTCTTTCTCTTGCCTTCTTTAATAACTTTAGTTAAAGCCTTTTTATATATTTCCTGAGATAATTTCTCTTCTTTACCAAGGCCAGAAAAAATATAGTTTGATATATTTCCATCCTCTAATAAGCTAATGAACTCAATTTCACCAGATTTTCCTTTAAAATTACTATTTTCTAGCAATAACTTTAGGTTTTCATGCTCAGCAATCATTTCTTCTTCTTTAACAAATATTATTTCTGCATTTTTTCCTGAAAGTTTTTCATTATATATTTCCACTGCTAATTTCATTTTTTATCCCCCATTTCAATTCTGTTTACTAGTGATTATACCTTTTTTATAGGCAATTATTAAGTCTCTTAGATCTTCAATTTCTTCTAGAATCTTTTTTCCTTCATCAGTATCTTTTATATATTTCCGTTCAGCTTTTTCAACTACTCTAGTAACTGAGATAATATCTTCTTCATTTTTTATAGCTTTCTCAACTGATTCAAATGGTTGATGTTCAATTAATTGTAAGCCATAGGAGTTTGAAACTAAAGTATATCCAGCAAGACCAGTCTCTTTTTGATAAGCTTTTGCAAATCCACCATCAATAACAAAGAGCTTTCCTCCTGCTTTTATTGGTTGTTCACCTTTTTTAGCTTTTACTGGAACATGACCTGTAATTATTTTAGATTCTTCTGAAAAGAGTCCAAATTCTTCTAGAATCTTTTTACATAAATCTTCAGATTCATTTAATTTATAATAACAATTCTTTTCTTCTTTCTGGGGCTCTTTATCCTCAAGGAAATATCTTTCAAATGTAGCCATTTTGTCTTTTCCAAATAAGGGAGACAAAGACCCTTGCCAGAGATACCACATAATATCTTTGCCAAAAGAATCTTTTTTCTTTTCTCTTGAAAAATAAAGGTTACGTGCTTCTTCTTCGAAGAAATCCATTAATGCTTTTCCTTTATATTTTTTACCAAGATGTTCTATTTCTGCAAATTCGCCATTTTTCTCTAAAGGTATACAGCCATGGAAAAGAAGGTTACCATTGTGAATTTTATAGAAACTACCTTGAGAAAATAAATACCTAGTGTGTCTTTGTAAAATTTCACTATTCAAAAATGCCTTCTCAAGCTTCTCTAAAACATCCTCTTCATATTCATTTAACTTGTAGGGATTTTCCGGATCAACAGTTGGGAAGTTTAAATCCTTCATAATGTATTTTTTTCCCTCTATTTGGACACTGCCTTTTTTATAATCTATCTTTTCTAATAACTTTCGGTTATCCATGGAATATATTGAATTTTCTTCGGCAAGCTGTCCCTCTAGTTTAAATTGGATAATACTTATGGCTTTGTGCATTTTACTAATAATGCTTATATCTCTTTCCTTTAAAAATTCACCCTCCGTTTTAGGTAGGAAAACTTGGCAAGGGTCATCTGAATAGTATTCATTTGCCAACTGTGCCAAGGGCATCAGGTTAATGCCATAGCCGTCTTCAAGAATATCTAAGTTTCCATATCTTGCAGAAATACGGATAACGTTTGCCAAACAAATCTTTGATCCAGAAGCTGCACCCATCCACAAGATATCATGATTTCCAAACTGAATATCTACAGAATGAAATCTCATCAATTGTTCCATTACAAGATGAGGTCCTGGTCCCCGGTCAAAAATATCTCCTATTATATGAAGATGATCTACAGATAATATTTGAATCAATTCAGAAACTTGAACAATAAAATCATCGATCATATCATTATTAATCATTTCTTCATACAAGGTTTTTATGTAATAATTTTTATCATCATCATAGTCTTCAGAAAAGATAATTTCTGCAATAATCTCACGAAAATGAGGTGAAATTTTGCTTATAACACTTTCATTTGTATATTTGTCTGCAAGACTTTTCGCAAGACTTATTATTATAGGAAGATATTTATAATAAATAAGATTCTCTTCATTTTCATCCTTCATCATTTTTATTTTACGTAATGGATAATAGATAAGAGTTGCTGTTTTTTTTATTTCATCCTCTGTTAGAACTTCTGAAAAAAGCTCTTTCAATTTTATTTTTAATTGACCAGATGCATTCTTTATGACATGACTAAAAGCCTCGTGCTCCCCGTGTATATCTGTTAAAAAATACTCTGTTTTTTTAGGTAAATGTAAATATGCAAGCTTTCTCACAAGGAAAGCTTTTGCATCCATTATTTCAGGATGTTTTTTTGCAAAAAGATAAAGATACTTTAATCTTTCTGGGGTAAATTCATTCTTATCCATAAATTATCCCTCCTTAAAAAAATAATACCCCATCTTTAATAGATTGACTATCAAAAATAGGGTACTTTTTTCTTTTTATGATGCTTGAGCAAAAATTTTAATTTTATTTTGTACAAACACCTTATATCCACCATAAAATTCTTCTGAAGCACAATATTTATCAATCATTGAAACCAAGACTGATTCTTTAAATTTTGGCATTCCAAAAACTTTTGGCCACATATGCTTTAAGATTATATCTTCTTCCTTTTTAGTAACCTCAAAATATTTGCTAGCATTCTTTAATGCTGTTTTTGGGTGCTCTAAACCGTGGTTTTTGTTGTTTTTATTTTTTTTATATTCTCTCCAGTCATAAGAAAAGAAATCGTGAAGGAGTCCTCCCCTTGCCACGGCCTGATAGTCTAAGTCTAAAACCTTCGCAACTTTATAAGAGTAATATGAAACTCGAAGAGAGTGCGAATATATAGAGGAATTATGATGATAATAATTCTTTAAAGCTTGAAATTCTTCATTATCCAAGATATCTTGGACAATTCCAAGGTATTCTTCTTCTAATATTTCTGGCATACTCACCCACCATTCTATGAGAAATTGGATTTTAGTATATCATAGATGGGAACCAAAAACAAATAATTACAATATTTGTTAATATTTTGTTAACGCCTCTTTATATTAACTCATAGCTACTATTTAACACAGGTACTTTAAGATTATCCAATACTTTTTCAAGGAGTACCCCTTCTCTTTGAGGATAGACAAACCCATAGCTAGCACGGATAGCGGCGGTAATAAATTGAACTCCTCTATCCAAAGCCATTGGTAAACTATCTCCATTTAACATGCTACCAACTATTACGCTGGTGAACATGTCTCCAGTTCCAGGGAAATGAGCAGGGATATAAACGCAACTTACTTTCCAGAATCTTCCATCTTCTCGGTTATAAGCAATGACATCAGTCATATTGTTTTTGTGAGGAACGCTAGTAATAATTACAATTTTAGGTCCCATATCAGAAAGACGTTTAAGCCAGTCTTTTATCTTATCTTCACTTATTTCATGGCAATATTCTTCCCCTAATAGAAGAACAGCCTCTGTAAAGTTTGGAGTGATTACATCTGCTTTTTTTAGAAGACTTCTCATTTTAATAACCATTTCTTCGGTCATAGTATCATAAAGCTTCCCATTATCTCCTAAAACCGGATCAATGACAGTTAAAGTGTATTCTCTTTTCATGTCGTCTATAAATTTTTCAAGTATCTCTATTTGCTTTGAAGATCCTAAAAATCCCGAATATATGCAATCAAAGTCAAGTTCAAGCTTTTTCCAATGTTCTGCAAAGGCCACCATAGAATCAGTAAGATCGACAAAGCTATAATCTTTAAAACCACCTGTATGGGTAGATAGCACAGCTGTCGGCATCGGACAAACTTGATGATTCATTGATGAAATTATTGGTATAACAACAGTTAGAGATGCCCTTCCAAAACCTGAAAGGTCATGAATTGCTGCGACTCTTTTTACTGAACACATTGGCATAAGTATTTAATCTCTCCTAACTTTTCTATTTGTATTTCTTATAATACCCTACTTAATAACAAAAAAAAATGCCTGATTGTAGTTTAGCATTAATCAGGCATTTTAATTATCTAATAATTAATTTTTGAAGCACTTTGTTTATGAAGATATTTATCCACTTCTTCTGCCATTTCTCGGGCATCTGCAATAGCTTTACAAACTAAAGACTGCCCTGTATGCATATCTCCTGCTGCAAAAACACCTTTCACATTGGTCATATGCTTAGTATCAGTAGCGATATTCCCATTCTCACAAAGATCGACTCCAAGTTTGTTCAATAATTCACTTCTTTCCGGATGAAGAAATCCCATTGCAAAAAGAATAAGATCTACCTCCAGTTCAAAATCTGACCCCGGAATTTCTTCCATCCTTCTTTTCCCAAAGCTATCCGGTTCTGACCATTCAAGTTTCACAAAATGAGCTTTTTTAACCTCACCTTTTTCTCCAGAAAAAAACTTTGTCATAATGCTCCAGTCTCTCTTTCCACCTTCTTCATGAGCAGAATTAACTCGAAGAATTTGAGGCCAAAAAGGCCAAGGCATATAGTGTGTCCTTTCTTCCGGAGGCTTTGGCATTAACTCTATTTGATAAACCTCTTTAGCTCCCTGTCTTAGGGATATCCCAACACAATCTGCTCCCGTATCTCCACCGCCAATTATAAGAACCTTTTTCTCTTTAGCATCTAGTCTCTCTTCTTTGGAAATATCTTCACCAGAATTAATTCTGTTTTGCTGAGTCAGAAAATCCATAGCAAAATGAATCCCTTTTAATTCACGACCAGAAACTTCCAAGTCTCGGGGGACGCTTGATCCCCCACAAAGACATATTGCATCATATTTTTCTAGAAGAATTTCTACAGGAAGATCCACACCAACATTTACTCCTGTTTTAAATTCAATACCCTCTTCTTTTAGTTGATTCAATCTTCTTTCAATCACCTTTTTATCCAATTTGTAATCAGGTATTCCTCTAGCTAAAAGTCCTCCCAGTTCCCCATCTCTTTCAAAAACAGTAACTTTATGGCCTACTCTAGCTAGCTGTTGAGCTGCTGTAAGTCCTGCTGGTCCGGATCCTATTACCGCAACTTTATAGTTGGTTTTAAATTCCGAAGGAGAAGGATTGACCCAACCCATTTCAAAACCTTTTTCTATAATTGCAAGTTCTGTAAGTCGATTTGAATTCCCTTTTCCACTAAGACTTTTTACACAGGCATCTTCGCAAAGAGCTGGGCATAATCTTCCAGTAAACTCAGGAAAATTATTTCTTGATAGAAGGGCCTCTAATGCCTTTTTCCATTGGTTATGAGAAACAAGATCATTGTAATCAGGTATAAAGTTTCCCAAAGGACATTCTGACATACAAAATGGTACACCGCACTGCATACATTCCCCTGCATTTTTTTGAATAACTTTATCATCAATTTCTTTATAAATTTCATTATGATCTTTTATTCTTTCTTTTACCGGTCTCTTTGCAATAATTTCCTCAGCCAAAATCTCACCTCCATATTTTGATTATTTTTTAATTATATTCAAATATTGTTCTGAGGCTACTCTGCGGAACTTGTCTTTCATTATGTCCCATTTATCCAGAATTCCTTTTGCTTTTAAACTTCCAGTAGCTTCAAAATGATCTTGTATCATCATTAACAGCTTTTTTGTATCTTCACTATCTAAAACATCCATCTGGACTATTTCAAAATTAATTTTTGAGGCCAAATTATTATCTTCATCAAGAACATAGGCAATTCCGCCACTCATTCCAGCCCCGAAGTTTCTTCCTGTTCTTCCAAGGACAACAATAGTACCTCCAGTCATATACTCACATCCATGGTCTCCAACACCCTCAACTACAGCTTCTACTCCACTGTTTCGAACTGCAAATCTCTCTCCAGCAATTCCTTGAATAAATACCTTTCCTCCAGTACCTCCATAAAGAAGTGTATTCCCGGCGATAATATTATCCTGTGGACTAAAAGTAGCTTTTGTATCTGGATAAAGAGTTATATTCCCTCCAGAAATTCCCTTTCCTAGGTAATCATTTGCAGCTCCTTCAAGAACAAAGTTTACTCCTTTAGGAAGGAATCCTCCAAAAGTCTGGCCAGCTATCCCTTTAAATTTAAAATTAATAGTGTTTTCAGGTAGCCCTTCATCACCATATTTTTTTGCAATGACTCCTGCCATCATTACACCAACGCTTCTATTTGTGTTCTTAATTTCAAATTCACAACTGGTTTTTTCAGCAGAATCAATTGATTTTCTTGCCCTTTCTATCAGCTTATTGTCTAGAACTTTATCCAACCCATATTCTTGAATTTTTGTTTTACGACACTGAAAACGTCTTGGCAATTGCGGTCTATATAAAATTTTATCAAGATTTATTTGTTGAACTTTATAGTTTTCGCAATCTTCTCTTTTTTCAAGTACATCTGTCCTGCCAATCATTTCATCAATAGTTTTGAATCCTAGCTCTGCCATTATTTCTCTCACGTGACTCGCAATAAATGTAAAGTAATTAATTAAGTGTTCAGGCTTTCCAGAAAATCTCTTTCTGAGCTCAGGATCTTGAGTTGCAATTCCAACTGGACATTTATTAGTGTGACAATCTCTCATCATTACACATCCTAAAGTCACCAAGGCTGTTGTCCCGAAGGCATATTCTTCTGCTCCTAGTAATGCTCCAATTACAACGTCTCTCGCTGTTTTCATCTGTCCATCTACCTGGACAATAATTCTACTGCGAAGGTCATTTAATAATAATGTCTGCTGTGTCTCTGAAAGACCAATTTCCCAAGGAAGGCCAACATATTTTATTGAACTTATTGGGGATGCTCCTGTTCCTCCATCATGGCCACTAATTAAAACTACTTCTGCAGATCCTTTTGAGACTCCCGCAGCAACTGTACCAACACCACTTTCAGAAACTAACTTTACGTTGATTCTAGCTTCTGGATTTACATTTTTTAAATCAAAAATTAGTTGTTCAAGATCTTCTATTGAATAAATATCATGATGAGGTGGAGGAGATATCAAATCAATACCAGGGGTTGAATTTCTTACCTTGGCTATCTCTTTTGTAACTTTTCCTCCCGGAAGATGCCCTCCTTCACCTGGTTTAGCTCCTTGAGCCATTTTAATTTGAAGTTCATCCGCATTCACAAGATAATTTGCTGTTACACCAAACCTTCCTGCTGCGACCTGCTTGGACTTGCTCATAGGAAGGTCTCCATTTTCATTTGGAACATATCTTGCAGAATCTTCCCCACCTTCGCCAGAATTACTTCTGCCTCCAATTCGGTTCATAGCAATAGCCATTGTCTCATGGACTTCTTTACTTAATGCTCCAAAACTCATAGCTCCTGTCGCAAATCTTTTAAGAATGTTTTGAACTGGCTCAACTTCATCTATTGGAATTGAGGTTCTATCTTTAAACTTCATTAGTCCTCTGATTGTCATTTGTCTTGAAGATTGGTCATCTACAAGTCTCTCAAATTCTTTAAACAACTCATAATCTCCAATTCGACAAGATCTTTGAAGTTTAAATAAGGATTCTGGGTTAATAGCGTGATGTTCTGAACCTTTGCGCCACTTGATGTTTCCTCCATATTCCAAACCTTTAGTAACATTCCTAAGCCTATCAAAGGCTGCATCATGTCTTTCTAAAGTTTCTCTGCAAATACATGCCAAATCCATACCACCAATTCTTGAAACAGTCCCAGTAAAATATTTATCTGCCAGTTCTTCAGAGAGTCCTACTATCTCAAAAATCTGGGCACCATTATAACTTTGAAGAGTGGAGATACCCATTCTTGACATAATTTTCAAAAGTCCTTTTTTAATTGCTTCTATATAATTAGCAACTGCAACTTTTTCATCTGTATTGTAAATATATAATTTATTTTTAATCATATTTTTCATTGTTTCAAAAGCTAAATATGGATTAACAGCTTTCGCACCATAACCTAATAATAGAGCGATATGCATAACATCCCTTGCTTCTCCCGACTCAACAATAAGATCTACCTTACTTCTCAGATTCTTTTTAATCAAGTACTGATGTACTGCAGATAAAGCCAAAAGACTTGGAATTGGTGCTCGATACTTACTGATGTCTTTATCACTTAAAACAATAATGTTATATCCTTTTCTAACATTGTCCGCTACTCTCTCACAAAGCCTCTCTAACGCAGACTCTAGACCTTCTGCGTGTCTGTCTGCTTCAAATAATGTAGATATTTTTATTGCAGAAAGTTTTGGATTTTTTATGTTAAATATTTTTTCTGTATCTTCATTGGTCAGTATAGGATGCTGAATTCTAATATACGGTAACTCTTCTTCTTCATTTAAATCCTCCAAGATATTTCCATGTGCACCAATAAATTGGGTTAAAGACATAACTAGTTTCTCTCTGATTGGATCAATTGGTGGATTCGTTACTTGGGCAAAAAGTTGTTTAAAGTAATTAAAAAGAAGCTGAGGTCTTTCTGATAATACTGATAAAGGAGCATCATTACCCATTGAACCAAAAGCTTCTGTTCCACCCTCCGCCATTGGAGCAATAATAATTTTTAATTCTTCTTCTGTATAATTAAAAACCTTTTGCATTTGAAGAAGCCTATCTTCATCCATTGTTGCCATGAGATTCTTTTCTTCAATTTCCTCCAGAGCAATTCTGTTATTATCAAGCCATTGCTGATAGTCTTTATCTTTAGCAAGTTCTCCCTTTAATTCTTCGTCTGAAATAATTTCACCTTTTTCCAGGTCAACCAAAAACATTCTTCCCGGACGAAGACGATCATTTATTAGAATATTCTCAGGTGGAATATCAAGAACTCCTGCTTCCGATGCCATAATCACATAACCGTCTTTTGTTACTGTATAGCGAGCCGGTCTAAGACCATTTCTGTCCAAGGTTGCTCCAATTTGTTTTCCATTACTAAAAACCATTGCCGAAGGACCATCCCAAGGCTCAATCAAAGTTGCATGATACTCATAAAAAGCTCTTTTCTTTTTCTCCATTTGCTTATTTTCTTGCCATGCTTCTGGAATTAACATCATCATTGCATGAGGCATAGAACGACCGCTGGCAATTAACAACTCAAGAACATTGTCAACAATTTGAGAATCACTGCCATCTTCATCAACAACAGGGATAATTTTCTTTAATTCATCTCCAAATAGACTTGATGTCATCTCTCCTTGACGAGCTTCCATCCATTTAACATTGCCTTTTAGTGTATTAATCTCCCCATTATGGGCTAGGTATCTAAAAGGCTGCGCTCTATTCCAAGAAGGGAAAGTATTAGTACTATATCTTTGGTGAACCGTGGCAAAAGCACTAACCATATCTTCCTCTTTAAGTTCAGGATAAAATTCTTCTATTTGATGGGCAAGTAATTGTCCCTTATAGACTATAATTGCATCGGAAAAACTACATACATAGAAAGACTCTACATAGTTTTTACCGGAACTCCATATTTCACGTTCTGCTCTTTTTCTTATAATAATTAGTTTTCTGCAGAACTCTTCTTGAGTATAGCTTCCTTTTTCAACAAATAACTGATGTACAATCGGGCAGGTTCCACGAGCCGAAAATCCGCTGGCCATTTCATTAACCGGAACCATCCTCCAGCCAATAAGCGAAACTCCTTCTTCTTCTATTATTCTCTCGAGAACCCCTTCGCAAAAATATCTTGCATTTGGTTCCTTAGGAAGAAAAATCATAGCAACAGCATAATCTCCAGGCTGAGGTAATTTTATCTCTTTAGATTCCAATTCTTTTCTTAAGAATTTATCTGGAATCTGAATCATAATACCAGCTCCGTCTCCGGTTTCCGGATCAGCACCTGTTGCCCCTCTGTGAACTAGTTTTTTTAAAATTTCTAAACCATCTGTAATGACATGATGGCTTTTTTGTCCTTTTATATTTGCAACAAATCCTACTCCGCAGTTATCTTTTTCATTTATCGGATTATAAAGTCCTTGCTTTTTAGGAAAAAACGTCATAAATAATCCCCCTTTAATTGTCTTTTAGATTTTGAATTTTAGCACCATGAGAATATTCTCACAACTAAAATACAACCATAATACAGTATCACAGGAAATAATATAATATACTGTATTACAACAATTAAAGAGGGTATTTTACCACTTATTTATTCTTTTGGCGGTCTTGGACCGTAATATTGGTAATAATCAACTTTTATATTACCATTAAATAATTTTCTTTTTCTATCGCTCTTTTTGCCAGCTGCTCCTTCAAAATCTTCATTTGATGTAAGAAGATAATAGGACCAAGTTGGATTTTCTTCCATGATCTCTCCAAATTTCTTATATATCTGAATAGCTTCATCTCTCTTATCAATACGCTCTCCATAAGGAGGGTTGGTAATCATCACCCCATGCTCCCAGGGTAACTTGCCCAATTTAAGAAAATCTTTGGATTCAAAATGAACATCATCAAGAACACCTGCATCATCTGCATTTATTTTAGCTATTTCAATAACTTCTGGGTCATAATCATATCCATATAATTTTAGCTCTGTATCATAGTCTATCAACTTTTTCGCTGCTATTTTTTCTTTTTGCCAAAGACTTTGATCAAAATTATCCCATTTTTCTGCAGTAAACTTTCGATTTAAACCAGGGGCGATATTCCTTGCAATCAAAGCAGCTTCAATAGGGAAAGTTCCCGAGCCACACATGGGATCTAGAAGAATTCTATCTTTATTCCAATAGCTTAAATCAATCATTGCAGCCGCCATTGTTTCTTTAATCGGAGCAAATCCTATGAGTTTCCTGTATCCTCTTTTATGAAGACCCGCTCCCGAAGTATCTAGAGTTATTTCTGCTATATCATTTAATATACTTACTTCGAAACGATATAATGCCCCAGACTCATCTAGCCATTCTTCTTTTCTTTCTTCTTTTAATTTTTCAACAATTGCTTTTTTAACAATTTTCTGGCAATCGGAGAGGCTGAATAATTTTGATTTAACTGATTTAGCATCTACAGGAAAAGCTCCCCCCTTTGGGATAATTTTTCCCCATTCAATTTTTCTGGTTTCATCAAAAAGCTCTGTAAAGGTCTCTGCTTTAAAGGTGCCAATCTTTATTTTTATTCTTTCAGCAGTCCTTAGCCAAAGATTTAATTTAACAACATCTTCAAATGTTCCATTTATTTCTATTCTTCCATTTTCAACAAAAAGCTCCGTATAACCAAGCTTCTGCATTTCTCTTTTACATATTGCCTCCATGCCGAAAGCAGTTGCAGCAATTATTCTAATTTTATCTTGGACCATAAATATTTCATCCTTTCTAGTACTTGCTTTTATTATATAATTTAGATATTCTCTATTTTACCACTTAATCTTTGTGGGTATACATAAGAATATAAAAGAAAAAAATTGGGAGGTACCAAAAGATGTCAAACAGAAACCCTAGAGAAATTCTCCAGGAATACAAAAGCGGATTTAAAGATTTTATGAAGAATGACCGAGAGACTGCAAGAGCAATTATCAATCAAAGTCAGGCTTTAAATAATGAAGGGGCTTTGAGCTACAAGCAAAAAGAGCTTATAAGTTTAGCTATTGGGCTAAACATTAGGTGCGAATATTGTGTAGCAATTCACGTATATGAAGCTTTTAAAGCTGGAGCAACAAAAGAAGAAATTATAGAAGCTGGCCTTGTTGCCGTAAGCATGGGTGGAGGCCCAGTACTAACATATTTCTCTACCTTTCTGCAACAATGTGTAGAGGAATTCGCAGGGGACGCTTCTAAATGACCCACTTTATCCACAACTAATTAAGATCTGCCAAATCATTAATCTGAGATGGCAGATCTTTTTATTGTTACTTTATATTGTTAAATATAACAAGCAGCGGATTAAGGGATTACCCCTAATACTCCGCTGCTTGTGGATAAAGTGAGTCAAATGGAAGCGTCCCCTGCCAGCTCTGCGAGCTATTTTTTTATAAGGAATTTTTCCATTATTATTGCGTCTACCCATTCTCCATTAAGAATACCCTGATCTTTATAGACACCAACTAATGAGTATCCTAGATTTTCATAAAATTTTAATGCTTTTGTATTTTTACTAATTACATTTAAGACTAGTTTATAAAAACCTTCTTTTTTTGCTTCTTCTGCAAGACTCTCTAAAAGAAGGTGCCCAATTCCTTGTCCACGACAATCTTTTCCAATATATATGGAAAGATCTCCAACACCAGTATATGCACTCTTAAAATTAAATTTATTTAAAGAAACATAACCACATATTTTCCCAGATTGGTCCTCTGCTACTAAAACCATATATCTTGGATCCCTATTCTCCATCCAAAACATAATATCAGACTCATTTTGTACTCTTGTTTCAAGAGTAGCTACACCGTCCTGAATTCCTTGGTTGAAAATTGCAGTAATTGCTGGAACATCTTTTATTGTGGCTCTTCTAATTTGTAAATCCACTTTCAACACCCCTGAATAAATATTCACTCAATTGAATAATAATGTGAATATTACCTTTATTTTGGGGTTTTGTCAACACTTGTTTCTTAAATATTCACAATTTTACCAGGCATATTCCTTGATAGACAATCTAATTCAAAGTTCATCTCTTTGCTAAAGTCTTTTAGAAATTTACATACCGTATCTTTAGCTAAGTACGGAAGATTATTTTCCTTGCTAAGGTGGCCGAGAAAAACATGAGAAAGATTGTTACCACAAATATCATGAAGAATTTTAGCCGCAGCAAGATTAGATAAATGTCCATCCCTAGAGAGTATTCTTCTCTTCAAAAAGGCTGGATACTCACCATTTTTGAGAGTATGAATGTCATAATTTGCTTCAATTACTAACAAATTGACATCTTTAATATTATTCATAATATTGTTATCAATTATACCTGTATCCGTTACTATTCCTATCCTTTTATCTTTATTTATATTATCAAATACATAGCCAACTGGATCTATCGCATCATGAAATACAGAAAATGTTCTTAAAGAGAGACCAAATATATCTTGAACTGAATTTGTGGGAATATCATTATATCGTGATAACTCAATCTCCGGATTCTTTTTCCTAAGTTCTTCTAAGGTACCTTTGGATGAGAAAATATTCATTTTTGTTTTTTTTCCTATCATAGGGATACCACTTACATGGTCTGAGTGTTCATGAGTAATGAAAATCCCATCTATTTCAGACATATCCACTTGAATATTTGTTAATGCGTCTTTTATCCTTTTAAAACTAATCCCCGCATCAACAAGAAACTTTTTATTTTCGGTTTCAATATAATAACAATTTCCACTTGATCCACTTGCTATTGAATAAAAGTTCATTATTTACCTCTTTCTATGTTGTCCATTAAATCAATGCAGCTAGTAAAGCTCCAAAAGAAGGAAGAATGAGGCCTAGAGACAGTACTCCTACCAAAATAATTAAAAATATTCTCTGTCCTTTTGAACGTCCTCTTCTATTCAAATTTCCTTCACCTCCGTTAAATACTCTTCAACTCCAGGGTTAATCTCAGCACCATCACCAACAGCAGTGGAAACCTGGCGAAGAACTTTAGCCCTTACATCACCAACAGCAAATACTCCAGGAATATTTGTCATCAGTTTATCATCGGTTATAAAGTATCCTTGAGAGTTCACTTCAAGACCGGTATCTTCAGCTAAATATTTTGTATTAGGAATATAGCCTACAAAGATAAAAACTCCTGAAGCTTCAATGCTTTTTGTTTCTCCTGTTTTTACATTTTTAAGAACTACTTCTTTAACTTTACTATCATCACCAGAAATTTCCTCAACTACTTGATCCATTTCCGTCACTATATTATCTTTCATATTTATTCTATCTTGAATTACTTTTGCACCTCTGAAAGTATCTCTTCTATGAACAAGTGTAACTTTTTTACAAATTTTACTTAAAAACAAAGCTTCTTGAAGAGCAGAATCTCCACCACCAACTACAACGACTTCCTTTTCCTTAAAGAAAAATCCATCACATGTTGCACAATATGAAACTCCTCTACCTCTATACTTACCTTCACCTTTAGCACCTAATAATCTTGGGTTGGCACCAGATGCAAGTATTAAGACGTGAGCTTGAAATTCTTCACCTTCAACATAAACTTTTTTTATCTTACCCGAAACATCTATTCTTTCAACTCTCTTACCCTTCATCTCAACACCAAATTTCATCATCTGTTCAAAAAAATTAGACATTAATTCAGGACCAGAAATAGGTTCTGTAAATCCAGGGTAATTTTCAATTGCGTGGGTAGTTGCGGCTTGTCCGCCTGGGGTGCCATTTTCGAAAATTAAAACACTGAATCCACTCCTTTTAGTATATATACCCGCTGTCATTCCAGCAGGTCCTGCTCCAATTATTATTACATCGTATATCATTAAATACACATCCTTTCAAGTTAGGCTTTATCTAAATAATATACCCATTTTTTTACTTCTCACTCAAATAGTCAAAATAATTGCTTAATATTATATAAACATCCCCAAGCAAGGGTTGCTCCTGCAGAGTCCAATTCTTATTTTCCAATTTATGAATTATTCCTGTCTCTAACAAGAATTCTTTAAGTTCTTCTTCATTTAAAACATTTTGGTTCCCTGTTTCTATAGAATATATTAAATTACCAATACTTCCAAATGTTGGATATAAGTCAATTTCACTAAAGTCCTCTTCCATATTAAAATAATCTAGCACACCTTTAAAAATATGATCGAATTGCCATTTATTTACTACATCAGAAAAATAATATTGATTATTGTAACCTCCAGATACTAATCCCTTACTCCTGAGATTTTTCATCTCTTCATATGCATATTCCTCTGCAATAGGATTTTCAATTTCTCTGTTTTCAACGTAGCCTCCATTTTCAACTATTTTATCTTGTAGTTCTATAATATACTCCGAATTGTTCATTATTTCTTTAAAATCTATTTCATTCTCTATACTTAATACTGTGGCCAGAGCTCCTGCTTCTGCTGTAACCATTCCAATAGGGATAACTCTTGCACTTCCAGCTGCAAGAGATGAAAAGCCTGCGTGTTTACCTGCAAGTAGAAGGTTATTATATTCAACTGGAAGAAGTGATCTGAAAGGAATGCCATATCGATCAGGATTTCCTACTATATTTCCAAAATCTCCTGAGAATGCAGGCTGCACATCAACAGGATAGCTTGCTAAGGCTACTTGGTCACTAAAATTTCTATTTTCAAGGACATCATCAATTGAAAGTATATATTCTGCTATAAAATGTCTAGATTCTCTAACATAAAGCTCTTCAGCGACACTTCTTAGTCTAGCTCCTTCAAAACCAGGGAAATTTTTATTAATATAAGGAACTATGTATTCTAATTCCTTCTCACCTCTTTTAAAAGCATCTTTCATACTCTCTGGATCTAAAGGATTTACATCAAAAATTATCAGAGCATTTACCAAAACACCCCCATCTTTTTGTCTTGCAGCATTAAAACCTCTTAACCTCGTGTTTTTATCACGGGGTTCATATTTATATCCTTCTATTGAATATCCCCAGGCAGCATTGAGATTTGCGCCATAGAACTGTCTCTCATCACCCTGTCTTTTACCTTGGATACGATTATAATTTAAATATGAAAACACCTTCGGCCAATTCACATTTTCTAATTCAAAAACAAGTGTTACCCCCATCAACCGATCTTCTTTTCTGATATCTTCTCCAAATAATGTATAAGATACACCAGCTGATTCTGCAAGGTCACCATCTGGTGAAGCATCAATAAAGAACTTTGAGTCATATGATTTAAGCTCGTCATTCTTACTAACAACCAAAGATAATATCTTTTCCCCTTCGGAAATTACTTCAACAATTTTAATTCCTAATTCTACCTCAACATTTGCATCTAATAGAAAAGTCTTAAAAACTTCTTTTGCTTTATCTATTTCAAAAGCATTGCCTCCTACAGTTTCATAGAATCGACTAAATATCCCTCGCGTCAACAAATAACCTTTTTTATCATAGTTCATATCAATAAAATTTAATCGACCTAAAGTCATTAAACCGCCTAATTCAGCTTTCTCGTCAACAAGCAGAACTTTCAATCCTTTTTCACCCGCAACAGTTGCCGCAGCTATTCCTTCAGGATCAGAACCATAAACTATTAAATCATAACTTTTTTGATCTGGTATTTTGAGTTCTTTATTTTGGTTATATATTGGTTCGCTTTGGCTCATTCCCAAAAATACCATTACTGTCAAAAATATAATAATAAAGTTCTTGATACCAAAACCCCCTTTATTTACCTGTGAGGAATGTATAAAGATTAGCTATAAGCCAAGTTACTTCCGCAGCATTTCCTTGAGCATCTTTATTTTGGAAATATGGCTCAAGAATTTCTGTAATAATACCCTTTTCTTTAAGAAGTTTAATTCCTTCTTCATAATTCTTTATTTCTTTATCAATTACTTTAGCAACATTTAAAACAAACTCCTCATTTGTAGGTGGATCATTTACCTCAATAGTCGGGTATTCTACCCCTGCTTTTTGAAGAACTTTGTTTATTAAATTTTGAAATCTCCACTTGCTCATTTTCTCTTCAAGACGGTAGTCATTATCATAACCCCCATCAAGAAGCCCAAGAGAACGAACGACCTTTACCCCAGGATAAGCCCAATGACTCATTGCTTCAGGCTTTGGCACTTGTATATCTTCTAAAAATACCCCTCTTTTTTTAAGTTCACTTTGAAGTTCTTTTATTAATTCTTCATTTTTTGACAACTCTCTTGGAGTGATTTCATTTTGAATTGCAATCTTCGCCGCAACTCCTGCTCCTTCTGCTGATGCCATTCCAATCGGAACTACTCTTGCACTCCCAGCAGCAAGGGAGGTATAACCAGAGGCTTTGCCAACTACCATAATATTCTCAACTTCCAATGGAACCAAACTCCTAAAAGGGATAGCATATCTATCAGGGTTGCCTATGATTGTTCCCCATCTTTGTCCTACTGTTGGCTGTACATCTACAGGGTAACTTGCTAACGCAACTTTATCCCACTGATCATTATATTCCAAAACGTCATCTATTGTTAAAAGATATTCTGCCAATATATGTCTTGATTCCCTAACATATAACTCGTCAGCAGTTCTAATTAGCTCAGCATTTTCAAACCCAGGAAAGTTTTCTCTTACATAAGGTAAAATATGCTCTAATTCTTTTTTTCCTCTTTCTATTCCTTCTTTTTTACTTTGAGGATCAAGAGCATCAACACCAAAAATTACTAATGCGTTAATTAATACCTCCCCATTATCCTGACGAGCTGCATTAAAACCTCTTAATCTCATCAGTGGATCTACTGGTTCATATGCATATCCTAACTCTGTATATCCCCAAGCAGCTTTACTTGTAACACCTGTATTAGGTTCTTTTCCGCTTTTAAGATAATTTGTAACTTCTTTCCAATCCACATTTCCGAGAGTAAAAACTAGAGTTACTCCCATCTGTCTGTCCTTTTCCCCAATATCTTCTCCAGCAAGTGTATATGGTACCCCAGAAAGGGCAGCAAGATCTGCATCAGCTGATGCATCTATAAATTGCTTTGCATAAACAGTAATTTCATCTTCAGAAGAACTCTTTTTTATTGTTATTCCTTTAAGAACACTATTTTCAATTATTACATCTCCGATTTCATACCCAAGAGCAGTTTCTATATTCTCTTCTCGCCCCAGCATATCTCCAAAGACTTCCTTGGCCTTTTCTATATCAAAAGCAGTACCACCAACTCTGTCATAGAATTCCTCAAAAATACCTCTTGTTAAGAGTGTGCGATCTTTACCATGATTCATATCAAGAAAATTTAATGCTCCTAATGTAAATAATCCTCCAAGTTCTTCTCTTGGATCTACAAGGATTACTTTTAAATCACTTCTAGCTCCGGATACTGCTGCTGCGATTCCTTCTGGCTCTGTACCGTAAACAAAAAGATCTGTATTAACAACATTTAAATTTTCCGGAACAGTTAATACCATAGGATCCTTAATTTCTTCTTTTACACACCCAGAAAAGAATATGATCGTACTAGCAAATAATATAATAATAAAAATACTAAAAGATATCTTTTTCATAGTCACCATCCAAAAATTTTTCTTAAAAAAAACCACAGGCAAAAACCTGTGGTCTGTTAATTCCCTAAATATCTCATTGGGTTTACATGTCTTGAGTTTACATTAGTTTCAAAATGAAGGTGATTACCTGTGCTTCTTCCAGTTGATCCAACTGTACCAACCAAATCACCTCTTTGAACAGACTGTCCAAGACTAACCTTAAAAGCTGTTAAATGTGCATACTTTGTTGTTAGACCATTTCCATGATCTATAATTATTAAATTCCCATAACTTCCTGACCAGCTAGCAAATATTACTTTTCCATTACCAGCAGAATAAACAGGAGTTCCTCTGCTGCCACCTATATCGACCCCAGTATGAAAACCACTTCCCCTTGGACCATACCTAGACGTAATTGTTCCTCTTAATGGCCATGCAAGTTGTCCATCGCCACCGCCACGAGATGCTACGACTTTTTGTGTACCCCTAAGAACCTCTTTTACAGTTGGCTCTTTGAGAACAACAGCTGCTATTTCTTGCTTTTCAACTTCTTTACCATTTTCAGAAACAACTTTGTATTTAACTTCCTTCAAACCATTATTCCCTGCATTTTTAACCTTTGTTTGACCCGCATATAGATCAGCGCTATTTATATATTTTGTAGGAAAAGGTATTGCTTCTTCTACTTTTATTTCTTTTTCAACAATAACATGAACAATTGGTTCAAGTTTTAAAAGTTTAAGTTCTTGGCCAATAGAAATGAGATCACCTTTCATTTCTGGGTTAGCTTCTCTTAGTTTGCTTAGTCCGAGATCATGCTTTTCAGCAATTGTTGACAAGGTGTCTCCTTTTTCAACTGTATATGTTTCAATTTTGTCATTTCCGGTTAATACATAAGTGTGTGCTTCTTCAATAGACATTAATTTGTCAGCTGAAACATTGGTCTCCACTACTTCAATTTCTTCTTTAAACTTATAAGACAATATTTCTTCCCCTTCTTTAAGAAATCCTGTCTTTAAGTTTTCTAGCAAGGAATCTGTCTCTTCTTTTGTTTTTAAGAATACTTTTTCAGAACCGTTTACTTTTAATGCATAACCAGCGGTCTGACAGTCAATATATGGTTTGATTATTTCTGCAAGTTCTTGGGGATCCTTAATCTTTTTACCATCAAAATCTTTATCTGAGGATAGTACTATTTTTGAAGTTATTTCATTGATAGTATAACCCAATTCTTGTTCTCTTTCTTCCTTGATAATGTCCAAGGCTTTATTATATGTTCTTTCATTATTTATTTTTGCAATATTCTGTTGTTCGATACTTAATACTTGATTAGAACCACTAAAGAAAAAAATTGTTACTAATGCTAGTATAAAAAATGCTGCGATTATTGTATGTATCTTGTTATACCTTTGTGCTTTGATTTTTGCTTTGAGCTGTTTGACTAAATCTTCTATGTCTAAGGCACCTCCCTTGCGAAAACTTTTCACAGAAGTGATTATATCATAATAGGACCGAAAAAAACACCCTAAAGGGTTCTTTTCCGGTCCTAATTTTATTTACAATTATATACAACTTAAATAGATAGCGCATTCCAGCCTTTTCTTTTGTAGAGCGCATCCTTTTTTATACACGTTATAAAAATCTCCAGTATCATGCCAGTTGCTAGCATGACATCCTCCACTACAATAAAATCTTGCCCAACAATCCATGCATTCCTTTTTATTTAAGACATTTGCATTCTGAAAAGTTTTGCCAATCTCTTTAGAGATATCTTCCTTATACACATTACCCATCATAAAATCCTTATTACCAACAAACTGATGACAAGGATAAATATCGCCCTGAGGGCTTATTGCAACATACTCATGTCCCGCACCACAGGCAGAAATTCTTTTTGGCAAGCATGGTCCTTTATAGATATCAATATTAAAATGGAAAAAGTTGAAGTCGTGATTTTCTTCCATATATTCAGTTAACTTATCATATTCCTCAAGAAGTGTTGATATATCTTTATCTTTTATTGAATAAAAAGCTTCTTCAGGGCCTACAACCGGTTCTATGGAAAGATTCTTTAACCCTAATGAAGAAAGGTGTTGCAGATCCTTTAAAAAATCTAGGTTTTCTCTTGTAAATGTACCTCTGACAATGTAATTAGGATAACCATCTTCAATAAAATTACTAATATTTTCGGCTACTATGTCATAAGAACCTTTTTTGTTTGCCGTATATCTCATCTTATTTTGCACTTCTGGTCTTCCATCTAAACTTAAAACAACACTTATTTTATGTTCCTTTAAAAAATCTCCTTTTTCTTTATCTAATAAAAGAGCATTGGTTGTAAGAGTAAGCTCAGGAATTTTTCCTAAATCTTTAGCTCTTTTTTCTATATAGATAATCAAGTCTTTTACTACTTCAAAATTCATAAGTGGCTCACCGCCAAAAAAGTCGATATTTAAATTTTTTCTATTCCCAGACTCTTTAAAGAGGAATTCAACTGCTTTCTTCCCAGTTTCTAAAGACATCATTGCCCTATCCCCACCATAAGGACCTTGATCAGCAAAACAATACGGACAACGAAGGTTGCAATCATGAGCAATGTGAAGGCACATAGCTTTAATTATCGGGTTCTCTGGAGGATGGTACTCCTCTATTTCAACAGCGTCGGAAAAAAGAATTCCTTCTTTTATCAATTCATCTATTTCTTGAATAACTTCTATACCTTCTTGGGAGTCTGGAGAATAGCTCCCCCCATTTTCTTTTAATTTTTGCAATACTTCAAAAGTTAAGTCATCAATTAGATGAATACTATCTGAATTTATATCAATCAATATATTTTTATCTTTAAATTTATAAAAATGAATCCTTGAAAAATCATATTTATTCATTTTGGAAATACACCCTCTTCATTATTTTAAGTATAAATAAAAAGCAGACCCTTATTAAATAAGGATCTGCTTTCAACTCTGTCTCTTAGTTTTTACAAGTCTGATTACTTACAGTACATGAAGTCTTGCATGCAGATTGACAGGAAGTTGGGCATTCCCCACATCCGCCCTTATGTATTGTGCATTTTAAATCTTTCTTTGCAACTGTTTTTATATGCTTTCTCATAGCAATTCCCCCTTGGTTATTGGAAAAATTATAACAAATAAACCACCGTAAAACAATATTCATTGATAAAAAAATGATGGAGATTAATATAATCTCCATCATTTGGTGCCTCGAGGCGGAATCGAACCACCGACACGAGGATTTTCAGTCCTCTGCTCTACCGACTGAGCTATCGAGGCAA
>CAZNNQ010000009.1:0-49085 GCA_964574445.1 uncultured Eubacteriales bacterium
ATTGGTGATTTGAATGAATAATAACTTTATTCTCAGTGCAAAAATTAACCGGGATCAAATCCCGGTTAATTCATATATCAAGGGAATTAAAGCTATTGGGAATCTAAGAGAATTGAATTTTGAAAAGAATATAACTTTTTTTGTGGGAGAAAATGGTACTGGAAAATCAACCTTACTTGAAGCAATAGCTGTTGCTTTTGGCTTTAATCCAGAGGGTGGTACTAAAAACTTCATGTTTTCAACAAAAGATACTCACTCTGCTTTAACTGAGGTAATAACTCTGGTTAAAGGTGTCTCAAGACCTAAAGATGGGTATTTTCTTCGGGCAGAAAGCTTTTATAATTTGGCGACTCAAATAGATCAGTATGAAGAAGATATACCAGGTTATCTTGAGTATTATGGAGGAAAATCTCTTCATGAACAATCACATGGTGAAAGTTTTCTTTCTTTGATCCAGAATAAATTTAAAGCAAAAGGCTTGTACATATTAGATGAACCAGAATCTGCACTATCACCTCAAAGGCAATTAACATTATTATTTACTATTCATGAATTAGCAAAACAAGGTTCTCAATTTATAATAGCGACCCATTCCCCAATTTTATTAGGAACACCAGGAGCGGCAATAATTTCCTTTGATAATGGTAAAATACAAGAAATTGACTATGAAGAAACAGAAAGCTATAAGATTACAGAAATGTTTATAAATCAAAAGGAAAGGTTATTAAATAAGTTGTTAGACTAATTATATAATTGGAGATGATTTTATGAATAAGTATGTAATTTTTGCTTTTAATGGTAACCAAATGTGCTTTGTTCATGTACTTTTGAATGCTCTTGACATGGAAAGCAAAGGTCTTGAAGGAAAAATAGTAATTGAGGGAGAGGCTGTAAAATTAATAAAAGTTATGGAAGAATCTGCTAATCCTTTATATCTTAAAGCAAAAGAAAAAGGACTAATTGATGCAGTTTGTAAAGGTTGTTCAGCAAAAATGGGAGTTTTGGAATTTAACGAGGGAACAGGACTTCCTATTGTTGGAGATATGAGCGGCCATCCATCAATGGAATCATATATTTCAAAAGGGTACCATATTATAACTTTATAAGAAAATATATATGAAATGGGTTCTCTATTATAGAGAACCCATTTTTTTATTTTCAATGAAATTATATTAAAAAAATCAAATAATAACAAATTGTAAATAATAATTATTCTTATTGACAGCAACTGTACTATGCAATACAATACAGCCAAGAACTGTATCAATGTTGATAGTACAGTGAGGAGGGAAGAAAATGATTAATATAGACTCAAACAGCCCTAAGTCTATTTATGAACAGGTATATGAGGAGTTCGTAAAACTTATCAGCAATAAGGTACTCAAACCTGATGAGCAGCTGCCTTCAGTTAGAGATCTTGCTGGAATTCTTAGAATAAACCCTAATACGATACAAAAAGCTTACAAACTTTTGGAAACAAAAGAATTTATTTATTCTCTTCCTGGAAAAGGTAATTTTGTAGGAAGACCAGAAAATACAATAAGAGCTGAAATTCAAGGTGAATTCGAGAAACTAAAAAATATCACGGTAAAACTATTATTTCTCGGAGCATCAAAGGACGCAATAATTAACGCAGTAAATGATGCTGCAGAGGGAGTGAATATAAATGTTAGAGCTTAAATCTATCACAAAATCCTTCAGAGATTTTAAAGTATTAGAGGACATAAATATTACAGCTAATCCAGGTGAGATTTATGGTCTAGTAGGTTCGAATGGTTGTGGTAAAACTACTTTGTTAAAACATATTCTTCAAATATACCGTCAGGATTCTGGGGAAGTATATTATAAAGGAGAACTTGTTAAAGAAGATTCGGAATTATTCAAGGATTTCTATTATGTACAGGATGATTTGTTTTTCCCTTTTGGCAGTACCTTAAAAACACTTTTTGATTATGAAAAAATGTTTTACGAAAATATATCGGAAGAAAAATTTAACAAGCTTATAAAATTCTTCAGTATTAATCAGGATAAAAAATTATCCACCATGTCCAAAGGGCAAAAAAAACAGGCAGCTTTTGTTTTGGCGATGGCAGTAAATCCCAAAGTTTTGCTTCTTGATGAAATAGTGGATGGACTTGATGCAGTTGTTAGAAGAAAATTCTGGAACGTTCTTATTAAAGAAGTTCAGGAAAATAATATGATTGTAATAATATCTTCCCATGCATTAAAGGAACTTGATAATATTAGCGACAGAGTGGGAATCATGCACCAAGGAAAAATTATTAAAGAAGAGAACATGGAGTCTCTAAGAGATAATCTTAAAAGAATACAATTTGCTGTTGATGGAGAATATGAAGAGATTCAGGGAGAAAGCTTCAAAGTTCTTAAAACAGTTAAAATTGGCAGCGTGTACTTTGTTACCTTGGAAGGTAAAACTGCGGAATTTGAGAAAGCTTTAAGAGAAAAATATAAGGTGCTGATATTTAGCGAATTAGCAATGAATCTTGAAGAGATATTTATTACAGAACTAGGAGGTACAGGTTATGGAATTGAAGAATACGACGAAGAAAAATAATCTGAATCTTTTAATGTATAACTTAAAAGAAAAGAAAAACTGGTTTTTAGTATCTATAGCAATAATGACAATAACCTTGATAATAATGCCAATTATTTTAGGTTCTGGAATTAATCAGACAATAATAATAGTTGGTATGCTGGAAATAGGAACATTAATGTTTTTAAATTCTTTAATGGATTCTAGTTATTTTCACGATAACCGAAAATTAACTTATTACACTTCAAAGCCTGCAACAAGAATGGCAAGAATTAACTCTCTGTTATTATCAAATATAGCATTTGTTTTCTTGCTTTTGGTTTTCCTTATTGGAATAGGAATTTTTTCTGGAGTTCCTTTTGATGACATTAAAGAAATATTTATTCCAACAGTTCCCTGGTTGATAATAGGTCTATTTATTATTCCTTTATCATCGGCATTAACAGGGAATACTATAGCCGCAGGCATAGCATCTATAATTAATTTTACTTTACCATTATCTTTACTAGCTATAATTTATTATGGATTTGAAGTTGTAGGGCATTTCGCTTTAGGTTTTAATCCTAGAATTTTGTTTAACAGCTTTATCGATAATTTTTACAGAATGGATATTCTATATTTTGTTAAATATGTAAATAACAATTTTAGCTGGGATTATTTTCTAGTTCTGGCAGGTTGGATTGTTGTTTTATATAGTTTGACTTTGTATATTGTAAAAAGAAGAAAGAACGAAAGAACGGGAGAGTTTGTAGTATCAGATGGTTATAAAAACATGATTTCTATTATTCTGGCTTCTTTGGTTCCTATCGGATTTTCGGAAATTTTTTACAATACAAGTATTGCCAGTAGAATTACCTCATTCATACTTTTGTCCGGATTAACTTATTATCTAATTAATGCGATATTAGAAAAATCCTTTAAGATGAGTAAGTATGCAATTAAATTATTTGCCGTATTTATTCTGTTCTTTGGACTCTTTGTTCTTGGGACAAATATTACAGCTGGGAAATTTGAAGCCACAGTACCTGAAGCTGGTGAAATTCGTTCAGTTTATCTTGGCATAGACAATTATATATGGAGTGAAAATTATGAAGAAACATGGGATATCCATAATGTAAAGGAAGAAAATATTGATAAAAGCCCATATGCAGTTTTATATAAAGATCCTGAGAATATTGAGGCTATAATTGCTTTTCATAAAGAAGTAATTAAGAATCAAGAATATTATAATTATGGAAATTTCAATATTGTATATTTTTACGAGAATGGAGATCGCTTATATAGATACTATGAGTTGGCTCAAAGTGATAATTATGATAAAGCCAAAGATGAACATCTTTGGAAGATTGCTAATACAGCAGAATTTAAAAAAGAAAAAATGCCTTTTGTTTATGATGACGAGTTTTATAAATCTATAGATATAATAAGCTTTAATGTACACCATGAAAATCAGGATACGTATTCTGAGGATATTGGAATTAATAAAAGTAATGTGGATATGGATATTCTTCGGGAAAAATTAAAAAATGACTTCAACAACATTCTGTTGAGGGGAGATACTCATTTAAACTATATTTTAATGGATAGGTATGGATACTACGACAGATATAGTTATGATAAAGTTATAGAAACAGAAGCCATAGAAAGAAAAGAAATATTTAATATTAATATTAATTACAACAGGGAAGACGTTAAAAAAGATGAATATATATCTTTTAGAATCACTGAAGATTATATAGAGACATTTGAATATTTAAAAACCCTTAAGGAAAATGATATGGAAAAATTAGATGAAATTATTAGAGAGTTTTCCAAAGAAAAAGAAAATGCAGTGGATTCTGTGTTAAGCAATGATTTAAAAGAAATAATGGTTTAAAAGTAGTTGAGTATTAAGTGAGCTGATTTTTAATAAGCCATGGTCTTTATTATTAAGACTATGGCTTTTCTTTGTTCTCTTTAACCAGGAAGTATAATATAATAAAGGAGTAAAGGATTAAAGGTGGGGAAGAGTTGAGTAAAAGTTTAGAACATGAAAAAAAAGTTTTTGAATTAATGGTTAAAATATATTGCGAGGGAAACAAACATGAGAATAGTCTCTGCAAGGAATGCCAGTCTTTAATTGATTACGGTTTAATGCGAATAGATAACTGCCCTTTTAAAGAAGAGAAAAGCTTTTGTTCTCAATGCAAAGTACATTGTTTTGAGAATAGCAAAAGAGAAGAGGTCAGAAAAGTTATGAGGTATTCAGGACCGAGAATGATTTTTCATCACCCTATAATGGCTTTAATGCATGCTTTGAAAATGTAAAAAGAGGAGTGAATTTCTGTGGCTAAAAGTGCGAACCAGAAATTTAAATTACTATATTTAATGAAAATGCTTCTGGAAAAAACAGATGACCATCATCCTATGACAGTGAATCAAATGATAAATGAGCTTGCTTTATATAATATAAAGGCTGAAAGAAAATCTATTTATGATGATCTTGAGGCCTTAAAAGTTTATGGTCTTGATATTATCAGGGTTAAAGGAAAAAGTACGGGTTATTTTGTTGCCTCTAGAGATTTTGAAATTCCTGAATTAAAATTACTTGTTGATGCTGTTCAATGTTCTAAATTCATTACAACCAAAAAGAGTCGTGAGCTAATTAGAAAGCTAGAAAAACTAGCAAGTCATCACCAAGCTGTTTATCTTCAGAGAGAGGTTTGTTTGACTAATAGACCTAAGTCATTTAATGAGAATATATATTTGAATGTTGATATTATTCATGAGGCAATAGGTAAAAAGAAAGGCATAAGATTCAAATATTATGATTACAGCCTTAGTAAAAGAAAAGTATATCGTAAGGAAGGTTCTTTTTATTATACAAGCCCTTATGGTTTATCCTGGGATGATGAAAAATACTATCTTATTGCTTTTTCGGAAAAACATGATGATTTCATTCACTACAGAGTAGACAGAATGAGCGATGTTGAGATCCTTGATGAATCCAGAATTCCTTTGCCAAGGGGTGAAGAGTTTAATTTGGTTGAATATTCCCGGAAGGTGTTTAGGATGTTTGGAGGAGAAGGTGTACCAGTGGAAATGTGGTTCGACAATTCACTTGTTAATGTAGTGATAGATAGATTTGGTAAGGACATAAGAATTAAGAAAAGAGATGAAAAGACGTTTACAATAACTACGGATGTAGTTCTTTCTGGGCCTTTTTATGCTTGGATATTTCAGTTTGGAGACAAAGCTGGGATTATTACACCAGAATCTGCAATAAATGAATTTTTAAAGATCATCGAGAAAACATTGAATAAATATAACAAGGGAGAAATTAATGAAGGATAATTTGTTAAAGAATAAATATGTTGTTTTATTAATCAGGGTTGCTGTAATTACTGTTGTAGGATATTTTTTGTATCAGTCCTTTCTTGGTGGAGAGGAAAAGGGGAATATAGAAAATAATGGAAATACAGTAGCTAAAGAAGCGGAAGTTGTAGTGATTGATAATTCAAAAAAATTGCCTGAAATACTTGAGAATCCAAGTAATTATGAAAATGATTTTAAACTTCTATTAGAAGGTTACAGTCAGGCTTGGTCAGACATGAAAATAGAACCAGAGTTATACAATAAGATTGCTGAAAAGAAAAGTGCTATTGAAGGATTAAATTGGCTGATGTCTGAAAGAGAAAAAGAAAAAACTATTCCGAAAGTTCTTGTTACAGCTTTAAGGGATTTTATGGGAGAGGATATAAAAGTAATAGAGGAAGTATCAGAAATTTTTGGTCCTGAATCTCATCTATCAATTGTCCGTGAGTTTAGCGGTGGGAAATGGAACTTAAATTTGAAAGAAGAATCAGAAGTCTCTTCATCAGCAGCAAAGAAAGAAGGAATTGACTTTAAGGGGTTAGGTTTAGATTAATAGTTTATTTTATGCTTTGATTAGTATTTTCTTGAATATATTAATTGGAATAAGTGGTGTTTTTCCAAGTTATTTTATAACTGGGTTTAACATTGCATATTTTGGTTTAGGATTAGGCCTTTTTCTTTCTTTTACTGGTGAAAGTATTGGAGCAATTATAGCTTTTATTCTATATAGGAAGGGTTTAAAAAAGCATTTATTTAAAAGAATAGAAAAATATCCTAAGATCATATCTCTTTTGAACAGTAATAATAAGGATGCTTTTTATCTTATAATTTATCTTAGAATGCTTCCTTTTATGCCCTCTGGACTTGTTACTCTTGGTGGAGCTCTTGGAAAAGTATCTTTAATGACTTTTGCTATTGCTAGTTCTCTTGGAAAAATTCCAGCAATGTTAATTGAAGGTTTAACAGTCTATCAGGTATTGGAATTTAATTTAACCGGAAAGATCCTTCTTTTTGGAATAGGCTTATTCGGGGCTTATCGTATAATTAAAAGGAAAACTGATGAAATAAGGGAGTGAGAGTATTGTTTGTTTTAATTGGTAAAATGGATTTGTTTATTCCGGAAAGTCAGTCCTTGAAGGATAAAAGAATGGTTATAAAAAGTATTAGTGAAAAGCTCAAATACAAGTATAAAGTAAGTCTTGCTGAAACAGGGGAGAATCATAAATGGCAGAGAGCGGAGATAAGTTTGGCTGCTGTAAGTAAGGAACAAACTTATTTAGAGGTTTTAGAAAACAGGATTAAGTATTTTATCCTTGATAATTATCCAGTGGAGCTTTTAGAGTGGGATTTTGAAATTATAAAAAAATGAAAGAAGAATTTTTAAATGAAAACTAATGCTATGAGAATTTTAGATCAAAAGAAAATTCAATATAAAATAAACGAATATGATATTTCCGATGGTAAAATAGATGGGATTTCCGTTGCAGAAAAAACAGGATCTGAGCCTGAAAAAGTTTTCAAGACTCTAGTTACCCAAGGTGTAAGTAAGAGTTATTATGTTTTTGTGATTCCAGTTCTTGAAGAATTGGATTTAAAAGCTGGGGCAAAAGCTAGTAATGAGAAAAAGATAGAAATGATTCCAATGAAGGATCTTTTGAAAACAACAGGTTATATTAAAGGTGGTTGCTCTCCAATAGGAATGAAGAAAAAATTCAAGACATTTATACATAATAGTGCAGAGAAACAAGAAACAATTATGGTTAGCGGAGGTAAACAAGGGCTTCAAATAGAACTGTCTCCCCAAGACTTACTAGAGGAGACAGAAGGAATATGGTTTTGAGGGGACGCTTCCATCTGGTTCACTTTATCCACAGGCTATTTAGGATTCTTTTTATTTTTATCAGTAGCCTGTTGATAAGTCGAGTCGGATGGAAGCGTCCCCTCCGCATCGTTTATTGCTTCGCTGTGATCGGAAAGCATCATACCTTGCCATTTAACCATGCAACGATCCGGATAAAGCATTTCTTCTTTTTTATATCCACGAATTTCTTTAAATTTATCCATTTATTCTGATTCCCCTTTGTGACCTCCGACATATCCAGAACGTTCTAAAAAAGTGCTGCCTTTTTCAAGGCTATGACCTTTGAAAATAGCAGATTTACCAAATCTGCTTCGCAATGTGTCGACAACAGAATCGACGTCTTTCTCTTTTTCCTCATTATAATCATTACCAAAAAGCTTAGGTTGTATAATTTTACCGGAAACAATTCGAGTGCAAGATAAGTAAACTTGTCGTATTGGCTGTCCTTTCCAATTTTCTAAAAAAAGATATTTGAAATAATGATTAAGTTCTTTTGTATCATTAATTGAATAATGAAGATGAAAATCTTTTCGGAACCCCTTTTCAATGCAATCTTTACTAAAACCAATATAGATACTTATACCTCTGCAGAAATATTTGTGTTTTCTTAACCGAGCTCCTATTTCTTCCGCCATTTCTGAAATAATTATTAATATTTCTTCCTGGGAGGTGTAGTCTCTCATTAAAATTTGACCTTTACCAAAACTTTTGTTTTTTGAAAATACCCTTTCAGAAAGACGGCTATAATCGACACCCCAACTATGATAGAAAAGTTGTAATCCCATTATTCCCATACTTCTTTTTAATATTTCAGGATTGGTATGAGCTAAAGAATAAATACTGCCTATCCCAAGATTAAAAAGTTTTTTTTCATACCCTCTAGAAATACCCCACATATCTGTAAGAGAAGGAATTTTCCATATGGTTTCTGGAACATTTTCATAACTCCAATACGCTGTCTGGCAAGGTTGTTTTTTAGCTTCGTTATCTAAAGCAAGTTTGGCTAAAAGTGGATTATCACCAATTCCTACGGCTGTAACTAATCCAAGCTCATTATAAATATCTTTTTGAATTTTCAAGGCAATTTCTTTAGGAGTACCAAAAATAGAACGAGTAGAACTAACATCAAGGAAAGCCTCATCGATACTATAAATCCACAAATCTTCTTCACTCACATATCTCCTGAAAATATTACAAATTTCTAAGTTTTTTTCTAAATACAGGGCCATGGAAGGCTCAGTAAGAATAATCTTTTTATTATCTGGAATTTGAAATTTTCGAGATCCTGTTGTAATGCCAAATTCTTTTTTTACCTTAGGAGAAGCGGCTAGAACAACTGCTCCAGGTCGGTTAAAATTAGAGATTACAATAATATAAGCATCCATAGGATGCAGGTTTCTCCTTACTGCTTCTACAGATGCAAAAAAAGACTTAACATCTATGCAGAGCAAATCTCTTCGGGGTAGTTTTTGATAATCAATATTAAAATAATTTTTTTTCATGTAAAGGCTTCTTTCTATATGTTATTCCCTTTCCTTTAGATTAGGATATCATAGAACGTATGTTCTGTAAATTGTTAAAGGGAGTTTATTCCCATATTTATTTTATAAATAGTTTATGTTATTATCAAAAGAGGTTTTAGCTTCAGCCTTAAATAGAAGAAAAACAGATGAGATGAGAAGAGAAAAGGAGAGATGAGAAATGGAAAAAAGTAACGGTTATTTTGGTCAGTTTGGTGGTTCTTATGTGCCAGAGTCTTTAGGGAAGGTGCTTAAAGAGCTGGAGGAGAGTTTTTACACGTATATTGAGGACCCGGATTTTCAAAAGGAACTGCATTATTATTATAAGCAGTATGTAGGACGCCCTAATCCACTATATTATGCGGAAAGATTAACTGAAAAAATTGGTGGAGCAAAAATTTATTTAAAAAGAGAAGACCTAAATCATACAGGAGCTCATAAGATTAATAATACCCTTGGGCAAGCGCTTTTAGCTAAGAGAATGGGAAAAAAAAGAATCATTGCAGAAACAGGTGCTGGTCAACATGGAGTTGCTACAGCTACAGTCTGTGCCTTAATGGGCCTTGATTGTATTGTTTATATGGGTGAAATAGATATCAAACGCCAGGAACTTAATGTTTTTAGAATGGAAATCCTAGGGGCAAAAGTGGTTCCTGTAAAGAGTGGAACTAGAACTTTAAAAGATGCAGTAGATGCAGCACTTGAGGATTATGTTGCTAATGCAGAAGACACATTTTATATGCTTGGATCTGCAGTAGGTCCTCATCCATATCCAACAATGGTTAGAGAGTTTCAAAGTATAATTGGTATAGAGTCTAGAAAACAGATTCTTGAAGCTGAAGGAAAACTTCCGGATTATGCAATAGCTTGTGTTGGTGGAGGTAGTAATGCAATTGGAATGTTCCACCCTTTTTATGAAGACAAAGAAGTAAAACTTGTAGGTGTGGAGCCTGCTGGAAAAGGCTTAGATACTCCCGATCATGCAGCTTCTATAACCCTCGGTAAGATTGGGATTATTCATGGTTTTAAGTGTTATAATCTCCAGGACGATAAAGGTGAGCCACTTCCAGTTTATTCAATAGCAGCTGGACTTGATTACCCAGGAGTTGGTCCTGAACATAGTTTTTATAAAGAAACTGGAAGAGCAGAATATGTTTCAATTACTGATAAAGAGGCTCTTGATGCATTCTTTGTTCTTTCTAAAACAGAAGGTATTATACCAGCAATTGAGAGCTCTCATGCAGTTGCATATGCCATAAAACTTGCACAAAACTTAGATAAAGATAAAACTATAATTGTAAGCCTTTCCGGTAGGGGAGATAAAGATGTGGATCAAGTAATGGAATTTGTTGATTGTAAATAATAGATAAAATTAAGCTTCGGGAGATTAAAATCCTGGAGCTTTTTTGTTTATTAAATTTTATTAAACAGATGGTATAATTATTTTGTTAAGGAGGGAGTAATTTATATGAAAAGTTTTTTCTTTTATTCTTTTCCCTTTGGGGTTATTGGTATTGGTGAAATCGATGGAAAAATATCAGATATAGTTTTTTCTGATGTAGATGTAGAAAAAGATTATGAAGTTAAAGAAACAGATTTAATTATTGAAGCTAAAACACAACTTTTAGAATATTTTTCAGGTAAAAGGCAGGTTTTTGATTTGCCTCTCGTTTTTTATAAAGGGACGAAATTCCAAAAAAAAGTATGGAAGGCTTTATTAGAGATTCCTTATGGAGAAACAAAAAGTTATAAAGAAATTGCAGAGATTGCTGGAAGCCCTAAAGGTGCAAGAGCCGTAGGTGGAGCGAACAATAAAAATCCTATTTCTATTGTTGTTCCATGTCACCGAGTGATTGGGGCAGATGGTTCATTAGTTGGATATGGAGGAGGACTAGAAAAGAAAGTATTTTTGTTGGAACTTGAAAATAACTGGAAGCCAGGTGAAATTAGTGAGAGAAAAAATAAAGGAAGACTTGTTGAAACTAAAAGATGAGAATTACAAAGAATTTTCCCTGAAACTACTTCCTGGGGTCAAAGAGGATCATATTATAGGGGTAAGAATACCTATTTTAAGGAAGGAAGCTAAAAAAATAATTAAAAACTTTGAATGGGAAAGTTATCTATTAGAAGAAGAAAGCTTATTATTTGAAGAGAAGATGCTTCAGGGAATGATAATAGGTTTAGTAGATATAGAACCGAAAAAAAGGTTAGAAATAATTGATAAATTTCTACCAAAAATTGATAATTGGTCTCTTTGTGATAGTTTCTGCAGTAGCTTAAAATTTGCATCGATAGAAGAAAACCAAAAATTGATTTGGGAATATATAAAAGGATTATTTAAGGATGATAGAGAATACACAGTTAGATTTGCAGCTGTATTGTCTTTGAATTATTTTATAAATGAAGACTATCTTGATGAACTATTAAATTCATATATTTCTGTTAATCACAATGGATATTATGCTAAAATGGCTGTCGCCTGGGGGATTTCAATGGCTTATGTTAAATACCCTAAAAAGATTATGGAAATATTAAATAACAAAAGGAATATAGAAAAATTTACATATAATAAGGCGATCCAAAAAATAATTGAATCAAGACAGGTAACCCCGGATGAAAAAGAAAGATTAAAATTGTTAAGGCGAGATAGAGGGGACGCTTCCATCTGACCCACTTTATCCACAAGTAATGGTTTTTGTGGATAAAGTGAACCAAATGGAAGCGTCCCTTCCTTAGCGATTTTTTAATATTTTATTAAAGAAGTAGGCAATTTGTATTCGCCACCAGTCCCAGTCGTGATTTACATCATGTCCCCAGAAGTCAATCCAGGCTGGGACATTTTTTTCTCTAAAAAGATCAGCCATTTTTGTTGTATCCTTTATTGTATCTTCTTCCCAAGAGCCTTGGCCTGAACATAAGACAATCTGACTTTCTCGGTATTTATCAAGATACCATGGATCATCAAGATTTCTTAAGTAATCTGTCGGAGAGTTTATATAAACATCAAAGTTCATTTCATCTCCTGTAAAATAACGAATATCATAAATACCACTTAATGCAATAACAGTATTAAAAACATCAGGATGCCTTAAGAAGAAATTTACTGCATGGTATGCCCCTAGACTACAGCCTGTAGAAACAAATTTGCCTTCCCATTTAGTTTCATGGCGAATGAGAGAGCAAAGTTCTTCCACAATATATAAATCATATAGATTGTGTTTTTTAGCTTTTTCAAAAGGATGAATCATATCATTCATCCAGCTCTCCTGATCGATGCTGTCAGGAGTGTAAACTCTGATTAAACCTTCATCTATAAATGGTTTAATAGCATCAATCATCCCGAAATCCTCATACTCATAATAGCTTCCACCAGAGCTGGGGAAAACAATTACAGGTTTCCCCGAATGACCATACTCTCTGAAGAACATCTCTCTGTTTAAATGTTTACTAAAAAAAGAACGATCTTTTTTATACATAATCACAAGCCCTTTCTAAAATTCCCGTAGCAGCTTTCTTTAAATTCTTATAATCAGGATCTCGTAAAATAAAAGCATAATCACCCATAGATTCTGCAAATAATGGGGGCAGAGGTCCATGATACACAATTATATCCCTAAACAAGCGAACTAGTTCATCGATGGAATAAAGATATTTTTTAGAAGTTTTTCTGCCAACAAAAGCTGTGTAATATGGTATATCAAGAGGAACCTTTGGCTTTTTACCAAGAATTGTTTTAGCATAAATATCATATAAGTCGCCGCTAAAGGAGAAGTTGTACATATCAATAGTCATTCCACCTGGTGGTCTGGAGTTTAATTCGAGAGCAACATAATCGCCATCATTTTTCTTAAAAAATTCAATATGAAAAAATCGTTCTCTAATATTAAATTCTTTAACAACTTTTTTCCCGAATTCTACCAACTTAAGGTCAGGATTCCTTAGGGTATAGTAAAATACATCTAAATCATCCCTGATAATTTCCATAACTCCAGTATCAAGATGAAAAGAACCATAGAAAACAATATTACCATCGATATCAGTTATACCGTCAAAGCTTACAATTTCACCTTGGATCCATTCTTCCATAATGTAATCAGTATTTTTTATATCCCGACTAATTATAAAATCATCAAAATCAGATAGAGTTTCTATTTTATGAGTATCCGCAGCACCAACACCTATATCTGGCTTAATACATACAGGTAAACCATTTTTTTCTATAAAATCCAAGCCATCTTTTTCAGAAAAAATCAAATGTCCTTTTGCCACAGGGATTCCAGCTTTAACAAATAATTTTTTCATTTCTGATTTTCTTTTTGCAGATACTAAAGTATCTGGACGATATCCAATTACATTAAAGTCTTCTCTTAATTTAGCATCTTGCTCAAGCCAATATTCATTATGGGATTCGATACGATTAATTCTGCCATATTTGTGTGTAAAAAAGCCACAGGCTCTAAGCATCTCATCAAAGTTTTCCATATCATTTACTTTATAATATTCAGTAAGAGATTCAATTAATTCTGGATCAAGGTTATTATATTCCTCTGATCCGATACCAAGAACATTGGCTCCATTTGCCTTTAATTTTGCACAAAAGTACTTATAATTGTTTGGGAAGTTTGGAGAAATAAAAACATAATTCATCTTGTTTCAGCTCCTTCAAAAAGACATTACCCTATTAAACAAGGTTTAAACCTTTTAATTTGGAGGTATAAAAGAATACAAAAAAGGAGTGGTGCATAATGGCAATTCAGATTAAAAATATGGAGGATGTATATAAATTTTCATTACCCCTATATGACTATTTAAATAAAACTGGTAACAAAGAGATGGCAGGTGTTTTTGAAGAACTTGTAGATGCATGTTTTGACACAGAAAGTCGTTCTATTGCAGCACATAAAAAAGCATATAAAAAAGTATTAGATGAGGTAGAAGATTTACCAGAAGAGATGAGGACTGCTCTTAAAGACTCTCTTGAGTTGTTAAAATAACTTGTATTTACTATTGTAAAATAAAAAATTAAATAGTATACTAAATTAAATTGAATATCCTTTAAATTGGTACAGAGAGACCGACAAGGAAACTAAGGCAACCATCAGGTGGGTTTTCCCATCCAGATGTAATTTTTGCTACGTGTGTAAACCAAGTCGGATTTCTTTATCCGACTTTTTTTTATTCAATAAAATCATTATGGGAGGTAAAAATCTTGGGAATAAAATCAAAAGATTTACTGAGTATTAATGATATCTCAGCAGAAGAAATCAATGAAATAATGCAAAATGCTAAATCAATGAAGCAGATATTAAAAAGAGATATTAAAAAAGTACCTACACTCAGAGGAAAATCAGTTATAAATCTCTTTTATGAAAACAGTACAAGAACAAGGACATCCTTTGAACTTGCAGGAAAATATATGGGGGCGGATGTTGTAAATATCAGTGCTTCCTCTAGTAGTGTGAAAAAAGGTGAAAGTATGAGAGATACTGCAAGAACCTTAGACAATATGGCTGCAGATGTTATAATCATGCGACATCACGAAAGCGGAGCCCATAAAATATTAGCTGAAAGCGTTAATGCAAGAGTTATTAATGCTGGGGATGGACGCCACGAACACCCAACTCAAGCACTTTTAGATACATTTACAATACTTGAACATAAACAATCAATAAAAGGAATGAAGATTGCTATCATTGGAGATATTCTCCATTCAAGAGTAGCAAGATCAGATGTCCTCATTTTCAATAAATTAGGTGCAGAAGTATGGTTCTGTGCACCTCCAACCTTAATGCCCAGTCAAGCTTCAGAACTTGGAGCTAAGATTACTTATGATATAGAAGAAGCCTTAAAAGATGCCGATGTAGTAATTATGCTTCGAATTCAACTTGAAAGACAGGACTCTGGATTTTTCCCATCAATTAGAGAATATACAAATTTTTATGGATTAAATACTCGAAATATAAAATTAGCAAAAAAAGATTGCTTGATTATGCACCCAGGACCAATGAATCGGGGAATTGAAATAAGCTATGAAGCAGCTGAACTTCCTAACTCAGTTATAAGCGAACAGGTTAATAACGGAGTCGCAGTTAGAATGGCGCTTTTATACATCATGGGAGGAGGCAGACCAAGTGAAACTGTTTAAAAATGCCAGGGTTATTGACCCAATTGAACAAATTGATCAGATAATGGATATCAGAGTAAATGGCAGCCAGATTTCTGAAACGGGACAAGATATAACGCCATTATCCACAGAAGGAGTTATTGATTTAAAGGGTAAAATTTTAACCACAGGTTTTGTAGATCTCCACGTTCATTTAAGAGAACCAGGTGAAGAATATAAAGAAGATGTTGAATCAGGATCTCGGGCAGCAGCTGCAGGTGGATTTACAGGTATTTGCCCTATGCCAAACACCAAACCAGTATGCGATAACGATACGATAACTGAAATGCTTGTTATTAAAGGCCAGCGAACAGGATTAGTAAATATTTATCCTGTAGGTGCAATAACTAAAAACCAAGATGGAAAAGAACTTGCGGAAATTGGAATGATGAAAAAAAGAGGAGCAAAGGCTCTTAGTGACGATGGCAAAGATGTTATGAACTCCTTGGTAATGAGAAGGGCCCTTGATTATGCAAAAGCATTCCAAATGCCAATCTTTGCTCACTGTGAAGACACAGCTCTTGCAGGACATGGATCTATGAATGAGGGATACTATTCATCAAAACTCGGTTTGGGAGGAATTCCAAAAGAGGCAGAAAATATAATGGTGATGAGAAATATAATGCTTGCTGGTCTTACTAATGGACATATGCATATTTCACATATGACAACAAAAGAAGGACTGGAATTAATTAGACAAGCTAAAAAAGACGGGCTAAAAGTCACTTGTGAAGTTACACCCCATCATTTTTCTTTAACTGAGGAAGCTGTAGAATCTTATGATACAAATTATAAAGTTAATCCACCCCTTAGGACTCCCGGAGATATTGAAGCTTTGATTAAAGGCATGGAAGAAGGAATAGTTGACGTAATAGCAACAGACCATGCTCCTCATGATTTAGAAGATAAAGATAAAGATTTTAGTAATGCAGCTTTTGGTATTTCTGGCTTAGAAACAGCCACAGCTCTTGTAATGGATGTGCTATACCATAAAAATAAAATTTCAATTATGAGAATTGCCGAGATGCTTTCAAAAAAACCAAGAGAAATTTTAGGACTACCAGAACAAAAAATAGCTCCAGGTAATATAGCAGATTTTACTATAATAGATCCTGAATTAGTTAAAACAGTAGATAAAAGCAACTTCTATTCAAAGGGGAAAAACACACCTTTTCACGGAAAAAGTTTTAAAGGTTGGCCAGTTATGACAGTTTTTTCTGGCAAAATTGTGATGAAAGATGGTGAAGTAATTGAAGAACAATAAAGGATATCTTGTACTTGAAGATGGAACATTTTTTGAAGGAAACCCTATTGGTAATATTGGAACCGTAGAAGGTGAATTGGTATTTAATACAAGCATGACAGGATATCAAGAAATTTTAACCGATCCTTCTTATTCTGGAGAGCTAATTAATTTCACATATCCATTAATTGGAAACTATGGAACAAATAACACTGATTGGGAAAGCAAAAAAGTTTTTACAAAAGGAATTTTAGTAAAAGAATTATCGGAAAATCCAAGTAATCACAGAATGAAATATACTCTGGAAACTTTCCTAAAAGAAAATGGGGTCACTGGACTTACAGGAATAGATACAAGAGGGGTTACAAGACATCTTCGTTACTATGGAACACTAAAGGCAATTATTTCAAATGATGGAACGAATCTGGAAAATTTACTTGAAAGAGTAAAGGAGGTTAAGCCTTTAGATGGACAGAATCAGGTTGCAGAAGTTTCAACAAAAAATCCATATATTCTCCCCGGAGGAGAAAGAAGAATTGTAGTTATGGATTATGGTGTAAAAAACAATACTCTTAGAAGACTACAGGAAAACGGCTGTACAATTATTGTTCTTCCCGCAACTGCAACTTATGAAGAAATCATGGGATATAAGCCTGATGGATTGATGCTTTCAAATGGACCTGGAGATCCTGAGGGAGTATCTTACACAATACCAGAGATTCAAAAAGTCTTAGAGCAGAAGATACCAGTCTTTGGAATTTGCATGGGTCATCAGCTTTTAGCAATGGCTCTAGGTGCAAAAACATATAAATTAAAATTCGGTCACAGAGGTGGAAATCATCCTGTAAAAGACTTACTGACTGGTAAAGTATATATAACTTCACAGAACCACGGATATGCAGTAGATAAAAACACAATCCCAGAAAATGTAGAAATAACTCACATAAATCTTCATGATGATACAGTTGAAGGGATTAGACATAAAGAACTTCCATTTTCAAGCGTTCAATATCATCCTGAATCAGCACCTGGACCAAGAGATTCATCATATTTCTTTGAAGATTTTATTAAACAGGTTATAGAACACGAAAGATAAAAAGGAGTGAAATAATTTGCCTATAGATACATCGATAAAGAAAGTAATGGTTATAGGGTCTGGTCCAATAGTGATTGGCCAGGCTGCGGAATTTGATTATGCTGGAACTCAGGCCTGTCGTGCTTTGAGAGAAGAGGGAATAGAAGTAGTTCTTGTAAACAGTAACCCGGCTACAATTATGACAGACGGAAATATGGCAGACAGAGTATATATTGAGCCTCTTACTATAGATATCCTTGAAGAAATTATATACAAAGAAAAGCCAGACGGCCTGCTTCCAACTCTTGGGGGTCAGGTTGGTCTAAACCTAGCCAAGGAGCTTGCAGAGGCAGGTATTCTTGAAAAGGCTGGAGTACGTCTTTTAGGAACAAGTCTTGATGCAATAAAAAAAGCAGAAGACAGAGATTTATTTAAAAAACTAATGCAGGAAATAAATGAACCTATTCCAGACAGTGATATTGTTGGAACAATAGAGGATGCAGTTCTTTCTGCCAGAAGAATTGGCTATCCTGTAATAATCAGACCAGCCTATACTCTTGGAGGAGCAGGTGGCGGAGTAGCGGAAAACGAAGAACAGTTAATGGCAATAACAAAAAAGGGACTTCGTTATAGTGCAATAGATCAGGTGCTGATAGAAAAAAGTGTTGCTGGCTGGAAAGAAATTGAATATGAAGTAATGAGAGATAAGAATGATACATGTATCATAATTTGTAATATGGAAAATGTGGATCCTGTTGGAGTTCACACTGGGGACAGTATTGTTGTAGCTCCGGTGCAAACCTTAACAGACGTAGAAAACCAAATGCTGAGAACTGCATCTATAAATATAATCAGATCATTAGGTATTGAAGGTGGATGTAACGTTCAGTTTGCTTTAAATCCAGATAAAATGGAATATATAGTAATTGAAGTAAACCCTAGGGTTTCCCGCTCTTCAGCCTTAGCGTCAAAAGCAACTGGGTATCCAATTGCTAAAGTAGCATCAAAAATTGCCTTGGGTTATCAACTTGAAGAAATTGAAAACAATGTAACGGGAAAAACTAAATGTGCCTTTGAACCATCCATCGACTATGTAGTTGTAAAAATTCCTCGCTGGCCTTTTGATAAGTTTAAAGATGGAAATAGAAGACTTGGCTCTCAAATGAAGGCAACGGGAGAGATAATGTCTATCGGAAGAACTTTTGAAATAGCATGGCAAAAGGGAATCAGAAGCCTTGAGCTTGATGAAAAATATTTTCTTTCTGACCTCTTCAGAAATCTCAACGAAGAAGAGCTTGATAATAAACTTCGCTTTGTTGATGACCAGAGAATGTATGCTCTTGGTGAAGCCTTAAGAAGAGGATATACATCAGAAAGAATTAATGAAATTACAAAGATTGATTTATTTTTCCTGGATATCCTTAAAAAACTGGTTAATTTTGAAATGGAAATTCTGCCAAAGAATCCAGGTAATATAGAATTATTAATAAAAGCTAAAGAGAAGGGTTTTACTGATGAACAAATAGGAACTTCCTGGAAAATGACTGAAGAAGAAGTTCGCAAAATAAGAGAGAAGTCAGAAATTAAGCCCTGCTTTAAAATGGTAGATACCTGTGCTGGAGAATTTGAGGCGGTAACACCATATTATTATTCTGGATGGAATGAAACTGATGAATTAATTAAATCAGATAGAAAAAAAGTAGTTGTTCTTGGATCGGGTCCTATCAGAATCGGACAGGGCATCGAGTTCGACTATTGTTGTGTACATTCAGCTTGGGCTTTAAAAGAAGCAGGATATGAATCAGTGGTAATAAATAATAATCCAGAAACAGTTAGTACAGATTTTGATACTTCTGATCGTCTGTTTTTTGAACCTCTTACAGAGGAAGATGTAATGAATATTATTGATGCTGAAAAACCTGAGGGTGTTATTGTTCAATTCGGAGGCCAGACGGCAATCAATCTTGCTAAGCCATTACTAGATAGAGGTGTTAAAATTCTTGGAACTGCAGTGGAAAATATTGATGATGCAGAAGACAGAGAAAAGTTTGATGCGATTTTAGAAGAGCTTGAAATTCCTCGCCCTAAAGGTAAGACAGTAAAGTCTATAGAGGAAGCATTGTTGGCAGCAAAAGATCTTGGTTTCCCTCTTCTGGTAAGACCTTCCTATGTACTTGGTGGTAGGGCAATGGAAATAGTTTACAATCTGGATGAATTAGAGGAATATATGAAATCAGCAGTAAAGGTCTCCAAAGAACACCCAGTTCTTGTCGATCAATATTTGATAGGTAAAGAATTAGAAGTTGATGCTATTTGTGATGGAGAGGGAATTGTTATCCCAGGTATTATGGAACACGTTGAAAGAGCTGGTGTTCATTCTGGGGATAGTACTGCAATGTATCCACCATTTTCTCTTAATGAAGAAATAGAAGAGAAACTTTATGAATATACAAAGAAAATGGCATTGAGAATCAAAACAATAGGGTTAATGAATGTCCAATATTTAATTCATAAAGGGGAAATATATGTTATTGAAGTTAATCCAAGATCTAGCCGGACAGTTCCATATTTAAGCAAAGTAACAGATATCCCAATGGTTTCATTAGCGACAAGAGCTATATTTGGAGAGAAATTACCAGATATGGGATTTGAATATGGATTACAAAAAAAGAAAAAACTTACTGCAGTTAAAATGCCGGTATTTTCCTTTAGTAAACTAATTGACGTAGAAACATCTCTTGGGCCAGAAATGAAGTCAACTGGAGAAGTTCTAGGCGTTGATATTGATCCGAATAAAGCACTTTATAAGGCTTTAATTGGTGCGGGATATAATTTCAGCAGAAACGGTTCAATTCTTGTAACAATATCCGACAAAGATAAAAAAGAGGCCCTTGAACTAATAAGGAGATTTTATAATATTGGCTTTAATATTAAAGCCACTTCTGGGACTTCAATATATTTGAATGAAAATGGCATAAAAGCGGAAAATGTTAAAAAAATAAAAGAAGGTACACCGAACGTAGAGGATGTAATAAAAAATGGTGAGATAGCTTTTGTTATAAATACTCTTACAAAAGGTAAGTTACCAGAGAGAGATGGTTTCAGAATTAGAAGAGCTGCTGTAGAGTTTAATATTCCTTGTCTAACCTCACTAGACTTGGCTCAAGCGGTACTAAATGTTTTAGAGTCTATGTCACATGTGAAAGCTCTTCAGGACTATAACTAAAAGAAATAGAAAGGATGATGGCCCTTGTATCTTGAAGATTGCATTGTAATAAGTCATGAAAAAATAAACGACAAAGATTATATCCTGACTTTGCAAACGGAAAAAATTGCTCTGGAAGGTAAAGCAGGACAGTTTGTTCAGTTAAAAGTTTCAGATGTAATTGATCCGGTACTCAGAAGACCAATTAGCATACACACTGTAGATAGAGAAAAAGGTCATCTAAAGCTATATTATCAAGTTTTAGGTAAAGGAACTGAAATATTAAAAAGAACAAAACCAGGCGATGTTTTAAATATCCTTGGTCCTCTTGGAAATGGATTTGATCTTACTTTAAAAGATTCAAAGGCATTGCTTGTTGGTGGAGGATTAGGACAGGCACCTTTGTTACTCCTTGCAGAAGAGCTTGAAAAAAAGAACAATGAGGTATTTCTTGCTCTAGGTACAAGAGATGAGGTAAGCTTGAAAAATGTAATTTGCTTTAATAATTCATGTAAAGAAGTAAAAGTTGCTACTGAGGATGGTAGCGTGGGCTTTAAGGGATATATAACCAATAATTTACCTGAAATTATTGAGTCTTTTAAGCCGGAAATAATATATGCCTGTGGACCAAATATAATGATGAGTAAGATAAAAGAAATTGCTGCTCAATATAATATTAAATGTCAGGTTTCTCTCGAAACCAGAATGGCCTGTGGAATAGGAGTATGCCTAGGGTGTACAGTGGTTCCAGCAGAAGAAGGGAAGCCATATCTTAAAGCTTGTGTAGATGGACCGGTATTCTGGGCTGAGGAGGTGGTCTTGGATGACTGGATTTAATGCTGGATTTAAAATTGGAGAAATTGAATTTAAAAATACAGTACTTACAGCCTCAGGAACCTACGGTTTTGGATTAGAATATGCTAAGTTAATTGATGTTAGTAAACTTGGAGGAATTGCCACAAAAGGTTTAAGTTTAAAACCAAAAATGGGAAATCCTGGAGAAAGATTGTACGAAACCCCTGCTGGAATGCTTAATTCAATAGGTTTAGAAAATCCTGGAGTTGAAAGCTTTATTAAAGACTATCTTCCAGAAGCCGCAAAGCTTGGAACACAAATTATTGCCAATATTTCTGGTGCAAATTTAGAAGAATATGGAGAAATGGCAAAAATTTTAGATGATCAGAAAGATGTTGCTGCTTTAGAAGTTAACATATCTTGTCCTAATGTAAAAGCAGGAGGAATTGCTTTTGGTACGGATATAAATATGGTAAGAAAAGTGACTGCTTTAGTAAAAGAAAAAACATCTAAGCCAGTTATAATTAAGCTTAGCCCTAATGTTACAGATATTACTGAATTTGCTATAGCAGCAGAAGCAGAAGGTGCGGATGCACTTTCTATGATAAATACACTTATTGGAATGGGAATTGATGTTAATAAAAGAAAACCTATTCTTGGTAATATTATCGGAGGACTTTCAGGACCTGCAATAAAGCCAGTTGCTTTAAGGATGGTTTATCAAACAGCTCAAAAGGTTAAAATCCCCATTATAGGAATGGGCGGAATTAGTGACACAAGAGATGCTCTTGAATTTTTGTTAGCTGGTGCAAGTGGAATTATGACAGGGACGATAAATTTCAGGGAACCTCAAAGATCTCTAGAAATTATTGATGGAATAAAAAAATACTGTCTTGATAATGGGTTCCAATCTGTTTCTGAGATAGTTGGTCTTGCTTGGAAGGGGGAGAAAAATGTCAAAAATAATAGTTGCTCTTGATTATACAGATCCAAAAAGAGCGGAAGAAATGGTATATAGTTTAGGTGATACTGTAGATTTTTATAAAGTTGGACTAGAACTTTTTTTAAATTCTAAAGGAGGAATTTTAGAATTTTTAAAAAAAGAAAACAAAAAAATATTTTTGGATTTAAAATTTCATGATATCCCCAATACTGTTGCTCAGGCAGCGAAATGGGCAGCTGATTTAGAAGTTGAAATGTTTAATGTTCACGCTTCCGGTGGAAGAGAAATGCAAAAAATGACTGTGGATGCTGTAAATCATGAAGCAATTAAAAATGGGGTTATACCTCCCTTACTTATAGCTGTAACAGTTTTAACAAGTTTTGATGAAGAGGGATTTGAAGAGGTTGGATTTAAAAAACCCATCAACGAATCAGCCCTGCAACTTGCAAAAATTTCTCAAGAAACAGGGATGGATGGAGTTGTTTGTTCAGCCCTTGAATCAAAAAGCATAAAAAATGCCTTCGGCGATGATTTTCTTACTGTTTGCCCTGGGGTAAGACCTCTATGGGCAGCAAGTCAAGATCAAAAAAGAATAGTTACACCTGCTCAGGCTAAAGAAAATCTTGCAGATTATATTGTAGTGGGGCGTCCAATAACAGGTAATGAAGATCCTGTAAAAGCAGCTATAATGATTTTAGAAGAACTTAAATAAATAATAGAAGGAGTATATTACAAATGCTTACTGATAAAGAGTTAATGGATATTCTTGAAGAAACGGATGCCTTAAAAAAAGGACATTTTAAGTTAACCTCTGGAATGCATAGTGCTCAATATGTTCAATGTGCAATGTTATTAAGATTTCCGGATAAAGCTGAGATAGTTGCTAAAGCTTTAGCAGAAAAATTTAAAAACGAAAAAATTGACCTTGTTGTAGGACCTGCAATTGGAGGGATCATTATTGCCTATGAAGTTGCAAGAGCTCTTGGGGTACCTAGTATTTTCGCCGAAAGAGAAGATGGAGAGATGACATTAAGAAGAGGGTTCCAAATAGAAAAGAACCAGAGAATTCTTGTTATTGAAGATGTGATAACAACAGGTGGATCAACTCAAGAAGTTGCAGATCTATTAACAACTCTTGGTGGTGAAGTAGTTGGAGCTGGATCAATAATTGATCGATCATCTAAAGATACTCTTAAAATTAAAGTGCCTTTTAAAAGTTTGTTGAAATTAGACATCCCAGTATATAAAGAAGAAGAATGCCCAATGTGTAAAGAAGGTTCAAAGGCATATAAACCAGGATCAAGAAATATTTAAATAAATATTATATTATTTACAGAGGCATAACTTCCTCTGTAATTTTTTTATCTGTTATATTATAATGATAAGATATTGTAAATAAATTATAAAAAGGAAGAATCCCATTGAATAATCTGAATGAAATCTTTGAAAAAAGCAAAAAAAATATGGTTTTTAAAGAACTGGATTTTTTCAGAAAACTTAATGAAAAACAAATAAAATCTTTATTTTATCCTGGTTTAATTCTTAATATGGCTAATTATACAGGTTATTCTGAAGATGACGCCAAAGAACTTGCTTTGCTTTCTCATTTACTTTATTTTAGTATTGAAATTCACGAGAAGATACTTGAGGATGAAGATGTAAATAACTTAGTAATACTTGAAGGGGATCATATTTATTCAGGGGTATTTAAAAAGATAACCAGAAGTGTGCATATAAATAATATTTCTAAATTTATTAATTATATTAAAAATATATCTAAGAAAAGAATTATGTTTATTGATGGAATTTTTAAAGAAAATGAAGTAACTGAATATAAGTATAAACAAATATCTAAAATAGTTATGGAAATAATTGCTGAAGATAATGATGAAATTATGGAAATTGCATTAAAACTTTCAGATTTATATATAATATATATAAAAGAAGACAGAGAAAAATTTTTAAATGAAAAAAACAGTATAATTAATTATTATAAAAATCAGAACAATGAAAAAATGTTTAGAACAATAAAAAATATTATATATTCAATGGAGGGGTTAACAAGTGAACAATAAACTTTATACTCCTCTTTTACAGGATGAAATAAAAGAAGTGGAAAACTATATTCAGAAAAGATTTGAAACATCTGATTATAGATTAAGATATAATTTCATAGATATACTAAATGCGGGTGGAAAGAGAATTCGCCCAGCTTTTGTCTTTCTAAGTGGAGAGTTGTTTGGAGATAATAGAAAGAATCTTTTAAAATTTGCTTCTGCTATTGAGATAATCCATATGTCAACTTTGATTCATGATGATATAATAGATCATGCCTTAGAAAGAAGAGGAAAACCAACTCTAAACGCCAAATATGGTAATTCCTGGGCCCTTTACGCAGGGAACTATCTTTTTGCTGAAGCCCTTGAACTAATTGAACCAGAAAAAAACTTAGAAATTGCTAAGGTTATGGCGGATTCTGCTTTGAAAATTGTTGAAGGTGAATTGTTGCAACATCTCGCTTTGTTTAATACTAAACAAACAATTAGAGACTACCTTAGAAGAATTAGGGGTAAAACAGCTCTCTTACTTGCATTAAGTTGTCAAGTTGGGGCAATGGCTGCAAACAAATCTCCAGAGAAAGTAAAAAACATGTATAATTTTGGATATAATCTTGGGATGGCATTTCAAATTATCGATGACATTCTAGATATTGAAGAGAATACCAACACCAAAAAGACCAAGGGTGAGGATCTTTTAAATGGACATGTAAATCTTCCCGTTCTTATATCCTTAAAGGACAAAGACAAAAGATCTTTGGAATTAGAATCTATTATAATTAATAGATTTAATGAATATAATAGTTTAGAAAGAGGAATTGAAATAATTAAAGAAAAAAAAGGAATTATGAAAGCAAAAGAAATAGCATACAGATATTCTGAAAAAGCTAAATCTTACTTGAATAGTTTTCCTGAAAGTCCAGTAAAAAAAGAACTTATAAGAATTACTGATTCTTTATATGAGAGGAATTTTTGATATGGATTTTAATTACCCTGTAAGCATAAGTTTAATGGGAAAAAAGGTTGTTGTCATTGGTGGTGGCAATGTCGCCCAAAGGAAAGTCAAAGACTTGCTTAAAACAAAATGTAACCTTGAGGTTTATGCTTCGGAAATAGAATCTGGTTTTGCTAGATATATGGATGAGCGGAAAGTTAAATATTCTCAAATAGAATATAGTGAAGAAAAGATTCAAGATGCTTTTATGGTTATTGCAGCCACAGATGACAGAACGGTTAACGAATTAATTTCGAATTTTTGTAATGACAATAATATTCTTGTGAATGTTGTAGATGCCAGAGATGAAAGTAACTTTCTTGTTAACAGTATTGTTAGGAGAGGTGATCTAACAATTGCTGTCTCAACAAATGGTAAAGCTCCAGCATTAGCTGCAAGACTTATGAGGGAAATAGATCAACTATATTCTGTAGAATATGCAATTTTTATTGACCTTCTTTTTGAAATGAGAGATTTAGCAAAAGAAAAAATTTCTGATCAAAATAAAAGAAGTGATGCACTCCGTGAAATATCTAATTTCGATGTAATTGAAGAATTAAATAAAGGAAATATTGATGAAGTAAGGAGAAGGATGGAAGAATGCGTCTTATCTTATATGGACTAAACCATAAAACTGCAACTGTTGCTGTACGAGAATGTATGAGCATGTCTGAAAATGACAAAGATAGTTTTTATAAAGATATAAAAAATAGTCCAGATATTGACGGGGCTGTTATTATTTCAACATGCAACAGAACGGAGTTTTATTTCTCAGTAACTAATTTTCATAATGCTAAGATTGAAATAAAAAAATTAATAGCTACATATTCAGGGCATTCCTTTGATAATTTAAGTCAGCATATTTACTATAAAAAAGATGGGGATCTTGTTCGCCATTTATTTGCAGTTACCGCGGGGCTAGATTCAATGGTTCTTGGTGAAACTCAAATTCTTGGGCAGGTTCAAGAGGCATATAGAGAAGCAAAAGAAAATTATTTAACAAACAATTTGTTAAATAAACTTTTTCAACATTCCATAATGACAAGTAAATTAGTAAGAAATAATACTTTTTTAGATAGAAGGCCTGTATCTGTAAGCACAACAGCTATCGATCTTTCAAAAAAGAGAATAAAAAACTTTGTAGATTCTAAGGTTTTATTAATAGGCGCTGGTGCAAATAGTGAGCTTGCATTAAAATATCTTATCTCTAATGGGATTAAAGATATAACAATTATAAATAGAACATTTGAAAAAGCTGAGAAAATGGCAAAAAAATATAAATGCAAAGCAAGATCATTTGTTGATTTAGTAAATTTGGTGAAGGAAGTAAATCTTGTTGTTTCTTCAACATCTTCTCCAGAATTAATATTGAAAAGTGAGGATATTAAAGAAGTAATGGCTCAAAGAACAGATGAAGTGGTATTTATGGATCTTGCTGTTCCAAGGGACATTGATGATAAGATTTCATCCTTTAAAAAGGCCTATTTAATAAACCTAGACGTAATAAATGCTGAGGTTGAAGGAAATATTAAAAAAAGAATTATTGAAGCCGAAAAAGCAAGAATAATTATCCATAGTGAATCTAGGAAATTTATTAAATGGAAAGAAAGTCTTGCGGTTGTGCCAGTTATAGTAGATCTACGAGAGAAAGCAGAAATCATAAAAGAAAAAGAACTAAAAAAGGCCTATCGTAGACTTGGAGATGTTTCTGAAAGAGAAAAACATGTTATTGAAACAATGGCTAGTAATATAATAAATACATTCTTGCATTCAGCTAGTGAAAATATTAAAGATATTGACGTTAAAGATGGAATGCTTTCAGCATATGTATTAAAAAAATTGTTTGAATTAGATAATTTAGAAATAAGCTTAGATGGGAGTATTTTTGAAGATGAAGAAAAAGCAGCAAATTAAAGTAGGAACACGAAAAAGTGCATTGGCAATGTGGCAAACAGAACACGTTATTGAACTTCTTCAGTTAAAAAACCCGGATATAGATTTTTTAGTTATACCTATTAGTACCAAAGGAGATAAAATTCTTGATGTACCCTTAGCCAAGATTGGTGATAAGGGTCTTTTTACTAAAGAACTAGAAGTTGCTTTGTTTAATAAGGAAATAGATTTTGCAGTACATAGTGTTAAAGATATGCCGACAAAGTTACCCGAGGGATTAAAATTAGGAGCAATGACAAAAAGACACAATTCAAAGGATGTCTTCGTTTCAGCTAAAAACATTAGTTTTTATGATTTACATAAAGGAGCTGTAATAGGAACCAGTAGTTTAAGAAGGAGAGCACAATTATTAAATTATCGTCCTGATTTAACTCTAGTTGATATCCGAGGAAACTTGCAAACAAGATTAAAGAGAATGGTTGAACAAAATCTTGATGGAATAATTTTAGCTGCTGCTGGCCTTGAACGGCTGGGTTTAGAAGAACATATACAAGATTTTCTTGATTTTTCAACTTGTTTACCTGCCGTTGGGCAGGGTTCTTTAGCAATTGAAATAAGAGAAGAAGACCCATTTATTGAGAATCTTATAAGTTCAATTAATGATCTTGAAACAGAATTATCTATAAGAGCAGAAAGATCTCTTCTAAGAGATTTTGAAGGTGGTTGTCAAATTCCTATTGGGGCCCAAGCAAGAATAGAAAATGATCAATTAATTTTAGAAGCTTTAGTTGCCAGTCTTGATGGAAAAGAATTAATTAGAGATTCTCTAGTAGGCAAAGTTGATCAACCGGAAGAATTAGGAAAAGAGTTAGCCTCACTTCTTAGAAATAAAGGTGCTGGGAAAATATTAAGTGAGATAAGACTGGGGGACATTAAATAAAATGAAAAAAGGGAAAGTATATTTAATTGGTGCTGGACCGGGAGATGTAAAACTAATAACACTAAAAGCAATAGAAGCAATTCAAGATGCTGATGTTGTTGTATATGATAGGCTTGCAAATCCTAGATTATTAAGTTTTGCCAAAGAAGATGCTGAGTTGGTATATGTTGGCAAAAAATCTAATCAACACACATTAAGTCAAGATAAAATTAATCAGTTGCTTGTAGATAAAGCTAATGAAGGTAAAAATGTTGCTCGTCTAAAAGGAGGAGATCCTTTTGTTTTTGGAAGAGGTGGTGAAGAAGCTGAGGAATTACTTGAAGATGGGATCGAATTTGAAATAGTTCCTGGAATCACTTCTGCTATTGCGGTACCAGCCTATGCTGGTATTCCAGTTACTCATCGAACTGCAACCTCGAGTTTTAAAATAATTACTGGCCACGAAGATCCTACAAAGGATGAAAGCCAGATTGACTGGGAAATTTTAGGCAAAGATGAAAGTACATTGATTTTTTTAATGGGTGTGTCAAACCTTGGAAAAATTACAAAAGAACTAGTATCAAAGGGAAAATCTCCTGATACTCCTATAGCTTTAATCCAGTGGGGAACTCGTCCTGAGCAGAGAACTGTAACGGGAACTTTAACCACAATTGAAGAAATTGTAAAAAAAGAAGGCATTTCTTCTCCAGCGATTATCATTGTTGGTGAGGTTGTAAAGTTGAGAGAAAAATTAAATTGGTTTGAGAATAAACCATTTTTCGGAAAAAGAATCCTTGTTACAAGAGCTAGAGAGCAAGCTTCTGAATTATCTAAAAGAATTGAATCTTTAGGAGGAGAAGCTTTCGAATTTCCAACTATAAAAATTGCGGAAGTTGAAGATAAGGTTGAACTTGATGAATCCATAAAAAATGTAGCATCTTATAACTGGCTTATTTTTACAAGTGTTAATGGAGTAAAGTTCTTCTTTAAAAGAATGAAGGAACTAAATAAAGATATCCGAACTTTAGGAAATGTAAAAATATGTGCTATCGGTCCCGTTACAAAAAAAAGCTTAGAAGAAAAAGGACTTATTGTAGACTATATGCCAGAAAAATTTGTAGCTGAAAAAGTAATTGAAGGTCTTTCTCCCCTTCTTAATAAAGGAGATAAAATTCTTCTTCCAAGGGCTGATCTTGCAAGACCTGTATTAGTGGAAACCATGATTCAAATGGGGATGAATGTTAAAGAAGTTGTAGCATATAAAACCCTTCCAGAAAACAGGGATCAAGAAGAATTATTAGATAAACTAGAAGAGAAAATGATTCACTTAATAACGTTTACATCTTCATCCACAGTAACAAATTTTCTTAAAATTTTTGACCAATCTGAAGAAAGAGATAGACTTCTTGATGGAGTCAAAATAGCTTGTATTGGACCAGTTACTGCAGCCACAGCAGCTGACAACGGACTGACTCCAGATATGATAGCTAATGATTATACTATTGATGGCTTGATAGAAATTATAAAAAATAATTTGTAAAGAAGGTATATCCAAATGATTTTTCCTGTAACTAGAATGAGAAGATATCGTAAGAATCAAAACATAAGAGATATGTTTAAGAAAATCAGATTATTTCCTGAAGATCTTATCTATCCAATGTTTTTAGTTGAAGGTACAAATACAGAAAATCCTGTAAAATCAATGCCTGGAATTTCTCAATTTTCTATTGATAGATCTCTAATAGAAATAGAAAATTTAATAAAACTTGGCCTAAAGTCTATACTTCTTTTTGGCATTCCAAATGAGAAGGATGATATGGGATCAGGAGCATATGATGAGAATGGAATTGTCCAAAAAGGTATAAGAGAAATTAAGAAAAAATTTCCCGAATTGATTGTTATTACAGATGTTTGTATGTGTGAGTACACAAGTCATGGCCATTGTGGAATTATTGAAAATAATAATGTTTCAAATGATCGCACTTTAAGTTATCTTGCAAGAATAGCAGTTAGTCATGCCAATGCAGGGGCAGATATTGTTGCACCTTCTGATATGATGGATGGAAGAATTGGAGTGATTAGAGAAGCTTTGGATGATTCAGGGTTTCAAGATGTTATTCTAATGAGTTATTCTGCAAAATATGCTTCAGCTTTTTACGGTCCCTTTAGAGATGCTGCTGAGTCAGCACCTCAATACGGAGACAGAAAAAATTATCAAATGGATCCTTCTGGATCTTCCAAAGAAGCTCTTCTTGAGGGACAGCTGGACTTGGAAGAAGGAGCAGATATTTTAATGGTCAAGCCTGCCATGGCTTATATGGATATTATCAAAGATTTCGAAGAAAATTTTGATTTACCTATTTGTTGTTATAACGTAAGCGGCGAATATTCAATGGTTAAAGCAGCATCTGAAAAAGGCTGGATTGATGAGAAAAAAATTGTTATGGAATTAATGCTTGGTTTTAAAAGAGCAGGGGCAGACATGATAATTACCTATCATGCAAAAGACCTATTAACGTGGATGAAGGAAAAATAAAAAACATAAAGTAAAATGGAGGCTAAATTTATGAATGAAAAAAAAGAACAAAAAAAAGTTGGCATAGTTGCTTATCTTTCTTTAATTTTTGCAATAGTATTCTTTTCAGGGTTTTTTGCAAAAGCATCAGGCTGGCTTGGAGTTTTAGATTTTACAGTATTAAATGGTGATTACGGTAAAATTATTGGAGAAGGTGGTAAAGCCTTTACCTTTAGAGGTACTGGTGGATATGGTGCAAAAGATGGATTTTTATTTGCCTTAAACCTTATTCCTACTGTTATGTTTGCACTTGCAATAGTTGCTGTTGTTGAATATCTTGGTGCTCTAGATGCAGCAAGACAATTACTTACACCATTATTAAGACCATTATTAGGTATTCCGGGCAGTACTGGATTAGCTTTAATAGCTAGTCTTCAAAGTACAGATGCTGGAGCCGGTATGACAAAATTGTTATACGATGAAAATGAGATTACAAATGAAGAACGTAGTATTTTTGCGGCTTTTCAATTTACCGCAGGAGGAACTATAACAAACTATTTTGCAACAGGTGCTGCTTTATTTGCTTTGACAGCTGCTGATGGTAGTATGGCTGTTACTGTTCCTTTGATCGTACCTTTCGTTGTAATAATGATTTTTAAAGTTTTTGGTGCTAATTTAATGCGTTTTTATTTAAAAGCTGCTTCAAAAAAACAATAGTAATTTAAGACATAATTCAGGAGGATATATATGGAAATTAAAGAGAAAAAAATGATCACAGATGTTTTTGTTGAAGGAGCCCGCAAGGGATGGAATATAGGTATTTCAAGTGTAATGCCAAACGTTATGATGGCGTTTGTAATAATTCATGCACTTAAAATTACAGGAATTTTAGATATTTTAGGAACAGTTTTTGGACCTGTTATGGCTATTTTTGGTTTACCAGGAGAGGCCGCAACAGTATTAATGGGGGCATGGCTATCAATGGGTGGCGGTGTTGGTGTAGCAGTAAGTCTTTTTACCCAAGGAGTAATTGATGGTGGACAAGTCGCAATTTTAACACCAGCAATATTCTTAATGGGAGCTCAGATTCAATATGCTGGACGTTTGTTAGGTGCTGCAGAAGTTGAAAGCAGACACTATGGAATCCTGTTTGGTATTTGTATTTTAAATGCGTTTTTATCAATGTTTGTTATGAGATTTTTTGTCTGATCTCTATTATTTATAAATATAGGAGGGCAAGACTATGGATATTTTAGAAATTGTAGAATCACAAAAAGATGAAATATATTCAATATATAATCATCTTCATAGTATTCCAGAAAAAAGTTGGGAAGAATATAAAACATCAGAGTTTATAAAAGGTAAACTTGAAGAAGCTGGTTTTGAAGTTACAGCCAATGTGAATAATACTACTGGAATAGTAGCAGTTTTAAAAGGAATAGAAGATGGAATTGTTTATGCTGTAAGAGCAGATATGGATGCTTTAATGTTCAATATAGAAGGAACGGAAAAAGCTGTGCATGCCTGCGCTCATGATACGAATAGTACTATGGCTTTAGCTGCAGCTCTTGCTATTGCGAAAAAAGGAATTCAAAAGGGCACTCTTAAGATGGTATTTCAACCAGCCGAAGAGGTTCTTGGTGGGGCTGAAGCAATGCTTGAAAGTGGTCTTTTAAATGATATTGATGAGATGGTAGGAATTCATCTTCGTCCAATTCAAGAAGCAACATTAAATCAAGCTACTCCTGCTCTGTCACATGGTGCTTCAGGTTTTATGAATGCTACCATTAAAGGGCTAAATTCTCATGGAGCAAGACCACATCTTGGTATAAATGCAATTGATGCTGGGGCTGCAATTGTAAATGCTATAAATGCAATTAAATTAAACCCTTCAGTTCCTTATTCTGTAAAGACTACTAAGTTTATTGCCGGAGGTTCGGCGCCAAATATAATTCCAGATAAAGCAGAAATGGTTTTTGATATGAGGGCTCAAACTAATGAGGCTATGACTGAATTGATTGAGAAAACCAAACAAGCTATTATAAATGGAGCAAAAACAGTAGGAGCTGAGGCTGAAGTTGAGCATCGCGGAGGTGTTCCGGGAGCTGCTCATGATATGGAAGTTGTAAGCAGAACTAAAGAGGCAATTGTAAAGGTTCTTGGAGAAGCAATGGATCCTATTATTACACCGGGTGGTGAAGATTTCCATTATTACAGTACAAAAGGAAATATCAAAACAGCCTACATTGGTTTAGGTGCTGATTTAACACCGGGTCTGCATAATGTTGAAATGGTATATAATAAAGACGCTATTTTAACTGGAGCAAAAATTATTGCAGCAGCAATTGATTCCAGATTAAATGTTTAGATTGTTTAATTTTAATAAATAAATGGTAATTCAAGTTTCAAGGCTCATTTAAAAAGTGAGCCTTTTTACTAGAAAAACAGGAGTGTAAATAGAATGATTTTTAATAATTCGCAAGATGCTTTTAAAAAAGCACTTAAAGTAATTCCGGGAGGAGTTAATAGTCCGGTAAGGGCTTTTAAATCTGTAGGTAGAGAACCAGTTTTTATTAGAAAAGGATATGGTCCATTCATGGAAGATATTGATGGAAATAAATACATCGATTATGTTCTTTCTTGGGGGCCTTTGATTTTGGGTCACTCAGATCCAGATATAGTAAAAGCACTTTATAAAAGTATAGAGACAGGAACAAGTTTTGGTGCACCAACAGAACTAGAAACAGAGATTGCGGAATTAATAACTGATGCTTTTCCCGCTATGGATATGGTTAGAATGGTAAACTCAGGTACCGAAGCCACTATGAGTGCCTTGAGACTAGCTAGAGCATATACTAAGAGGGATAAGATTCTAAAGTTTGAAGGATGTTATCATGGCCATTCTGATTCTCTTTTAATAAAAGCTGGCTCAGGAGCTTTAACATTGGGTGTACCTTCTAGTCCAGGTGTTCCCTTAGATATCGCTTCAGGAACTATTACAGGAAGATATAATGATTTAGAAAATCTTAAAGAAATCTTTCGTAATAATAAAGGTCAAATTGCAGGAGTAATTATTGAACCCGTTGCTGGAAATATGGGTGTTGTTCCCGGTGATTTAAAATTTTTACAAGAATTAAGAAATATTTGTACAGAAGAAGGTACAGTTTTAATTTTTGATGAAGTAATGAGTGGTTTTAGAGTAGCCTGGGGAGGAGCTCAAATTTTATTTGATATAGAACCTGATCTAACAACTCTTGGAAAAATTATTGGCGGTGGTCTTCCAGTTGGAGCTTATGGTGGTAAAAGAGAAATAATGGAACTTGTAGCACCTCTTGGTCCGATGTATCAAGCAGGAACCTTATCTGGTAATCCATTGGCAATGAGTGCAGGATTAGCAGCTTTGAAAAAATTGAAAAATTCAAATGCTTATGAAATTCTAGAAAAACAATCAGCAAGGCTTGAAGAGGGTCTCATGACAATTACAGAAGCACATAATATCAATGCTTGTTTTAACAGAGTTGGTTCTATGGTTGGGATGTTCTTTAATGATGATAAAGTTACAAATTTTGATACTGCGATAAAATCAGATGTGGAACGCTTTAGTAAATTTTTCAATGGGCTTCTTGAAAAAGGAATATATATAGCTCCTTCACAATTTGAATCTTGGTTTGTATCCATTAAACATGATGATCATATTATTGACGAGACTCTTAATAAATGTGAAGAAGTTTTAAAAAATATTTAAGAAATAAGAATATCTAAAGGAGGGAAAGAAATGGCAATTTTTGAGATTGCAGGGTTCATGCCAGATATTGATGAAGATGCTTTTGTTGCTGAAAGTGCCAGTGTTATGGGGAACGTTATTTTAAAAAAAGGTGGAAGTATTTGGTTTAATGCAACTGTAAGAGCAGATTTAGATAAAATTGTTATAGGAGAACACTCAAATATTCAAGACAATTGTGTTTTGCATTTAGATATTGATATGCCAGTAATTATTGGTGATTATGTAACAGTGGGTCATGGATGTATACTTCATGCTTGTAAAATTGGAGATAAAGCTTTAATTGGAATGGGAGCTACTCTTCTTGATAACGTAGAAGTTGGTGAGGGTGCAATTATTGCAGCGGGATCTGTTGTGTCACCAAATACTAAAATACCACCTTATTCTATGGTTATGGGAATTCCAGGAAAAATAGTTAAAGAATTAGATCCAAAAACATCTGAAGATAGAGTAAATCACGCACTTGAATATGAAAAGTTATGGAAAGAATTATATAGGAAATAAGCTTAGCTAAATATGCTAGGCTTTTTTTCTAAATCATTCGGAGGTAATTATGGATGTTAAATATGAAAGAAAAGTACCAATTAATAAACTAAAGAATACTATTGATCCAAAAATTTTTAAATTTACTACAACTAAAGAAGTTGCAGCAAAAGATGGAATAATTGGTCAAGATAGGGCAGTAAGATCAACTCAACTTGGTCTAATGATTAATAAAAAAGGCTATAATATATACATATCTGGTACTAGTGGTACTGGGAAAACAAGTTATGCCAGAAAAGTATTGTCAAAAAAAGCAAATAAGGAACCTATTCCAGATGATATTTGCTATGTTTATAATTTTAATCAGAATAGTAATCCAAAATTGCTTACATTACCTTTTGGTGAAGGTAAAAAATTCAAAAAAGATATGGAAGACTTTACTCACGAGATTCAAGAAAGTATTGAAAAGGCATTTTCCAGCAGTGATTATGATGAACAAAAAAAGAATATATATTCTCAAGTTAAGAAAAAACGTCAAGAAAAAATGCAAGAACTTTATAAGTATGCAGAAGAGCAAGGTTTTGTTCTTAAAGGATCAAACGCAGGATATTTGAGTATTCCAATTATTGATGGGAAAGAAATTGATGCAGAGACCTATGAAAATCTTGAGGAAAAAATTAAGAAAGAAATAGCAGAGAAATCTATTTTAGTTCATGAAAAAGCAGGGGAAGTTATTAAAGAAGTTCAGGATATTGATAACGAAACAAAGGAAGAAATAAAAAAAATTCAGGATAATTTAGCTCTTGTAGCCATTGGTCATATCGTAAAAAGACTTTCAGAGAAATATAGTTTTTCTGAAGGAATATCAAAACATCTGGTAGATATTCAAAAAGATATTTTGGAAAATATAAATGTTTTTATAGAAAAGAAAGAAGATATAGCAGGGCTACCCCTTAATTTTTTTAAAAAGGATGAGAAACAAGAAATATTGGCAAAATACAAAGTAAATTTACTTGTAGATAATAGTGAAGCAGAAGGAGCCCCTGTAATATTTGAATCTAATCCTACTTATCATAATTTGGCTGGGAGAATTGAATATGATAATGAGATGGGAGTTATAATTACTGATTATAAAAACATTAAAGCAGGGGCCATACACCGTGCTAATGGTGGATATCTTATTTTACAAGCAAGAGATGTTTTACTGAATCCTTTTGTTTGGGAAGCTTTGAAAAGAGTGATTTCAACAGAAGAGTTAAATATAGATGATCTTCGGGAACAATATGGAGCAATAATTATAAATAGCTTGAAACCAGAACCGTTAAAAGTAAAGTTAAAAATAATTTTAATCGGATCTCCAGAAATTTATTACATGTTGTATTATTATGATGAAGATTTTAAAAAACTATTTAAAATAAAAGCAGATTTTGATGATGAAATGGATTTTAATAATTTGCAAGTCAATAAACTTGCAGAATTTTTCGGCAACCTTTGTGAAGAAGAAAAAATCCGTCATCTAGATCCGAGTGGAATGGCAAAATTAATTGAATATAGTATGCGATTATCTGGTAGCCAGTCAAAATTAGCAACTAAATTTAATGAAATGATTGAAATAGTCTTTGAGGCAAATGCTTATGCAGAAATTGCAGGAAAAGATAATATTGATGAACATTCATTAATTCAAGCAATCAGAGAAAAAGATTATCGAAGAAATTCATATCAAGAAAAACTAAATGAAGAAATTAAAAAAAATAGAATAATTATTTCTACTGAAGGAGAAGCTATAGGTCAAATTAATGGTTTGGCAGTACTTTCCCTTGGAGACTTTATGTTTGGAAAACCCAGTAGAATCACTGTATCAACTTTTATGGGTAAATCTGGAATTGTAAATATTGAAAGAGAAAGTAAACTTTCAGGGAAGATTCATGATAAAGGAGTATTAATCTTATCGGGATTTATGGGGGAAGAGTTTGCTCAAAACAAAAACCTCTCATTTTCAGCAAACATTGTATTTGAACAGCTTTATGGTGGAATTGATGGAGATAGTGCTTCTAGTGCAGAGTTATACGCCTTATTATCTAGTCTATCGGGTATTTCGATAGATCAAAGTATTGCTGTAACAGGTTCTGTTAACCAAAAAGGTGAAATTCAACCTATTGGAGGAGTTACGGAAAAAATTGAGGGCTTCTTCGATGTATGTAATCAAAGAGGATTAACAGGTAATCAAGGAGTAATTATTCCACAGCAGAATATAGAAGATTTAGTATTAAAAAATGAAGTTATTGAAGCTGTTGAAAAGGGTGTTTTTCATATTTATTCTGTGCAATATATAAATCAAGGTATTGAGATCTTAACAGGAAGAAATTATGATGAAATTAAAGAATTAGTAAATAAAAAACTTGAATTATTTGAAGAAAAAAAAGATAAAGAAGAGTAAAGGGAGGAAATAGAAATGGCAAAGGATGCTACTTTTGATTTGGTATCAAAGGTCGACATGCAAGAGGTTGACAATGCTGTAAACCAAACAAAAAAAGAAATAACACAGAGGTTTGATTTTAGAGGTAGTAAAGCAGAAGTTACTGCTGAAGGAGATGATGTAAAAATTCTTGCAGAAGATGATTTCAGATTAAAAAGCATAATAGATGTATTACAGACTAAGTTAATTAAAAGAGGTATTTCAATAAAAAATCTTGATTATGGTAAAATTGAAGATGCTAGTGGAGGAATGGTAAGGCAAGTAATAAAAATAAAACAAGGTATTGATACAGATCTTGCAAAAAAAATAACTAAGGATATTAAAGCAACAAAAATAAAAGTTCAAACTCAGATTATGGATGATCAAATAAGAGTCTCTGGGAAAAATAGAGATGACTTACAAGAGATCATTGCTTTTATAAGAGAACAAGACTATGATATTGATTTGCAATTCACGAATTATCGATAAAAAGTTAAGATATAACCCTTGCGAAAGGTCTTAGCACCACTGGATATCCGGTGGTGCTAATTTAATTAAATTTTCTGAAAATTATTTACAATTTTAAAAAAATAGCTATAATTTATATTTAACTTACATTTAATTAATAAAATAATTAGGGGGAAGATGATGGACCAGAATTTTTCAGCAAAGCATTATATTTTAGAAGAGAGAATCAAAAAAAAATATGCCAAAATTAATATGAGATCATATGAAGAAACTTATAATAATTTTGAATATGAATCAGTAATTGAAGAATTCGAAGGCCTTGGAGATGGAAAATATAACATTTCTTATGAAGCTATTGATAAACACGTAAAAAATGGTCTAGGAGATAAATTAGCACTTATTTGGGAAGGACCTGAAGGGGAACAAAAGGAATATACCTTTAAAGACGTTAGTGAGATATCTAACAAAATAGGTAATGCATTAAAGAAAATTGGAGTACAAAAAGGCGACAGGGTTTTTACCTTCCTTTCAAGGATTCCGGAACTTTATATTAGTGGGATTGCAATTCCTAAAATTGGAGCAGTTTTAGGTCCACTCTTTGCTGCATTTGGCCCCGAAGCTGTTAAGGATCGTTTGTTAGGTTGTTCTGCATCAGTATTAATTACAGATCAAGAATTATATGAAAGAATTTTACCAATTATTCCAGATCTTCCAGATTTAAAACATATTCTAATTATTGGAGATGATGTGAAAGAGGAAGATAAAGTAAAATCTTTTAATAAGTTAGTTGGAGAATCTTCATCGGAATTGGAAATTGAACCTACAAGTCTTGAAGATCCTTTTATTATACATTACACCTCAGGTTCAACGGGATCACCTAAAGGAGTTGTACATGTCCATAAGGCCATGTATGGTCATTATCAAACAGCTAAGTGGGTACTTGATCTTAGATCGGATGATATTTATTGGTGTTCTGCCGATCCAGGATGGGTTACGGGTACAGCTTATGGAATTTATGGTGTTTGGCTTCACGGAGTAACCCAAGTAGTTAATGCAGAGGCTTTCAGTGCAGAAAGCTGGTACAAGACTTTAGAAAAAAACAAAGTAACTGTTTGGTATACTGCACCTACAGCTTTAAGGATGCTTATGAAAGCTGGAGATGAATTAACAAGAGATTACGATTTTACTCCATTAAGACATATTTGTAGTGTTGGTGAACCTTTAAACCCAGAAGTAATACGTTGGGGTTTAAAAGTATTTTATTTACCAATTCATGATACATGGTGGCAAACTGAAACTGGATCAATGATGATTGTTAACTTCCCTTGTATGGACATTAAGCCTGGATCAATGGGAAGACCAGTTCCTGGTATAAAAGCAGCAGTTGTTGATCAATTTGGTAACGAACTTTCAAGAGGTAGTGTAGGATTCTTAGCATTGAGACCAACATGGCCTTCTATGATGAGGATGATTTGGGGAGATGAAGATAAATATAATGAGTATTTCCGCATAAAAGGCTGGTATCTTTCTGGTGATAATGCTTATGTTGATGAAGATGGCTATTTCTGGTTTATCGGGAGAGCGGATGATATTATTAATACATCTGGACACAGAGTAGGTCCATTTGAGGTAGAAAATGCCTTAGTAGATCATCCTGCAATTGCTGAAGCTGGAGTAATAGGCAAGCCAGATGAAGAAAGAGGAGAGATCATTAAAGCTTTTATTACCCTTAGAGATGATGAGGTATACACAGATGAATTGTGTGATGACATTAAGAAATTCGTTAGAAAAAATTTAGCTGCACATGCTTATCCAAGAGAAATTGAAGTTCTTCAAAGTCTTCCGAAAACTAGAAGTGGAAAGATTATGAGAAGAGTTTTAAAAGCAAGAGAATTAGGTTTACCACTTGGTGATTTATCAACAATGGAAGAATAAAAAAATAAGCGATTGTATATAAATGTATACAATCGCTTTTATTTTGTTAAATATAATTTTTTAATATATAATCTTCAAAGGAGGCAAAACATGAATTTAGAATTTATAAAAAATATAATAAGGTTAAGTCACGAAAATATATTACACGAAATTCTTGTTGCGCTGATTGTTTTTCTGTTTTTCTTAGTATTAAGGAAATTTTTTACTAATGTTGTTTTTGCATTTTTAAAAAAAATAACAGGGAAAACAAAATTTTTATTAGATGAATATATTTTAGACTGTATTGAAAAACCTGTGCGGTTTTTATTTGTTGTCTTTGGACTATACGCTTCAATGAGCTTAATAGTTGACCAGGTAAATAATCAATTATTAGTTGATAAAGCTTTTAGATCGTTGATAGTATACACAATAGCTTGGGGCTTATATAATATTAGTAATTCTTCTTCTGAACTTTTTAATAAAATATTCGAAAAATATAAATTAGATAATGACAAAATTTTATTTCCATTTATTTCTAAAGTTTTCAGGATAGTTATAGTTCTTCTTGCAATAAGTATTATTGTTCAGGAATGGGGATATAACGTTGAAGGTTTCATTGCTGGCCTTGGCCTTGGTGGTTTAGCTTTTGCTCTTGCTGCCCAAGATACCATCTCTAATGTATTTGGGGGAATTGTAATAATTACTGAAAAACCTTTTACCCTTGGAGATTGGATTGAAACTCCTAGTGTAGAAGGAACTGTTGAAGATATTAGTTTTAGAAGCACTAGGGTAAGAACTTTTGCTCAAGCATTGGTAACCATACCTAATTCTACTATTGCCAAAGAATCAGTAACAAATTGGTCAAGAATGGGTAGAAGAAGAATAACCTTTAATTTGGGTGTTATGTATTCAACTCCATCAGAAAAGATTCAAAAGTCTATAAATAGAATTAAAGAATTGTTACATGGAGATGAAGAGATTCATCAAAAAACAATTTTTGTTAACTTTGATAAATTTAATGAAAGTAGTCTAGATATTTTTATTTATTTTTTTACAAAGACAACTATTTGGGGAGAGTACTTAAGAGTAAAAGAAAAAATCAATTTTGAAATAATGAGAATTCTTGAGGAAGAAGGAGTACAAGTAGCATTCCCGAGTACTAGTATTTATTTTGAAAATAAAATGATATCGAGGTCTGAAAATGGAGAGCTTAAGGAAGAAAATTAAAGAACTAGAAGCAAAGATAGATAAGTTAGAAGTTAAGTTTGAACTTTTAGAAAAATATATTGAATTGAATGAGCTTGATTCAATGATAATTGAATTAGATCTTACTAGTAAAGAAATAAATAAAGCTGTAGAAATTATAAATAAATATTCTCATACTGAAATTTTAAAAGATTGGGATAAATTAGGGCTAACTAAATATACAGTAAAAAAAGAACTTGAGAAAATAAGTCCGGTATTTATAAATACAGAAAATGTAGAAGACTTTATTACAGCATTGGCAAATGAATTAGGTGATGAGAATTATAAACTTCTGGCTGAAAGATTAACTTGGAAAATCATGGAAAATAATTTTTTTGACGATTTAGATATTTTATAAACTGGAGCGTGACAAAACTTGGTGTTAAAGGACTTCTTATTTATTGTAGTAGCCTATTTGATTGTAAAATTAGGATATATGGTTCTTTTTAATAATTTTTTTCATTTGGTTACTCTGAAAGGGAAAAAGGCCAATGGAACTTATTTAGATAAATTCAGCAGAACTCTTGGTTATTCACTTATTGCTTTAGGTTTTTTTACTGCATTACTTACTGTTATAAAAAGATATTTTCCAGACCATTACCTATATGGATATGTCACACTGTTATTCGTTATGATAATCTTTCTTTTTATAAAGTTTTTCTCATATAAGAATGAAGAAAGGGAAATAATGAAATAATGGAAAACAAAGAAATATTTATAAAAAAAGTTTTTAATACAATAGCAGATGACTACGACAAAATGAATTTAGTATTAACAGGTGGGTTTTTCCCCCTGTGGCAGAAAAGATTAATGTCAGCAATGGACATTAATAAAAAAGATGTTATTGTCGATGTTTGCTGTGGATCGGGTAAACTTACTCTTGATATTGCAAGAAAACTTTCAAAGGAAGATAATGGAAAAATTATTGGTGTGGATTTTTCTGAAAATATGTTGGTAAAAGCTAGAGAAAGAGCAAAAAATAAAAATTATCCAGTGGAATTTTTTTATCAAGATGCTTTAAATCTTGAGTTATCGGATCAATCTTTTGATAAAGCATTAAATTCTTTTGCCTTAAGAAATTTAAATAACATAGATCAAGCTTTAAAAGAGATGTTTAGGGTTCTTAAAGAAAAAGGATGTCTTTATGTTTTAGAAGTTTCAAAACCAGATAACTCATTTATCAGGTTCTTTTTTGATATTTATTACTACAGAGTGGTTCCTTTTATTGGAAGGATATCTGATAAAGGAAAGAAAATTGATGGTAAGTATTCAGCCTATGAATGGCTAAGTGAATCTTTAAAACAATTTCCTGAAAAAAAAGAGGTTATTAATTCTTTTTATAAAGCAGGGTTTAAAGAAGTTAAGGTGAAATCCTATGGTTTTGGTGGTATTTCTCTTTATATAGCTAAAAAATAAAAATACTAGTTTAAATAATTATTGGATTCCTATATAATGTAATTTAGAGGTGGAGTAGATGAGCATAAGTAATAAAATAACCAGAATTGCTTTGCTGCTAGCTCTAGCTATTACTGTACAGCAATTAAAAATTCAATGGCTTACTGGTCCTGGTATAAATGCAATTTTAATACTCGCAGCAGCTTATACAGATACTTATTCTGCAAGTATATTAGGATTATTAACTCCAGTTATGGCATTTTTGTTTGGTATAATGCCAATAGCTATTGTTGTTCCTTTTATAATGATAAGTAATATAATTTACATATTATTTTATAAATTACAGTACTCTAACAATATTTTTGTAGCAATATCTCTTGCTTCAATAATGAAATTTTTGGTACTGGCATTTGCTGTTAAATTTATAATAAGTGTTCCTCCTGGTGTTGCCTATGCATTAAGTACGCCTCAATTATTTACAGCTGTTTTAGGAGGAGCCATTGCATCATTAATTATCAAATATTTACCGTTAGAAAATACTTTAGTTAATTCAAAGAAATAAATTTTTAGGGGGTATTATTTGTGTCTGAAGTTTTATTCAAAAAAGAAGAAGATGTTTTAGTGGTCGAACTAGTGGGAGAAATAAACATTCTGGACGTAAATGATTTTAAAGAAAGCATTAAAAACAAAATTAAGGAAGAAGAAGTAAAAAAAGTTATTGTTGATATGGAAAAAGTTCCCTTTATGGACTCTTCAGGTTTGGGAATGTTAATTTCTTTATACAAATTTGTTAATGAGAATAATGGGATAATTGTATATACAGGATTAAGCGATTATATTTTAAAAATTCTTGGTTTTGCAAAATTAGACAAGATATTTATTATTGCTGAAAATATTGAAAAAGGTAAGTTAGCTCTCTAATTTTTTAAAGGGTGATTTTATGGAAAAAAAATTATCATTATTATCTGATTGGATAATAGAATCTTCTAGTTTAGTCATTTTTTCAGGAGCGGGTATGAGTACTGAATCAGGTCTTCCAGATTTCAGATCTTCAAAGGGGTTATGGAAAAATACTGATCCAAGGAAACTAGCATCAGTTGAAGCATTAAATAATAATACAAAGAACTTTTATGATTTTTATAAAATGAGAATTAATGCCCTGAATGAAGTTAAACCTCACGAAGGGCATTTTATTCTTGCTGAATGGGAAAATAAAAATATAGTTAAACATATAATTACACAAAATGTTGATGGTTTTCATAAAAGGGCAGGATCGAAGTTTGTTTCTGAACTTCATGGTTCTCTAGGAATTTGTCGATGTAATGAATGTGCTGTAGAGTATCCTTCAGATAAATTAATTGAAAAAGATTTCCCAACATGTGAAAAGTGTTCTGGTAAATTAAGACCTGGAGTAGTTCTTTTTGGAGAAATGTTGCCAGCAGATGCTCTTGAAAAAGCAGATTTTGAATCAGCAAATTCAGACTTATTTATTGTTATAGGATCTTCTCTTGAGGTTTCTCCAGCAAACTATTTTCCAGTACAGGCAAAAAAATCTGGAGCAAAATTAGTTATTGTTAATCTTGAATCGACCCACCTTGACCATATTGCGGACATGGTTATTCCTGGAAAAACAAAAGAAGTTCTTAAGGAACTAGATAATCAGATTTCCCTAAGAACTACCAAAGAATAATATTTATTTTTTAACAATTTTAGAAAATTCAATTTGATCTCTAACTTCTCTCATAAACATATATTTATCTCTGCTATCAGGAAGCTTTTTTGCTTTTCTTTCAATTATTTCCCAATTTATTTCTTTGTTTTTATGCAGGGGAAGCTCTTCAACTTGCAACATTTTATGAGCTTTTTTTATGAGTTTATCTTTGCGGACTTTCATTCTTATCTTTCGTCCATAGTTAAAAAAGACTGTCATCACTGATAAAAACAGGATCAGGATCAGAATTGAAATAAATGAATCACCTAGAAAATTCATTAGGACCTCCTTTAATTTTGGATATAGAAATATTATACACGAAGAAAAAAAATTATGTATACAATTTAAAAAAACTTGATATAATATTTCACATATATTATATTATTCTTGTAGTTCAAAGGACAAAGATGTCCAAGATTATAAAATTTAATTTGCAAAGTAGAACAATGGCGTTCTTGAAATATATTATTATATTTCTAGAACGTTTTTTTATTTCATAAAACAATGTTTTTATATAGGGGGAATTAAAATGAGAAGTGATAATGATTTAATGAAGTTTTCAGAAGATGTTTTTACTTACGAGATAATGAGAGAAAAAATGTCTAAATCAGCTTATAAGTCTTTGATTAAAACAATTAAAGAAGGCACAACTCTAGAAAAAACTGTTGCAGATTCTGTCGCACATGCAATGAAGGAGTGGGCTCTGGAGAAAGGTGCTACTCACTATACTCATTGGTTCCAACCAATGACAGGAGGAACTGCAGAAAAGCATGATTCTTTTCTTGCGACTTCAACAGACTGTAAACTTGTTGTTGAATTTGGTGGTAAAGAGTTGATTCAAGGAGAACCAGATGCTTCTAGTTTTCCAAATGGAGGAATAAGAGAAACTTTTGAAGCCAGAGGTTATACTGCATGGGATTTTACGTCTCCTGCCTTTATTAGAGATGGTGTTTTAACAATACCAACAGCCTTCGTTTCATATACAGGAGAAGCATTAGATAAAAAAACTCCTTTGTTAAGAAGTATGGATGCAATAAACAAACAAGCTCTTAGAATTTTAAGAATTTTTGGAAATGAAAAAACCCAAAAGGTAATAACTACAGTAGGCCCAGAACAAGAATATTTTCTTATAGATAAAAAATATTATATGGAAAGAAAAGATTTGATGTTTACAGGAAGAACTCTTTTTGGAGCCCCAGCTCCAAAGGGACAAGAACTTGATGATCATTACTTTGGAAGTATAAAAGATAGAATAAAAAACTACATGAGTGAAGTAAATACTACACTTTGGAAGCTTGGAGTATGTGCTAAAACTCAACATAATGAAGTTGCACCTGGACAGTTTGAATTAGCTCCAATTTACAATACTTCAAATGTGGCAACTGATCATAATCAGCTTATAATGGATACTTTAAAAAAGGTTGCAAAAAAATATGATTTAGTCTGTCTTCTTCATGAAAAGCCATTTGCCGGTGTTAATGGATCAGGAAAACATAATAACTGGTCTATGTCTACTGATGATGGCCTGAATTTACTGGAACCTGGGACAGAACCCCATGAAAATATTCAGTTTTTAGTATTTCTTGCAGCTATAATTAAAGCTGTTGATACTTATCCTGAATTATTAAGACTTGCTGCATCAAATATCGGAAATGATCACAGACTTGGTGCCAATGAAGCTCCCCCAGCTATAATTAGTATTTTCCTTGGAGATCAATTAAACGATATTATTGAGCAGTTGGAAAAAGGGGATCTGTTCCAGTCCAAAAAAGGTGGAGAATTGTGTATGGGTGCTAGTGCTCTTCCAACAATTCCTAAAGATAATACAGATAGAAATAGAACTTCACCATTTGCCTTTACAGGTAATAAATTTGAATTTAGAATGGTAGCTTCTTCATTATCTATTGCTGGTCCAAACTTTGTTTTAAACACTATTGTTGCCGATGAGCTTTCAAAAATTGCCGATGAACTTGAAAATAGTAAAGATTTAATTGGTTCCCTTAGATCAGTTTTACAGAAGATAATTAAAGAACATAAACGAATCATTTTTAATGGGGATGGTTATTCACAGAGCTGGGTTGAAGAGGCTGCTGAAAGAGGATTACCAAATATAAAGTCTTTTGTTGAATCAACTAAGTCTTTTATAGAAAAAAAGTCAATTGACGTTTTTGAAAAACATGGTGTTTTAAGTAAAAGAGAAGTTGAATCAAGATATGAAATAGTATTAGAGTTATATATCAGCCAAATGCGAATTGAAGCTTTAACTGGAATTGAAATGTTAGATAAACAGATAATTCCTGCAGTCATTGAGTATACTACATTTTTGGCAGATTCAGTTAATAGTATTAAAAATGCAAGCTCTAAAGCAACAACGGTGGTTCAGGAGAGTTTATTAGAAGAAATATCAGATCTTTTAGCAGATTTAAAAAATCAAACAGATAATATTAAGCTATCCTTAAGTAATACAAAAGATATAGTAGATATATATGACAAAGCTTATGCTTACAGATATGAGGTGTTTATAAGCCTGGAAGAAGCAAGGAAAGTAGCAGACATACTTGAAACTATGGTTGCTAGAGAATTTTGGCCATTCCCTGTTTATTCAGAAATATTGTTTGACCTGTAATAATATTGGGTAATTTTTCCTTAATATTAAAAATACAGGAGGGATAGAGATGCTAGCAAAAGAAATAATGTCAAAAGATGTAGTTACGGTATACGAAACAAATACAATAGAAGAAGTAGCAAGAATATTTATTGATAAGAAAATCAGTGGTGTTCCTGTTGTAGATTCACAAAAAAAGATTGTTGGTATTATTTCAGAAGGTGATCTGGTTTTCCAACAAAAGAAATTAAATCCTCCAGTTTTTTTAAGTTTTTTCGATGGTGTAATTCAGGTTGGGAAAAGTGCTTTTTTCGATGAGATTAAAAAAATATCAGCTTTTCTAGTAAAGGATCTGATGACCAAAGAAGACTTGATTATTGCCCATGAAGATGCAGATCTTTCTGATGTGGCTAGTCTTCTTATTGAGAATAAAATTAATAGAATACCTATTGTTGATGATGAAAATAAAGTAGTTGGTATTGTAACAAGATATGATATTATTAAAGCAAATTATGGTAGAAAAAATGAGGAAGAGTAAGTGAACAATAAAGTTGATGATCTTAAAGAAAAAATAGTTAATTATAGTAAAAAAAGAGGAATAAATGCGCTTGGCTTTCTAAAAGCCGAGCCTTTTTTTCGTGATCTAGAAAGATATAACTATGCTTTAAAAAATAATTATTTATCTTCATTCATTAATAAAAATAATGAAGATGAATTGTTAGATGGATATAAATCTATAATATGTGTCCTTGTTTCTTATCCAAATCCAACATTTTACAAATCAGATGAAATGGAAGAAGAATTAAATAAAAATCAATTAGGAAAACTTTCATCATCATCTTGGGGATTAGACTATCATAAGGTCTTGACTGATATTCTTGAAGATTTAGTAGGTTATCTTAAAGGTTTCTGTAAAGTAGAAAAATATAAAATATCAGTTGATAAAACCAATTTATCTGAAAGAGAGATTGCAGTAAAAGCTGGACTAGGTTGGATAGGCAGAAATTCTAATTTAATAAATAAGGAATTGGGATCTTTTGTTTTTATAGGAACTATTTTTGTCGATCTTGATCTTGATTTAAAAGAAAATAAAATAAGTAATAATTTATGCGCTAATTGTAATCTATGTGTTGAGGCTTGTCCTGTTGGTGCAATAAAAGGAAAAACGAGAGTAATTGATACAAACTTATGTCTTTCTCAGCAAACCCAGGAAAAAGAAATAACATCTAAATTTATTAAAAGAAATATTAAAGAAATGAAATATCTATATGGTTGCGATATTTGTCAAGAAATATGTCCCTGGAATAAAAAAAAGAGGGAAATTAACCCTCTTTTTTCTCCAATAAAGGAGGAAGTTTATATAAATTTAAATGAACTCTCCAAGGAATCAAATAAATCCTTTAAAAAAAAATATGGACATTTATCAGGAAGCTGGCGTGGTAAAAAAATCTGGATAAGAAATGCTGAGATAATTTTATCTAATTTTGATGTTTAGAATATTACTTTTTACTAATAAAGCACCAACAAATATTGTAATAATACTATCAAATATATGATGAAGAGCTGTCCCTACTCCAATAACTACACCTGCATTATACAAATTAAACCCAAAAGGTATTACTACTAATGCTTCTGAAATAGCATGAAGTGGAAGTATAAAAACTAACACTTTTGTAAGACTCATTCCTTTTTTATATAAGAGTGCTCCAGCTACACCCCAGATTATGTGCATTGAAGCTCTTGCTGCCACAACAGGGCCAAGTTTGATTAAAAACCCTAAAGCAGACCCAGAGGCTACTGCAAATGCTGTAACTGGACTTATTGTCATTGATATCATTACTGGGACGTGAGATGCTAGTGTAGCGCTGAAAGGAGGTAATGTTATTCACAAGAATCCTCCAAAAGCAAGGGGACTCAAAAGTGCTAATGATGTTAGA
>CAZNNQ010000009.1:49095-56253 GCA_964574445.1 uncultured Eubacteriales bacterium
TAAGGATGTTAGAATTGCTCCATAAATCATTTCTTTAGTTTTCATAAATATTAGCTGCCTCCTTAAAGTATACTCTTCTGTATATACATAGGAGTATACTTTAATTCTTCCAATTTGTAAAGTAAATTGTTATAATTATGTCCTGTGTGGAGGAGAGGATTAGTTTTGTATAAAATTTTAATTTTTTTATATAATTTTTTACCAGGGAAAATAAGAAGATTTATTACTAAAAAAACAACAAATTATCTAGTCGAAAAATACGCTGATCTTAAAGTTTTTGGATTAAATAATATTCCTAAAAATGAACCTGTAATTTTCATTGGAAACCACTTATCGAATCTTGATGGGCTGCTTTTAGCAAAATTGTTTGAAGAACAAAATATTAATGTATTATTTCTGGCTGGAATTAAACTTAAACAAGAGGCCATAACAAAGGCTGTGTTGGAGATTGTTCCTCATATTGAAATAGAGCCTAACAAACCAGATAGAAAGGCAATTAGAGAGTCTGTAGAGGCCTTAAAAGACGGATATTCTATACTTATCTTTCCAGAAGGAACAAGATCTAGAACTGGGAAAATGATAAAGGGAAGATCAGGAGTTTATCTAATTGCAAAAATGGCTGGTAAGAAAATTTTACCAGTTGGAATTACAGGAACTGAAAAATGTCTGCCTATTGAAACTGAAGGAAAAATGTCGAAAGAAAAATTAGTTCATTCTGATGTTACTGTTACCTTTGGAGAAGGATTTTACATCGAGGATGTTGCTGATTCTGAAGAACCTATTGATGAAATGATGAAAAAAATCGCGAATCTTTTACCTTTAGATTATAGAGGGTATTATAGGTAGTAGGAGGTGGCTTTTATGGAACAAGGTAAAATACAGGTTTATACTGGTGATGGTAAGGGAAAGACTACTGCTGCTATAGGATTATCAATTAGAGCTTTAGGAGCGGGTAAAAAAATATTGTTTCTTCAGTTTATGAAATCCAAGGCTTACAGTGAACACAATATACTTGAGAACATTTCTTCTGATTATAAACTAAAAACATTAGGCAAACCCTTTTTTATAGCAAGAAAAGAAGATATGAATCCAGAAGAATACGAAAAGTGGAAAGATGAATGTGTTTTTTTTGAGAAGGGTAATCCTCCTAAAGAATATCTTTCAATGATAAATCAGGGTCTTCAAGAAGTATATCAAGATCTGAAATCTGATAGATATGATTTGATAGTTTTAGACGAAGTTAATGTAGCTTTGTTTTTTGATTTAATAAACAAAGAAGAATTTATAAAAAATCTGCTAAATAGAAATTCTAAAATAGAGGTTGTACTTACTGGAAGAAAAGCTTTACCAGAAATCATCGAAATAGCTGACTTGGTTACTGAAATGATTGAAATAAAACATTATTATAAAGATCAAAATTTAGAGGCCAGAAGAGGAATAGAAAATTAAAAATTTAATAAAAAAGAAGTGACTGTAATAGTCACTTCTTATTTTTTTGCAATACAGAAAAAGTATTTCTGATTTTTTAGAACAAAATTATTTTCTTTGAGATAATTATTAAAAGCGTTTAAATGAAGATCAGAATTGTTGAACTCAGAAATAAGTTCTGGAATAATACCGGAGTTGTTAAGATAAGCAAATTGTTCACTAATTTCTCTTTCAAAGGTTAAAAAAATTGTCTGTCTATAACCTAGTTTAGTTAAATATAAATTTATTGAGTCACTATCTTCAAAATAATTCATAAAAGGATTAATTTGAATAAAAGAATTATGATTATTTTCTTTATATTCATCATATAAGGAAAACAATTCTTTAAAATTTTCTTTAAAGTCATCAATCAGAATTAGAAATCCATCTTCACTTAATAAGTCAAGAATCTTATTTTGAAAATCTTGATTAAAATATTTACTAGAAAATGAGAAGATAATAATATTAAAAGAATTTTTAGGTGAATACTTAATGAAATCATGAGCATTTACTTTTTCAAAGAAGACATTGTTTCTATTTCTTTTATTTATTTTCTTTGCCTGGTTGATCATCTCATTCGAAATATCAATTCCAATATAGAGAGAATCATCTGGAATTAGATTTGAAAAATTTCCATCTCCACAACCTATTTCAAGTATTTTCAGGTTATTTAAATTCTCGAGAGAAAGAATATTATTATAATTCTCTAAAAACCCACTGCTCTTTGAAGAGGAGTGGGTTTTACTTAACTGATCATATATATTTCCAATATCTTTATAAGTAACAAAAGATTTTTTATATTTTAAAGTGTAACTTTTGATGTTATAGAGAATACTCATTTATAAGTTTTATCTCCTTAAATAATTTTGAGGATTAGTATGAGAACCATTTAGTCTAACTTCAAAATGTAAATGCGGTCCAGTTGAAAGACCTGAGGTTCCAATCTGAGCAATTTTTTGACCTGCTGCAACTGTATCTCCGGCTTTTACAGAGAAAGATGAGAGGTGGGCATATAATGAACCCATTCCGCCACCATGGTCAATAATTACACAGTAACCATAAGAACCATTATATTTTGCTAATATTACTTTACCAGAATTTGATGCTACAACATTTTTACCATAAGGAACACCTAAATCAATTCCTGTATGGATTCTTTTTGTTTTTAAAACTGGATGAATTCTATATCCGTAGGGAGAAGTTATTCTATAATATCCGGGAGTAGGCCAACTTAAAGAAGAAGGACTGGTTCCACCTTTAGGTTGTAATGAAAGAATTTGTTGTTCAATTATTTTTGATTGAGCTTCTAATTCATCCAACATTGATTCATAGTATGCTTTTTCTTTTGTTATATTTGCGATAACAGTTTTATGTCTTGATGAAGCAACGGACAATTCATTTGTTTTTGCTTCCCGTTGAGCTTTTAATTGTACAAGTTTTGTTTTTTCGTTTTCTAATGCAACCTTGGCTTCATCTAAGCTTTTTTTCTCTTTTTCTAATTCAGTAAGCAAGACATTGTCATTTTTTGCTACTATTTTCATCATTTCATATCTTGAAAGAAAATCGGAAAAACTAGTGGCTTGAAAAAGCACATCTAAAAATTTTACTTCGCCCTTTATGTAAATATCTGTTAATCGATCTTTTAATAGCTCAGAGCGTTCTCCAACCTCATCTTGCTTTTTTGATATTTCTTGAGAGATTTTTTCTATATTTTCTGTTGAGAGTTCAAGACTATTATTGATTTCATTAATTGAAGCATTTGTTTTTTCTAATGTTGAGTTAATTTGTGAAAGTTCATTTCTAAGTTTTTTCTGTTCAGCTGCCTTTTTATTAATTTCACTTTGAGTTGACTGGATTTTTTTGTTAAGTTCTTCTTGCTTTCTTACTGCATCGTCAATAGTATCTGCAAATGTTAAAAAAGAAAAAGAGAATAACAATAAGATTGAGATAATTTTAATTATATATGATCTATTCATTGAAAAAACCACCCCTTTCATTAACTTTAATTATAATACAATAAAGTCAAGAGTACAATTAAGAAATTGACTCTAATTGATTTAATATTTTCTCTAATTCTTCCATATCTTTCCCGTAAGAGCTCCAGTTTCCATTTCGAAGATTATTCTGTGAACTATTAAACAAATTGTTTGCTTGTTCAATTAATACTGCAATGTCTTCAGAATAAACAGGTGTAGTACCGTTATTATTATCTTCAACACCTGATTCTGTTGAATCATAGTTAAAGAGTCTTTTTAACCCAGCCTCAAGAGTTGATTCCATTACGATATCATCACCATAAGCTAGGATAATTTGTTTAACTTCTGGAAGTGCATTTGCATTGTCTGATTGAAGGTATAGTGGTTCAACATATAGAAGAGAATCCTTAATAGGTATTACCATTAGGTTCCCTCTAACGACTGAAGAGCCTTGTCTTTCCCATAATGTTAATTGGGAAGATATAACAGCATCCTGATCAATTCTTGATTCTATTTGCATTGGCCCATAAATCAAACGTTGCTTAGGAAAAGTATATACTACAAGTTTTCCGTAATTTTCTCCATCATTTCTAGCTGCGAACCAGGAAACCATGTTGTTTTTTTGATAGGCTGTGTATGGTTGAACCAATACAAATTCAACTTGATCACTACCAGGTAGAGTCATGTTTATATAGTAAGGTCTTACTGGTGTTACTTCATTTTGATATTTTTCAGTAGCTATACTCCAGGCATCTTCTCTGTTAAAAAATGTTCTTGGGTTATCCATATGATAAATAGAAAAAATATTAGACTGTACATCAAATAACTCTACTGGATATTTCATATGTTTTTTAATACCTAATGGCATTTCTTCAGCATTTTTAAATAGTTCTGGATATGCTTTGTTGTAAGTCATAATAATTGGATCTTGATCATCATATATATAAAAATCAGTTGTTCCGTGATAAGCATCTATAACAACTTTAACAGAATTACGAATGTAGTTATATTCTGTTAACCCTGAATAAACTGGTTGAGAGTAGGGGAATCGGTTACTAGTTGTATATCCGTCTATTACCCAATATAACTTCCCTTCATTTATTACTAGATAAGGATCACTTTCATATTTTAAAAATGGAGCTATTTTTTGCACTCTTTCTGTTATGTCTCTATTAATGATAATTTTACTATCAGAAGTAATTGCTCCTGAAATTAAAATTTTTGGTGTACGGTTATCTATACTGAAAGCTATTCTGTTTAATAAATTAAGTTTAATTCCACCATCACCTGAATAAGTTGTTTCAGCATTTTCGTTTTCCATAGGATAATTAAATTCTTTTTCAGAAGTATTGGTAATTATATAATCTTTAGTAAGATTACCAAAATAGATTTCTGGAGTAGTGATTTGAAGCTCTTCATAATCCGTTTCTGGTGGTATATTTTTGACTATTAAATTTGGCTGTCCTTGAGGGGTTATCTCATTAACTGGAGACACTGCAGCACCATAGCCATGAGTATATTTCAAATGTTGGTTAATCCAGTTTTTTGCCTGTTCCGGAAGTCTTGAATGATCAATTTCTCGGGCACTTAAAAATACTTGTCTTTGCTCACCATCAAGATTATATCTGTCTATTGAAATATTTGTAAATTGATAGTAGAGACGGATACTTTGTAATTGATTGTAGATAGTTTGTGTAGGTCGGAAATCATTTATTCTGATATTTTTAATTGTACCTAGGGAATCTTCGATTTCTGTTGCTGACAAATTCCATAAAGCTGGAAAGTCTTGACGTTCAACACTATCAAGATTGTAGGCTTTTTGAGTGTATTTTATACTTCGTTCAATATAGGGCTCTTCTTTGCTAAGCTCATTTGGACTTACAATAAAATTTTGTACTCCCATTTCTGCTACTGATCCAAGAAAGGTTATTGCAATAAGAATTACAGGGCCAATCATTGCCTTTTTAAGACTCTGTTTTCTTAATCCCCAAAAGATGAAAAATGCTGAAGCTAGGGAGGCAGCCATTTTTAAATAGTAAAAATTAAGACCAACCATAAGGTCAGTGTAACCAGCACCGTATACGGAACCCCTGGTAGAATAAATAAGCTTTAGTGCTTCAATTCTGTAATTTACAACCATTAATAAGAAAAAGATAACTAAAAAGAATCCAAATTTATTGAAAAGTTGTTCTGGTTGTTTCCTTATTTTTCTGTAATAAAAGCCATAAACTAAAGCATTTAAAATTATAATAGCAATTGAAAAAAACATAAGTGGTGAAACAATTGTTTCTATCAAAGGTAATGTAAAGAAATAAAAACTTATATCATTACTAAAAATAGGGTCTGTAAAATTAAATAGTTCTTGGTTAATAAATAATAAAATTTGCTTCCATAAGGGGCCGGTAAATAAAGTACTAATAAAAAAAGAAAAAAGAGCAGAGAATAATAGTACCTTTTTGTTTCCGGGTTTTCTTACTGACATACTTATATCAATAACATCATTTTCGTCAATATATGTATCAGGAATACTTTTAACTGTTTTTTTCAAAGTAATAAAAGCAACTAATAATGAAGAAAGGAATAACCCAACGCCAACCAAAACTTTAAAATATAAGTTTTTAAAAAAAACGCTTTGGTAACCGGTTTCTTTAAACCAGGAAAGGTCAATCCAGAAATTGTTAAGTATTGGGATCAAAACAAAAAGAATAACCAACAAAAGGGGTAAAAATGTAATTTTGGGAATTTTTATAACAGTATTTTTTATTTTCATATTTCCTCCATTTTTATAAAATTTATTATTGTTTAAATAATTATACATTAATTTTGTGAACGAACTATAAAAAAAGAAATTTTCTGAAAATTAATGTTTAAAAAAAAAGTTATCGGGTTATGTATAGTAAACAAAAATTGTACGATTTATATTTTAAAAATAGGAGGTAGATTAAGATGTTAATCAGAAATTGTTCAGGAGGGGTAGTTTTTTGGGAAGACAACGTTCTGATCCTGAAAAATGAGAAAGGGGAATGGAGTTTCCCAAAGGGCGTTATTAAAAATGAAAGAACACCAAATGAGGTAGCTACAGCTAGAGTAAGATATGAGTCCGGAGTAAAAGCTGAAATAGTTTCTCCTGTTGGTGAAACTAGCTATGAATTTTTTTCAACCACTAGAAGAAAGCCTGTTTGTAATAGGATTAATTGGTTTGTAATGGAAGCGGAAAAACCAGAGGTTTCTATTAATAAGATGGAAGGCTTTACGGATGGTGGTTTTTATAATTATGAAGATGCTATTGAAATGATAACCTATAGTCAAGATCAGTCTCTTTTAAAATATGCCTATAATAAATATAAAGAAGCAATGAATAAGAATGCGGAGATAGTTTAGTAAAAAAAATAGAAAAGGTCTCTGTTAACTAAATTATAGAGGCCTTTTATTTTTTTATTCAAAATTTTCTTTGACATATATTTTGAGCTGAGATATAATAACTTTTGTCAGTAAATCACGGGCGATTAGCTCAGCTGGGAGAGCGCCTGCCTTACAAGCAGGATGTCGGCGGTTCGATCCCGTCATCGCCCACCAATATGGAGCTGTAGTGTAGCGGTTATCACGTCGGCCTGTCACGCCGAAGATCGCGGGTTCGATTCCCGTCAGCTCCGCCAAGTTTTGCCTCGATAGCTCAGTCGGTAGAGCAGAGGACTGAAAATCCTCGTGTCGGTGG
>CAZNNQ010000010.1:0-38493 GCA_964574445.1 uncultured Eubacteriales bacterium
TCCTTTAAAAAATTTTATATCTTTTGTAAAAAGATTTTTCATAATAACACTTCCTTTATATTGATATTCTTTCGTATTATCTTATAAATTACTTCTCAAAGTCAATTAAATAGAGATTGTATACAACATTAAGGATAAAAAAAGACTCTTGCACTTTGCAAGAGTCTTTTGCTTATGAATTAAAACGATTAGGAGTATTATCTTTTAAAATAACATCATGCGCTCCACCTTCAACAATACTTGTAGCTGATACAAGTGTTATTCTAGCAGACTCCTGAAGTTCTTTTATTGTTTTTGCACCACAACTACTCATCGTGGAACGAATTTTGCTCATAGATAAATTTAAATTGTCTTTAAGTTTTCCAGCGTAAGGAACATAGGAATCCACGCCTTCTTCAAAGTCCATTTTACCCTTACCAGTATCGTCATAACGTTGCCAATTTCTCGCTCGGTTAGATCCTTCACCCCAATACTCCTTAACATAATTAGATCCTATTTTTAATTTTCTTGTTGGACTTTCATCAAATCTGGCAAAATATCTTCCAAGCATTAAAAAATCTGCTCCCATAGCTAAGGCTAAAGTCATATGGTAATCGTGAACAATACCACCATCTGAGCATATAGGAATATAAACGCCTGTTTTTTCAAAATATTCATTTCTAGCTTCTGCAACCTCCATAACAGAAGTCGCCTGTCCTCTGCCTATACCTTTTTGCTCTCGTGTAATACAGATTGAACCACCACCAATACCTACTTTGATGAAATCTGCTCCAGCTTCAGCAAGATAAAGAAAACCTTCTCTGTCAACAACATTTCCAGCTCCAACTTTAACTTTTTCTCCAAATTTGCTTTTAATATATTCAATAGTATCTTTTTGCCATTCAGAGTAACCATCAGAGGAATCAATACAAAGAACATCTGCCCCTGCTTCAATCAAGGCAGGAACTCTTTCTTCATGGTCACGGCTGTTAATTCCAGCACCAACAATAAGTCTTTTATCTTCATCAAGTAATTCATCCGGATTTTCTTTATGACTATCATAATCTTTTCTGAAAACCAGGTAACAAAGATTTTGTTTATCATCAATTATTGGAAGACAATTTAATTTATGGTCCCAAATCATATCATTAGCTTCTGACAAAGTCATTCCCTCTTTGCCATATATCAATTCTTCGAAGGGAGTCATAAATTCACTTATAACCGTTGTTGGCTCTGTTCTTGATAGTCTATAATCTCTACTTGTTACAATACCTAATAACTTTCCGTTAGGAGAACCATTTTCTGTTATAGCGACAGTTGAATGTCCAGTTGTGTTTTTTAGTTCTAAAACATCTTCTAATGTTTGATCAGGTTTAAGATTTAGAGAACTAACTACAAAACCTGCTTTATATCCTTTTACTTTTTTAACCATTTCTGCTTGTTCTTCGATAGTCTGAGAGCCGAATATAAATGCTACTCCTCCTGATCTTGCCAAAGCAATACCCATCTCTGTTCCCGATACTGATTGCATAATTGCAGATACAACCGGTGCATTAAGTTGAATTTCTGATTCTTCACCTCGTTTAAATTTCGTTAAAGGTGTTTTTAAAGAAATGTTTCCGGGTATACATTCTTTTGTTGTTAAATTCGGTATTAAAAGAAACTCACTAAAAGTTCTTGAAGGTTCACTGTAATAATGAGGCATAACTATCTCCTTTCGATATTAATTAATTGAATATTGTACACTTTTTACTTTTTTTTTACAACCCCCTTTTTAATAGGCAAAAATATTGTTATTATATATAGTATAATATAGAAAAAAGATCCTTCAGGAGGTTATATAAAATATGAAATTAATTGACAAAGCTTTCCCAGCAGGAAAGGTTGAAAACGTTGAAGATCTCTTCGAACGTTCTTTTAAAATTACATGCAAAGATTGTGGCTGGTATTCAATCGTAAGAAGAAATGGTGGTATGACTTCAATGTTTATTAATAACTGGAATCACTGCAGAAAATGTGGTAGTGATAATTTAATGATGTCTAAGCCAACAAATTGGGAAAAACTTAATCCCATCGAACAAATTAGAAAATATTATGAAAAAGCTACTGAGAAGAGAGCCCAGAAAAAAAGAGACCGAAATAAAAACAAATAGAATAATATTCTCTCTAAAAGGCAGGTATTAAAATGGCTGACTTAAATTTAATTATTAACGGGAATATCGAAAAAACTTATCCTGAAAATGTTTCTTTGCTTGAAGTAAGTAAAGATTTCCAGGATCAATATCAGACACCTATCATTGTAGCAATGGTTGATGGAAACTTAAAGGATCTTTCTTATGTACTGGATTCTGCAAAGAAAAAATGTAGAGTTGATTTTTTTGACTTAACTTCTGAATTAGGTAATAAAGTTTATCAAAGAAGTTTGATCTTTCTACTTTATGTTGCTGCAAAAGAAATATTTCCAAGAGCCCAATTAACAATAGAAAATTCATTAAGTCAAGGTGTATATTGCAAAATATTGATAGAGCCTGTTTTAACTAGGAAAGAATTGCAAAAAATCGAAGATAGAATGAGAGATTATGTAGAAAAAGATTTACCATTTACAAAAAAAATATTACCTACTCAAGATGTAATTAATCTGTATATGGCTCACGACATGGAAGATAAAGCACTTCTTCTAAGTCAGCTTAAAAATCCCGTTTCAAGTATTTACTATTTAGGAAGTAAATTTGGTTATTTCTATAGAACCATGGTTCCTAGTACTAAATATCTAAATAAATTTGATCTAAAATTTTATCCCCCTGGGTTTATACTTAGATTTCCAACAAAAAACAATCCTTTTGAGTTACCAGAATTTATTGAAAATCCTAAGTTAGCAAAAGTTTTTACTGAAACCCGTCGCTGGGCAAGAATTATAGAATGTAATTATATTTCTTCACTTAATGAATACATTAAAAATGGAGAAATAAATAATATCATAAAAATATCTGAGGCTCTTCATGAAAAAAAGATCTCTCAAATTGCTGATGCTTTAGTTCATAATGAAGACCTAAAACTAATCTGTATTGCTGGCCCATCTTCTTCTGGTAAAACAACTTTTACTAAAAGATTAAGCGTCCAGCTTCAGGTAATTGGCTATAAAACAGAACTTCTTTCTATTGATAATTATTTTATTGATGCTAATAAAAGGCCTCTTGGCCCAGATGGCGCTCCAGACTTTGAATCTTTAGATATCGTGGATATTGATCTTTTTCAAGATCATTTAAAAAAATTTTTCGATGGAGAAGAAATTGAAGTTCCAGAATATGATTTTGTTAGTGGCACAAGGTCATTTAAAGGCAATAAAGCGAAACTTGATCCAAGAGAGATTTTGATTATTGAAGGAATCCATGGTTTGAATGAAAAACTTACTTCATCAGTATATAGAAAAAATAAAGCAAAAATTTATATTAATTCACTAACACAACTAGGAATAGATCATCACAACCGACTTCCCACAACGGATGCAAGGTTAATGCGACGAATCGTTCGAGATCATAATACAAGAGGACGCTCTGCATTAGAAACTTTAAGATATTGGTCTACTGTAAGAAAAGGTGAAGAAGGGCACATCTTCCCTTACAATGAGGAAGCAGATATAATTTTTAATTCATCCTTAGTATATGAGCTTGCAACGATTAGAAACTATCTAGTTCCTCTTCTTCAAGAAATAAAAAAAGAGGAGCCTGAATATTTTGAAGCTCAAAGACTCATTAGGCTAGTATCATTTTTCTATCCTCTAAGCTATGATGCACAAATACCCTTTAATTCAATATTAAGGGAGTTTATTGGTAAGAATGATTTTATTTAAAAGAAGGGACTGAAAAAGATGTCATACAAATTTTTAAGAGAACTTCCTCCACCGGAGGTATTATTTCAAGAAATTCCCGTTTCTGCAGAAATAAAAAAGATAAAAGAAGATCGTGACAAAGAAATTCAAGATGTTCTAACAGGTAAAAGCGGAAAGTTTATTTTGATTATTGGTCCTTGCTCAGCAGATAATGAGGATTCTGTGTTGTCTTACATTGAACGTTTGGCAAAAGTTCAAGAAGCTGTTAAAGATGATATTGTTATCATTCCTAGGGTTTATACAAATAAGCCTCGCACAACTGGAGAAGGCTATAAAGGCATGCTACATCAACCAGATCCCAATAAAGTAGCTAACATGTACGAAGGTATTAAAGCTATCAGGAAGCTTCATTTAAGGACCATAGAGACGTCTCATTTAAGTTGTGCCGATGAAATGTTATACCCTGAAAATTACGCTTACTTAGATGATCTTTTAAGTTATGTTGCTGTTGGAGCCAGGTCAGTAGAAAACCAACAACATCGATTAACTGTAAGTGGCTTTAATGTTCCCGCAGGAATGAAAAATCCTACCAGCGGTGATTTAAGTGTAATGCTTAATTCTATAAAAGCTGGACAAATTGGTCATCATTTTATTTATAGAGGTTGGGAAGTTGAAACAGAAGGTAACCCTCTTACTCACGCTATTTTAAGAGGTGCTGTTAACCAATATGGAAGCAGCATTCCAAATTATCATTATGAAGATTTAATGCGATTAATAGAAGAATATGAAAACAGAAAACTTCAAAATCCTGCAATTATTATTGATGTTAACCATTCTAATTCTGATAAGCAATTTAATCAGCAACCTAGAATTGCATCGGAAATTATACACAACAGAAGAAAAGAACCTATCATTGGGAAATATGTTAAGGGACTAATGATTGAAAGTTATATTGAAGAAGGCTCCCAAGCTATAAATGGTGGTATATATGGTAAATCTATAACTGATCCATGTTTAGGTTGGCCAGCAACGGAAAGACTAATTTATCATTTAGTAGAAAAAATGAATCAATAAATAAAAAAAGACCGTTACCTGTTTTTTTGCAGAGAACGGTCCTTCTTTTATATTTTTTTATACCAAACATTCATGCTTTCAATATTTCCAGAAATATTTGTATTATTAATTAATTTACCGGAAAAAACGTATCCTTTTTTAGCAAATATCACATTTGCTCCTAAGCTTGCTGCACGGGCGATAGTATAAAGAACTTTATATCCCTCTTCTACAAGATCCTCTTCCATTTTCCTTAAAAGAGCAGAAGATATTCTTTTCCCTCTATACTCCTCTTTAACAGCAAAATCAGTCATTTCTGCATTTTTATTAACGCTATCTTTTTCTGAGGAAGAAACACCAACAAGAGTATCTTCATCATAATAACAATAATATTTCACATTATCTTTCATAGTCTTTAATATATATTCCTTATTAAAAACCGGAAAGGGATAAGTTGTAAAAACTTCTCCCAATAATTCAGATATTTTCCCAGCATCTTTTTCTGATGCGATTGATATTTTAGAATCACTTAATTCTTCTTTTTCATTGTTTCTCAAAGTGCTATTAAAAGCTCTCTCAAGATTGTTTTCATTATCTTCTTCTTGAAGATCTTCCATTTTTTCATCCTTAAAATATTTAGCAAAGAAAAGACATTCTTCACCATTTTTAAAAAATTCTGGTACTGTTGCTTCTAAATGATAATCATTTTCTTCAAAAATATTTCCAAGAGAGAATGGGACTTTCGCAAAAATCTTTCCATAATTATTTTTTTGAGCTAATTTTTCTGCCTCTATTAACGTTTCTTTATATTTGTCAGGATTAATTTTAATTATATATACACGATCATTATATTCACCGTGTTGAATTACCGAACCATAATAATCAACTATTTTATCCAATTTCATCAACTCCATTATTACTTCTTTCTCTTCTCTCTAAATTTTCTGGCGTAATTGTAATATCTTCTTCATAATCAGATAAAAGTTTATATACACCTACAGCCTTATATTCTTCAGCATTATCAATATCTAACTGTAAATTACACTCTTCACACTCAAGATCACAGGAATTGCTTGTGTGATTGTCTGGTACCTTGTAAGTAGTAATGACTCCTTCGTAATTTCTTAAAATTACTTTGTTTGCAGACCAGGATATTAGATAATTTGGCATAACGGGTATTTTCCCTCCACCTCCTGGAGCATCAACAACATACGTTGGTACTGCAAATCCACTGGTGTGACCTCGTAGGCTTTCCATTATTTCTATTCCTTTACCTACTGAAGTTCTGAAATGTTCAAGTCCTTCTGAAAGGTCACATTGGTAAAGGTAGTATGGTCTTACTCTATTTTCAACTAACTTTTGAACCAATTTTTTTTGAATACGAGGGCAATCATTGACACCCCTTAATAAAACTGATTGATTTCCTAATGGTATCCCAGCAAAAGCTAATTTTCTTAAACTTATTTTCGCTGTCTCTGTTATTTCATTTGGATGGTTAAAGTGAGTGTTTAACCAAACAGTTCCGTGTTTTTTTAATACATCAATTAATTCATCTGTAATCCTATATGGTAAAACAACGGGGATCCTTGAACCTATCCTAATTACTTCAACATGAGGTATCGCAGATACTTCTTTTAATATCCAATCTAAAAATTCATCGGATAACATTAGAGGATCCCCTCCAGATAAAAGAACATCTCTAACTTCTGTATGATTTTTTATATATTCAATTCCACTAATTAATTCTTCTTTAGAAGGAATACTATCCTGATCTCCAACTTTTCTCTTTCTTGTACAATGCCTACAATACATTGCGCATACATTACTAACATGAAACAACACTCTATCTGGATACCTATGAGTAATTCCTTTTACTGGACTGTCTGAATCTTCACTTAAAGGATCTTTCATATCACAAGCAGAAATCGAAAGCTCTTCCGGGTCTGGAAAAGCTTGTTTGAAAACAGGATCTTCTTTGTAATTATCGGGATTTATCAAGGATAAATAATATGGCGTAATTGCCATCGGAAACTTCTCAATAGTCTCTTGAATCTTCTTTTTTTCAATTTCATCAAATTCAATATCCAACATTCTTTCTACAGTTTCAACTTCTGTAATTAAATTTCTTCTTTGCCACTTCCAGTCTTTCCATCGATCATTTTTCATTTTTTCCTTCATAACCAATTAATCACCTTTCAATAAAAAATACCCTCCTATTACTTAAAAAGTCCTAAGAGAGTATCTTTTTTTTATTTACTTCGGCAATTATTGTACCATATATCAGACAATAAAGCAACAACCCTTCTTTTGATTCAAGGTTGTCAGTTGTATAGATTAAAAGGCCACAAATAATTTGTGGCCTAATTTTTTATTCTCCTTGGTTAACAAAGCTTTTAGTTGTACCACCAGTAGAAGCTGATGTTCCTGCAATACGAGCAAGATATACATTGCCAAGAGTCTCAATATGACCAGCAATATTTTCAAAATAATTTAAATGTTCTTGCTCATCGTTAATGATCTGCTCAAATAATTTTTTGGTGATGCTGTCACCATTCTCACTACAAACTTTTGCAAATTCATTGTATGCTTCCATTGTGTCTTCTTCAGCTTTAGCATCTGAATTGAAGATATCAATCGTGTCTTGCCCCTTTATAACTGGAGCTGATAATTCTGAAGTTGGCTCTCCACCTAATTCTTTAATTCTTTCGGCAAAGGACTCAGCATGTGTCATTTCATCTATTGCAATAAGTTTTATGTTTTTTGCCAGCTCACCCATATCTCTGTCATCTAAATTATAATGTTGGTTCATATACTGGTGAATTGCTTGCAGCTCCATTGAACGAGCCTTATTCAATACCTCTATTACTTTAGCTTTTTTTTCTTCTCTGTTACTCATCCTAAATTCCTCCTATTTTTATGTAATTGATTCATTACAATTATAACATAATTATTACCCAATGATTATATTTCTAAACAAATTGGCACATTTCTCTGTAAAACCATACTTACTAGAATATATTATTGCAGTCTTCACTCAATCACCCCCATGTATTTTTCTTAGCATACCACAAACTTGCAGTAAAATTAAAAAAAAGCTATTATAAGAAAAAAACGTAAAGGATGATTATATGAAAAAAATATTACAAATAATAATTCTTACATGTTTTATATTTACTTTATCATTTTCTGCTCATGCTCTAGATTCTTATAATAAAATGGATAATCTTGATTTTATAATTGACTTTGAATTTAAAGAGTTTCCAAAAAATCCAGTTAATACACAAGGACGTATACTTCTACCAATGAGAGATTTTTTTGAAACTATTGGAGCTACAGTAGAATGGAATGAGGAATTAAAAGAAATCTATGCAAGTTATGAGGATAATAAAATCTTTTTGAAAATTGGTTCAAAGGATTCAATTGTTAATGGTAATTATCAACCACTTGATGTTTCTCCTACTTTAATTGATAATACAACCTATGTTCCTATAAGATTTGCCGCTGAAGCACTGGGCTATGAAATAATATGGAATGAAGACTTTAGAACCATTTATGCTTTCTCAAATTACGAAGAACTTGATACCCCCAAAATTATTGAAACCTCATCTGTAAATAATGGGATTCCCTCAGATACTAGAATTGTTGATAGTTTTTCTGGAATAGGCTCTTGGTATGGTGGTAAGTTTCATGGAAGAAAAACCTCCAGCGGAGAAGTCTTTGACCAAAATGCATTTACCGGGGCTCATCGCACTCTTCCTTTTGGTACATTTGTAAGAGTTACCCATAATTATACTAATGAATCTGTTGTAATAAGGATTAATGACAGAGGACCTCACGTGGCCGGAAGGGTTGTTGATCTTTCTATGGCTGCTGCTGAAAGCATCGGTTTAAGATCAAGAGGTCTTGGAGAAGTTTACGTAGAAGTACTTGAAAATTATTATTAAAAAAGAAAGACTGACAAATAATTTATTTGTCAGTCTTTCTTTTTTATATCTAAAACCGAAATCACTACCAAATATCCCAAAAGTATAATTTGAAATACTACTAAACCACAAAGAAAATTTTTTAAAAAAAACATCTTTGTTATCATACAAAAAAATATTGTCGCTGCAATTACTATTCCTGATACCAATACAAAAAATGCTTTATTATAAGTCAATTCCATCACCCTATCCTTTCCGGAAAGGGATTTAGGCAAATAAAAAAACCAATACTTGTCCTAGGACTTGTATTGGTTTACAAAAAATCAACAATATTAATTATTGTCGCCCAAATTTCCTGAAAAATAAAGTTTAGCAATCCAAAAAGGTTGAAAAACATTCATTTATTCAATATTTGTTTATTATTGCTATTAAGTTTTTATTCTAGATTTTCATCAAAAATGAATACATAATATCTTTCATCTGAAGAAAAATTATTCTTTGCCATCATATCGATAACTTTTTTACCGGTTAATTTTTCTAAAAGTTCCTTATAATCAACAATAGCAGGTTCAGCAATCTTATTCCTTATTACTACTACTGCTTCTTCATTTCCAGTTGAAATAAGGTTTTTTTCAAGAGAAGTTAAAACACACTGCATTATAACTATTACCATTTTTTTAAAAATCCGTACTTCCGTATTTTGAGGACCTTTACCAACATATTTTTTAAATATCTTGATAAATCCCTCTCTTATTAACTGTTCGTTATTTAAGGCTAGCATCTCCACACCTCTTTTAGCCCGAACAAGAAAACTACCTATTCATAACTGCATCTACTATTAAACTAAGATTTGGCACTTCACTAATAGGATAAACTTTTTGAAATATTAATTTCCCGTTTTCATCAAAAAGCAAATCCGCTCTTTCTGAGGATCCTGCATGATCTCTAAAAATATTGCATTTTTTTGCTAGTTCTCCAGTAGGCCAGAAATCAGCCAACATATTCAATTTTTCTACATTTATTGCTTTTGCCCATGCATTTTTACAAAAAGTATGATCAATACTTATTCCAAAAGGCATGATATTCAATTGTTCAATAAAGTAATCATAATGTGCTTCAATATTCTTCATCTGTTTCTCACAAACAGATGTCCAGGCAAGTGGATGAAAAGATAAAAGGATATATTTACCTTTATAATCTTCAAAGTTAAAATCCACACCCTTTTGATTTTTAAGTATTACGTTAGGGATATTAGCTCCCAATTCCAATCCTGGCAATTTAATTACCTCCTTTCATATTCTTTTGATATTTTTTAAAAATTTAAAAGCAATAACCATCCACCAAGCAACTTATTTCTCCATTCTTACCGCATCTTTCAAAGGAAGACCATTTAGTAAATTTGCTATAACAGTTGAAAAAAGCAACTCTCCTTCTCCAATCAAGTTAATCAGCCCTCCATCAGAAGCTTCAATAAAGCTGCTTTGATTTAATACATTATCATAAAAAACCGTTCCTCTTTTATATAAGGTTATTATACCTCTTTTAGCGGAATTATTCTGTATAAATTCTTTTAATGTTTTTTGAATTTGATGAATTTCCATGTTTAGCATATCACTTGATAATAAAATACTTGCCGACTTCTCATTAAAAACAAGACATTCTATTTCTTCAAAAATTGAATTGTCAGAAAATTTATTTTCGGTATTAGCACTATACACAAATATTTTTTTATTATTTTTCTTAAATGAACTTATTAATTTTCTTGAAATTTTTTCATTCAAATCTAATTCCAATGCAAGCACATCAAACTCTTTGGCAAATTTTTCCCCATATTTTTCTATATATTTTTCTAGTTGAGATATTTCCGGTACCTGGGTTACAGCTGATATTAAATCACCATTCATGTCAATAAAAGACATCCATCTGCCCATACCTCCCGAATTTATTGGTAATAAATATTTTGTATCTACCCCTAGCTCCTCTAGTTCTTCTTTCATGCTAAAGCCAAAAGCATTATTATCTATCGTAGAAATAAAGCTTGGAGAAAGATTTAATTTGCCAAGATTTTCAACAATATTTCTTCCAACACCACCAAAAGATACCTCAATCTTTCCATAATTATTCTTTTTTAAATTAAACTCTTCTTCTGGAAATCCTTTAAAATCCAAAAAAGAAGTTCCTACTACGGAAATTTTTGCTGACAAAAATAACACCTCTTTAGAGTAAATCTTTTTTCATTGCTTCTGATTTTTCTAATATTTCTTTCTCATTAAAAGCTAAAAACTTATAATCTTCCATTACAATACTACCATTTATTATTACTGTTTTCACATCAGATCCTTGGGCCGAATATACCATATTAGATATGAGATTAGCTTTAGGATAAAAATGGGGTTTTTCTAGGTCAATAATTATTATATCGGCTTTTTTTCCTTCTTCAAGGGATCCAATTTCCTTCTCAAGTCCCAAGACTTTTGCCCCACCAATTGTTGCCATTTTCAGAACTTCTTCCCCATTCAAAATAAGAGGATTTTGATTATAACCTTTATGAATAAGGGCCGTAAGATTCATCTCTTCAAACATATTTAAGTTATTATTACTTGAGGCACCATCTGTTCCTATACCTACATTTATTCCTTTTTCTAACATAATATGAACGGGAGCAATTCCACTGGCAAGTTTAAGGTTACTCCCTGGATTATGGCAAACTCCAACATTGTATTTTTTCAAAATATCCATGTCTTTATCAGAAACATGAACACAGTGAGCAGCAACAACATGTCTTTCAAACAAACCAAGTTTTTCTAGATATTCAACTGGACTTATACTTTTTTCTTGGTATAAATCATCCACTTCTTGTTTTGTTTCAGAAATATGAATATGAAGTCCAACCTGATTGTCATCTGCTGCTTTAATTACTTTTTCAAGGTATTCTGGAGTTGTTGTATAAGGAGCATGGGGACCAAGTAAGCAGGTTATTCTACCATCACCCTTTTTATGATATTTTTTAATAAGATCTATGTTTTCCTGAAGATTTTTTTCTTCTGGGTCTGTAAATTGGATTAATCCTCTTGCTAATACGCCTCTTATACCTATTTTAGTAGCTGCTTGGGCAACATCATCCATAAAAAAATACATATCGGCAAAGGTTGTCGTTCCTGACTTAATCATCTCCAAAAAAGCAAGCATTGAACCCCAATAAACATGTTCGCCCTTAAGGTTTTCCTCAGCAGGCCATATTTTTTCTTCCAGCCAAGGTCTTAATTCCATATCATCGGCATAACTCCTTAAAAGGCTCATTGCAGCGTGACTATGAGTATTTACTAATCCTGGCATTACAAAAGAATCTTTGCCTTCAATAATTTTAGCATCTGATGAAATTATATTTTTACCTATTTTTTCTATAATATCTCCAGAAATTAAAATATCTCCCGATTCTACTGCAAGTTTTTCATTGCTAAATGCTAAATACTGACAATCCTTTATTAATATTTTTTCCATAGTATTCTCCTCATTTCTGGCCATAAGAATTAAGGTAATATTCTCTCATTACCCCAATGTCGAAATCATCCAAAATAAATGGATTCCCCATCGTTTTGCTTAGGTAAGCAATTTGAGCTGATTTTTCAACAATTAAACATACCTTATAAGCTTCCTCTATGTTTCTTCCCATCCCTGTTAAACCGTGATTTGCTAAGAGACAGGCATTCCTGTCTCCCATTGCTTTTACTACCTTTTGAGCGAGTTCAACTGTTCCCGGAAGTGCATATTCCGCAACTCTAATACTCCCACCAGCAATTTGAACCATATCTTCAATAATTGGAGGAATATCTTCTCGACAAACTGCAAAAGCACTAGCATATGTACTATGAGTATGCATTACTGCGTTAATATTTTTAAAATTTTTATATATCTCAAGATGGAGTAGATATTCACTTGATGGTTTTCTTGATCCCTCTAAGATTTCTCCTTCTAATCCAATTGTAACTATATCCTCTGCTGTTATATCTTCATAATTCATTCCAGAAGGGGTAATAATAAAACCCCGGGGAACTCTGATACTCAGATTTCCCCAGTTAGCCTTAACAAGACAATCATTTTTCATTTTCAGTCCATACTCAATAAGCTGTTTTTTATTATTCATACATAAACTTCCTTATATTCTTCTCATTAACAGGAGATATTATGCCTCTTTCTGTAATTATTCCAGTAATTAATTCAGCAGGTGTCACATCAAAAGCCGGATTAGAAACAATACAATTTTTTGGAGCCGAATAGACACCAGAGAATTGTCTTACTTCATCCCCATTTCTTTCTTCAATAATTATTTCTTCACCAGTTTCTAGATTAAAATCAAAAGTTGAATAGGGTGCTGCCACATATAAAGGAATCTTATGATACTTTGCGAGAATACCTAAGTTGTATGTTCCTATTTTATTTGCTGTATCCCCATTCGCTACAATTCTATCTGCACCCACGACAATGCAGTCTATTTTCCCCTGTTTCATGTGCCAAGCTGCCATATTATCAGTAATTAATGTTACTGGAATATCATCTTTCATTAATTCATAAACTGTTAATCTTGCTCCTTGTAAAAGAGGTCTTGTTTCATCTGCATAAACCATATTAATTTTTCCATCTCTATGTGCAGAACGAATAACCCCTAACGCTGTACCATAGTCCCCGGTTGCAAGAGACCCAGCATTGCAATGAGTTAGAACATTCACTTTTCCTTTAAAAAGAGCGCTGCCAAAGTCACCCATTTTTTTGTTCATTTCAATATCTTCATTTAATATTTCTTCAGCATTTTTAAGTAATTTCTTCCTTGCTTCTTCGATATTGGATATATTTTTTACAAGATATAATTGCTTGTCAACAGCCCAGCTTAAATTAACTGCAGTTGGTCTTGCAGATTTAATAATTTTTCCTGCTTCAGAAAGTTTTTGATAAAAAGACTCCCCTTTAATAGCTAAGGAAGCTAAATATACTCCATAAGCTGCTGCTACTCCAATAGCAGGGGCTCCTCTAACAGCAAGTGTTTTTATTGCTTCACAAACTACTAGATAATCTGATGTATTAATATATATTTCTTCATGAGGAAGTTTTCTTTGATCGAGAATATGAACTTCTTCCTTTTTAAAATAAATAGTTCTCATAAGCTTCTCCTAAGCTTTTGCCATTAATTCAAAAGTCTTAAAAATAATACTTTGCAAATTCTCGAAATTTTCAGCAGTAGCATCTAGGACTTCTTGATGAGATAAATTATGTTCAGAAATACCTGCTGCAAAATTGGTAACATATGAAATGTTTGCGTATTTTAGGCCAGCTTCTTTAGCAAGAACACACTCTGGAACACTTGTCATTCCTACAAGATCTCCGCCTAATAATTTAAACATTTTTATTTCTGCCGGTGTTTCAAATCTTGGTCCTTCACAAGTAACATACGTCCCTTTTTTATGGAACTCTATTTCAGGATTCTCTTTTTGAACTTCAATAATCCCTTTAATTAAAAATTCCCTTACCTCTCTATTATAAGGCTCTGTAACGTCAAGATGGACTACCCCTTCAGGTCCTCCTTCGTGAAATGTTGTTACTCTGCTTTTTGTAAAATCAAGAAACTGATCCGAAATAACAAAGTGATTTGGTCCCATTGCTTCATTTAAAGATCCAACGGCTGCCGTTGCAATTACATTTGTTACACCTAAATTTTTTAAAGCCATAATATTAGCTCTATAATTAATCAAATGTGGTGGAACTGAGTGATCTGCACCATGTCTAGCAAGAAAACATATTTTTTTTCCCTCAAATTCACCAATCTTTACCGGTACATTACCATAGTCTGTTTCAACAATAAAATTTTCAGAATTGCTTATCAGATTTGAGTCAGATAGACCAGTTCCTCCAATTAGAGCAAAATCTGCTTTAAGATTTTTATTCATTTTTTTCATCCTCCATTCCTGAAAACAGGGCTCCAACAAAGCTTTCTGGATCGAAGTCCTGCAAATCTTCAATTTTTTCTCCTGTTCCTATTAATTTTACCGGAAGTCCTAGCTCAGACTTAATACCTATTACAATTCCTCCCTTTGCTGTACCATCAAGCTTTGAAAGGATAACTCCTGTAACATCTGCTGTATCTTTAAACAACTTCGCCTGAGTTAAAGCATTTTGTCCGGTAGTTGCATCCAGTACCAAAAGAACCTCAGAGAGACTACCTTCAGACTCCCTATCAATTATTCTTTTTATTTTTTTTAGTTCTTCCATTAAATTAACTTTGTTTTGTAATCTTCCAGCCGTATCAACAATAAGAACATCACTTTTTCTGGCTAATGCAGCCTGAATAGCATCATAAACAACTGCCCCTGGATCAGCACCTTCTTGGTGAGCAACAACATCAACACCATTTCTATCCCCCCAAATTTTAAGCTGATCTATAGCAGCTGCTCTAAAGGTATCTCCAGCAGCCAATAAAACTCTCTTACCCTCATTTTTTAATTTATATGTCAATTTACCTATACTTGTTGTTTTTCCTGCTCCATTCACCCCAACTACAAGTATAATATTTAACTGATTTTCTTTTAAATTCAAGGCAGTTTTTTCTTTACCCATGAGCTCTGCAATCTCATTAACAAATACTTCTTTTAATTCATCGGCAGTCTTAATTCTTTCCTTGTTAGCCTTTTCCCTAATATTTTCTACAAGGGTAATTGAAGTATTTACACCCACATCTCCCTGAATTAAAAGTTCTTCAAGTTCATCATAAAAATCATCATCGATTTCTCTACCTGTAAAAACATCAACAACTTTATCAATAAAACCTCTTCTTGTTTTGCTTAAACTTTCTTCTAACTTTTCTCCTCCAAAACTAGTTTGAAGTGTCTTTTTTAACCTATCAAAAATCCCCATAATAATCCCCTTTAACTAGTAAGTTTAATTGTTTCGCTTATTCTAACTGATATCAAACTTGAAATACCTTTTTCTTCCATAGTAACCCCATAAAGGACATCTCCAGCTTCCATTGTTCCTTTTCTATGAGAGATAACGACGAATTGTGTTATTTGGGCAAATTTCTTCAAGAAACCTGCAAATCTAGCTACATTGCTTTCATCAAGACTTGCTTCAATTTCATCTAAAATACAAAATGGCCCTGGTTTAATTTTTAATATGGCAAATAAAAGACAAATTGCTGTCATTGCTTTTTCACCACCAGATAAAAGGCTTAGATGTTTAGGAGTTTTTCCAGGAGGCTGAGCAATAATTTCGATCCCGGTTTCCAAAACATTATCTTTATCTGTCATAATAATTTCTGCAGTTCCTCCATTAAACATGTCAGTAAAGGTTTCTTTAAATGCCTCGTTAAGCTTTAGGTAAGTATCTTTGAATTTCTTAACAATTATATGATCCATTTCATCTATAATTTTTACTAAGGAGTCCTTCGCTTCGTCTAAATCAGCACACTGGGTTTTAAGAAAAGTATATCTTTCAATTAATTTTTCATACTCAGATATTGCAATTAAATTTACTTCTCCTAGTTCCTCAATTTTTTTCCTTAGCTCTCTTACCTTTTGCTTACTGCTTCTTTCATTAAACTCTTCCTCAAAACCAGTAAAACTTCTTTCGTATAGGATATCAAATCTTTCTAAAAGATTTTCTTTAAAACTTTCAATTTCTGTTTTATATTTTTCTAAAGTTATATCCCTCGTATGAATCATATCTTTAACATCTTCAAATACTTTTCTAGTCTTCCTAATTTCTTCTTCAATTAATCTTTTTTCTTTTTCCTCTTCTTCTTTTATCTCTTTTGTATTTTCCAATTTTTCTTCCAAATCATGTAAAACTAATTCACGTTCTTTAATTTTATCCTTTGAATTTATTTCACTTTCCTCTAACTCTTTTATTTTTTCTGTTAAATTAATTTTTTCTTTATCAATTTCATTTCTTTTTTCAGTTAAAGCATCAATTTTATTATTAATATCTTCTAACTGAAATTCTTTATTTTCTTTTTTATTTTTCAGGTCGTTATAATTAATTTCCAACCTGCCCAGAGCTTTTTCTAAATCAAATAGAGCATTCTTTTCTTCTTCGATATCTTTTTGAACTTTTAAAAGTGTAGCTTCTTTTTCTTTTTTCTCCTTCTCAAGAGCAGTTAATATTTCTTTTCTCTTTTCTTTATCAGATAGCAACAAATCTTTTTCTTCAACAAATTCATTCTCTTCTGCATTTAAAATTAAGATATCTTTTTCTGTTTCAGAGATTTGAAAAGTTATCTGATTAATAATATTTTCAATGTCTTGTTTCTTCTTTTCAATTAGTAACTTATCCTCTTTAAATTTCTCTATCTCAATCTCTATATTTCTAATCTTTAAAATCGATTTCGATAATTGTTCTTCTTCTTCTCTAATTTCTTGTTCATATTTAGTAATCTCAGAATTTAGAACCTTTATTTTTTCTTTCCTTAGGAAAAAACCTTCTTGGTTATTCTTATATTGCCCACCTGTCATTGAGCCACGAGAATCAAGGATTTCACCCTTTAAAGTGACAATTCTTACCATTTTATCCAAGGACTTATTGTAAGTTAATGCCTCGTCCATATCTTTTGCTATCAGTATACTTCCTAAAAGGTGTTTAAAAATCCCTGAAAATTTTTCTTCATATTTTATAATATCTAAAGCAGATTTAAGTCCTTTTTTGGCTTGAATATTTGCCTTATTCCTGTTTTTTTCGGAAATTATATTTAATGGTAAAAAAGTGGCTCTTCCGGCTTTGTTTTCTCTTAAATAGTCAATCGCATTTTTCGCATCTACTTCATTTTCTGTAACGATATTCTGTATACTACCCCCTAAAGCTGTTTCAATTGCAAGTCTATATTCTGGGGTTGTTTCGGCAAGGTCAGCTACTGTTCCGATAATTCCACGAAGATTTTTATTAGCAAAAATGCTTTTGACCCCAGCTGAATATCCTTCCTTATTATCTTCCAAGGCTTCAAGAGCTTGTTTATTTATTAGTTTCCTTTCCATTTCTTTTGTTTTATTCTTAACTAATTCCTCATTTTTTTTAGTCTCTTCAAAAATTAAATCTTTTTTTTCTATTAGTTTTTCAATTTCTTTTTTTAAACTAATATCCTCTTCGGTGATCATGTCTAACTCTATTTTTATATTATCTAATTCTTTAATTTTTATTTCTTTAAAATCCATGCTCTTTTTAACTTTATTTTTTATTCCTTCTTCTCCCGAGTATATTACAGCTTCTCTTTTTTCTAAATCTATAATATTATTTCTTATTTCCGAAAGTTGATGTGCAAGATCAAATAAATCACTTTTTATTTCTTGAACCTGAACATTTGATCCGACTTCCAAATTTTTAATGCTATTAATTTTTTCTTCCTCTGTTTTAAATTTTGAAAAAATCTCCTCATATTCTAATAGAATTTTGCCATATATCTTTTCTTCTTCATCTTTCCTAACGATAGCATCTTCAAACTCGTTTTGATTTTTTAGGTTTTCTACTTCGATCTTATCAAAGCTATCTCTTAAACTTTCTAACATTTTTTTTGAGAATTCTTTTTTATTTTGATAGTCATTTATTTCATTATTTATCTTATATATATTATTTTGCAATTCTGAAGATTCTCTAATTAAATTTTCAATACTCAATAACTTTTCTTCAACAATTGACTCATCTTTTAAAATTAATGTTTCTCTTGCAATATTTTCTTTAAAATAGAGTTCTTTTTCCTTTATTATTTTTTCAGATTTTTCTTCTAGGCTGTTTATAGTAAAGGTTGCAAGTTTTATTTCTAATTCATCAAGCTCTTTCCGATATTCTTTATATTCTCCGGCCTTCTCTGCTTGCTCCTTTAAAGGATCTTTTTGAGATTCTAGTTCAGCAACGATATCTTTTACCCTCAACAGACTGTTCTCTGTATCGGCTAGCTTTCTTTTTGCTTCATTTTTACGATAACGATATTTTGAAATGCCAGCAACTTCTTCTATTAGAGCTCTTTTTTCATCTGCCTGAGATAAAAGAATCTGATCTACTTTTCCTTGTCCAATAATAGAAAAACTATCTTTCCCAATTCCTGTATCCATTATTAATTCATGAATATCCTTTTGACGACAACGTACATTGTTTATCAGATATTCACTTTCTCCAGACCTGTAAAGTCTTCTAGTAATCTTAATTTCTGAATAATCCACAGGAAAAATTCCAGAAGAGTTATCTAAAGTAAGAGAAACTTGGGCTAAACCAAGAGGCTTTTTATCTGTGCTCCCCGAAAAGATAACATCTTCCATTTTTGAACCTCTTAGACTTTTTGCACTACCTTCACCTAGAACCCAACGTATAGCATCAACAATATTTGATTTACCACTTCCATTTGGTCCTACAACAATAGTTATATTATTATTAAAACTTAAATCTGCTTTTTTTGCGAAGGATTTAAAACCTTGCATTTCTAGTCTTTTTAAATACAAATACTACACCTCAGTTTCAATTTGTCCTTTTTCTAAACAATCATCTGTAATTAATATCAAATCCATATCAAATTTTTCTTTTATAAATTTTAAGTTGCTATTTTTATGTCCTCGTACTTTTGAAACTTCCTTTGAATTAATTCTAAATTTTACAAATTTACTATCAAAAAGCTTATCTGTTTGTATCTTTTTAATAATTATATTTTTATATATCTTCGAAAATACTAATTCCCCAAAAGCAGAGTGATAGGGTCCTGCAATTAAATCCCTTTCTGAAGTAAGATTCTCTGAATGCTGAAGCCCCATGCGAATTACTTTTATTCCATTTTCACTAAATATGATCCAAGCTTTTGCAACTATTTCTACCATTTCTCGAAGACCCATAGGAACGAAGTCACCTTTAAGGTATTCTTCTTCTAATTTAGTGCCTTTTATGACTACAGTAGGATAAATCCTAACAAAGTCAGGTTTTAACCTTACGGCTGCTTCTATGGTACTAAAAATGCTGCTTACAGTATCTCCTTTTAAACCTGGCATTATTTGAAGACCTAGAGAAATTCCAGCTCTTTTTATGAGAGCAGCAGCTTTTATTGTATCTTCAGCTGTATGACCTCTTTCAGACTCTTTAAGTACTTTATCATCCATGGATTGCAGTCCAAGTTCAATAATATCAACATTGTATTTTTTTGCTAAATCTAAAATACCATCATTTATATAGTCTGGTCTTGTGGAATATCTGATTTTGCTTATTTTTTCTTCTGACTTAAGCTTAGCAGCTGTTTCTAAATAATACCTTTGCATCTCAAGATCGAGGGCGGTAAATGATCCACCAAAAAATGCAATCTCATATACTTTAGAAAAATCTGCATTTAAATATTCTTCAACAAGCTCAAGAATTTCTTCTTTGTCTGGTGCTTTTAAGGAACCAGATATTTTTTTCTGGTTACAAAAAGTACAAAGATGGGGACAACCTAGATGTGGAATAAAAACTGGAATTATACTTGTTTTCACTCTATTTCTCCCATTTTGACTAAGGCTTCTTTGGCTGCACCTTGTTCTGCCTCTTTTTTTGTTTTCCCCGCACCTTGGGAAATTATCTCTCCATTAATATATACTCCTGCAATAAAGTCTTTATCATGGTCGGGTCCGTTTTCTTTTAAAATTCTATATTCTATTTCCTGTTCTGGAGCCTTTTGGACTATTTCTTGAAGTCTTGTCTTGAAATCTCCAAAGTTTCCTTTAACTACATCATCAATGGCTTCATATAATGAATTTAAAATAAAAGATTTAACAACTAAAAGCCCTCTTTCTAAATAAATTGCACCACAAAGAGCCTCCCAGGCATCTGCTAGATTAGATGATCTATTTTCTCCACCACCCATCATTTCTCCTTTTCCCATAAGAATATATTTCCCAAGATTAATTTTTCTTGCCCCAGCTGCTAGAGAACTTTCACATACAATAGCCGCTCTCATCTTAGTAAGAAGACCTTCTTTCTTTTCGGGAAATCTCTTATACAAATACTCCCCGATTACCAAACCTACTACAGCATCCCCTAGAAATTCCAATCTCTGATTATGTTGAGTTTTTTTTATATCTTTTTCAAATATATACGAAGGATGTGTTAAAGATGAATTTATTAATTCATATTTTTCCACGGAAACATTATTTCTCTCCAGAAAATGTTTTAGCTCTTTTTGTCTCTTTTCAGATATCATAAGTTTCTTCACCTGCCTGATTTTTATTTATTACAATCTTTTTTGCTTCCTCTTTACTCCATCTAAGTTTATATACCAATATTGAAACTTCTATAATTGTTGGAATAAACTTTTCTTTATCAACAATTGCATCATATTGTTTTATAATTTTTTCATTAAATACATCCCAATAATCTTTTATTTCTGGAAATTCAACAGGTTCTTCCTTTACAATTTTAATAACTTGATCATTCCATTTTTGGAAATCATAAAAAAGCTGGATAATAAATGAATTTATTTCAGAAAAATATTCTTCCGGTATTCCTACCTTTTTATTAAAGACCCTTTCCCTTCTCTTTTCACTTAAACTGTAAATATCAATAATGTTTTTTAATAGAATCTTTTGATAATTAATATAATTTTCATAAAAATTTTCTTTTTCTTTTTTGAGTTTACTTTCAATTTCTAATTCTGACTTAAAAGTGTCCAAAACTTCATCAGCTAATTCAATTTTTTCCTCAATGATTTTTGTATTTTCTAAAAATGTCAGCTCATTTGTATTTTGGATTAACAAATAATTATTTAATGACTCCTCGAATAAATCTGTGGTGCTTTTGTGGAGATCCACTAACTCTTTTTTAAGCCTTTTTTCATTTTCAGGAGGTAAAATTGTAATATTTATTAAAAATGCGACAAAAATACCAACAAAAATTGTTACTGTTCTTTGAAGTGCACTTTGAAGATAATCGTTACCAGGGCTATATAATATAAAGATCGCTGCAATTATTGCAACATGAATAGATGTTTCGATTTTCAGATTTATACAGAGAGTTATAACAACAATTGTAACAATTCCTATAACCAAGGGACTTGGTCCAAAAAAAACTCCAAACATAATTGCTGTAATTATAGCAATTATATGAGCTAAAGCCTGATTTTTGGCATTCTTAATACTTTCTCCAGTTCCAGGTTGCATGTTAGATATTGTTGCCGCTCCAGCAAGTACAGGGCTTGGTATATTAAGCAATTCGCAAATTAACATACTGACAGTAACAGCAATCCCAGTTTTTAAAGTCCTTGCTCCTGGGGTTTTAGATTGTAAAAATAAAAAAGATCTTTTTAAAAAGTCCATTTTTTATATACCTTTCCCTTATATATCTCTATAATTATACTATATTAAAGGATGAAAGTGATAGGGAGGATTATGTTAATCTATTATTTAATACTAATAAATTTTTTCTCTCTTTTTGTTATGTTAATTGACAAAAAACTGGCAATAAAGGGAAAACAAAGAATTTCCGAAAAGTTTATATATATTTGTGCCTTTATTTTTGGTTCCATTGGTATTTTGTTTGGTATGCATCTATTTAAACACAAAACTAAAAAAACAAAATTTTCCGTTGGAATACCCGTGTTATTACTCTTGCAAATAATACTCTCATTTTATTTATACAATACTATTATTAGGTGATAAAAGTGAACAATAATCGTTTATATTTTCTAGATTTTCTAAGGGGATTGCTACTATTAATAATGATTTTTTATCATTACACATTTAATCTTTCATATTTTTTTGATTATCCCATAAACTTAGATGCTTTCTTTTTAAAAATAATACCTCCTGTTTTTTCATCATGCTTTCTTTTGGTTAGCGGTTATTCCTCTGTTCTTTCAAGGAATGTTGCTAAAAGAGGTCTTTATGTATTTTTTTGGGCTACGGTGGTTACCTTGGTAACTTTTATTATTACACCGGAAGCACCCGTTTTTTTTGGAATTCTACATTGTATTGGCATTATGATGATAATTGCACACTTTTTAAAAAATATTCCAGATGTTTTGCTTTTAATTAGTCCAATATTGGTCTTTATTATTGACTTCCTTATTAAGGACCTTTCTGTAAATTATAATTATTTACTTTTCCTAGGCATTACTTCAAATTCCTTTACTTCTTTGGACTATTATCCACTTATACCTCATGGAGCATTTTTTTTATTCGGTATTTTCCTAGGAAGAAATTTTAAACCTGATTTTTTATATAAAAAACTTGAAAATAAAATTGGTGAAGCACTAACTTTTGCAGGAAAAAATTCCTTAAAAGTATATTTGCTTCACCAACCATTATTCTTTGCTATTTATTACTTTATAAAAATGATATAAATAGTGCTCCTGGCCCAATATGTGTTCCTACCACTGAGCCTACTTCTGAGATAAATTCGCTTCTTACTCCAACTTCATTAAAAAGTGTTTCTTCAAGTTTCTTAGCCTCTTCAAAAGCCAAACTATGACTTATGGCATAACGAATAGTTCCATTCATTTCTTTGTGTTTCTTTGCTGATTCTACAAGTTCTGATATTCCTTTTTTTCTTGTGCGAACCTTATCTTTATCAACAATCTCACCATTTTTCATAGTTAAAATTGGTTTGATGTTAAGTAAAGATCCCGCAAAAGCTCTTGCTTTCCCAATTCGACCACCTTTTTCTAAATACTTCAAAGTATCTACCAAGGCTAGAAGTTGGGTTTTTTCAATAGCGTCTTCTATATCTTTTGATATTTCATCAAAACTTTTCTTTTGTGCTACACTTTCTGCTGCGATTTTAGCAATTAGTCCTATTCCGACTGTAACTTGTTTAGAATCAAAAGTCTTAAAGTTTTTCAGTCTATTAGATATCTCTTTTTCTGCAATAATTGCTGATTGACGTGTACCACTTAATTTGTCAGAAATATTAATTGAAATTATTGAATCAAAACCGCTTTCAATAATTTCCTCATATTTTTTAACAAAATCTGCAGGAGAAGGTTGTGATGTTGTTGGTAATGATTGTGATTCTTCTAGTTTTTGATAAAACTCCTCATTAGTTATATCAACACCTTCAATATAGCTATTATCCTGAAAATTTACTTTAAGAGGAACAATCATTATGTTGTTTTCTTTCGCTGTCTCTATAGGTAAATCTGCTGTGCTGTCTGTTATGATTGCTATTCTTTCCATTCTTTCACCTCAGATATAATTTACCCTAAATATTCCCTAAATGCAACGGTTGCATTATGGCCACCAAAACCAAGAGAATTAGAAATGGCAGCTCTTACTTTCATCTCTCTTTTTACATTTGGAACATAATCAAGATCACATTCTGGTGATGGTTCATTAAGGTTAATCGTCGGAGGTACTATATCATTTTTTATTGCTAATGCTAACACTGCAGCTTCAATTCCCCCAGCAGCTCCAAGAAGATGACCTGTCATAGACTTAGTAGAACTTACCACAAGATCAGGTTTTTCTCCAAATACTGTCTTTATTCCCATAGTTTCAAATTTATCATTTAAATCTGTGGATGTGCCATGAGCGTTAATATAATCGATATCTTCAGGTTTCAATTCTGCCTCATCTAATGCGGCTTGCATTGCACGAGCTCCACCTTCTCCATTTTCAGCTGGAGCCGTTATATGACTTGCATCACAAGTTGCCCCATAACCAACAAACTCAGCATAAATATTAGCTCCTCTTGCTAAAGCATGGTCAAGGGATTCAAGAATTAATAATCCTGCTCCTTCCGCCATGACAAAACCATCTCTGTCAGCAGAGAATGGTCTACTAGCACCTTTAGGGTCATCATTTCTAGTAGATAATGCCCTCATCGAACAAAAACCAGCAACAGATATTGGAGTAATACTTGCTTCTGTTCCACCAGCTACCATTATATCTGCAGCACCAATTTTTATTGTCCTAAAAGCCTCACCAAGTGCATTTGTACCAGCAGCACATGCGGTTACAGTTGAAAAGTTTGGTCCTTTTAAATTAAAGTTTATTGCAACCTGGGCAGATGCCATATTAACAATCATCATTGGTATCATAAATGGACTAACCCTTTTTACTCCTTTTTCAAGAAGTGTTTTATGCTGTGTTTCAAAAGTATCAATACCACCAATCCCAGAGCCAATTACTGCACCAGCTCTAAAAGGGTCTATTGTCTCTTTATCAAGACCAGCATCTTCAAAAGCCAATTTTGTTGCTGCTACTGCATATTGGCTAAAAAGATCCATTCTCTTTGCTTCTTTCTTATCCATATACAACCCAGGATCAAAATCTTTTACTTCACCAGCAATTTTTGCTGGATAATCTGTTGTATCAAATCTTGTAATCATATCAATTCCAGATTTTCCCTCTAAAAGATTTTTCCAAAATTCATCTTTCCCAATACCAATTGGAGATACTACTCCAATTCCTGTAACTACAACTCTTCTATCTTTCATATTACACCTTCCTAGCTTTATTTTATTCAAATTCAGATACTAGCCTTTTTATTACTTCTGCAGCTGGAACAATCTCAGTAATATAATCAATATTACCTCCTGAAAAAATAAGACCTTCTTCAAGATTACCTTGCTGAGCATTATTTAGAGCTACCATTATGCAGAAATTTTTTGTGCATTTTTTTAAACATCTATTACAAGCCTTAGGAGTAGCTTCTCCTCTAGCAATTTTTTCCGTAAATTCATTTTTTATAGCTTGCCCCTTTAGTCCAACCGGACTATCAATTAAGACAATATCATCTTTTGTTGCTTTTATATAAGCTTGCTTTAAATTATCTGCTCCATTAGATTCAACAGAAGCAGCAAATAAGGTACCAATCTGTACCCCCTTAGCTCCAATAGAAAAAGCTTTTTTCATATCACTTGCGGTCATTATTCCCCCTGCTGCAATAACAGGTATGTTTACTAAAGGAACAACTTCTTCTAAAATTTCATATACTCCTCTATCTGTTCCCAGATGCCCTCCTGCATCTTTGCCTTCTACAACAACTGCAGATGCACCTAGTTTTTCTGAAGTCGCTGCTAACTTCCCAGATGAAACTATGGGCACAAATGGTGTCCCCGATTCTTTACACCATTTGAAAATATCTCTGGAAAAGCCAGCCCCCTGAACTATAAGATCAATTCCCTCTTCAATCGCTGTTTTTGTCAAAAGTTCAAATTCACTGTAGGCAAACATGATATTTATGCCAATAATTCCCTTTGATAGTTTTCTAGCAGCTCTAATTTCTTCTCTTAATTCCTGCTCACCCATTCCAGTTGCAGCAATAAGTCCAATACCACCTGCATTCGCTACAGCAGCCGCTAGTCTTGATGTTGAAAGCCTTACAGCCATCCCACCTTGAATTATGGGATACTTGGGAATAAGAGATCCGATTTTCAATTCAGGTAATTTCACAATAAATTCCTCCATATTTTTAAAAAGCCCTGCAGAACCTGCAGGACTTTTTTATTATGATTATGCAAGCTTTTCTTTAATGTATTCAACAGCTGATCCAACCACTCTAATTTTTTCAGCGTCCTCATCAGGTATTTCAATATCAAACTCTTCCTCAAGCTTCATGATCAATTCAACAACGTCTAAAGAATCTGCTTCTAAATCTTCAAAAGTAGTTTCTAATTTAATATCTTCTTTCTCAACATTTAACTGTTCAGAAACGATCTCTTTCACTTTTTCTAAGATATCCATTTTGTCACCTCCCCTCAAATTTTAAACTTAAATTAATTTTACATGTACAATCCACCATTAACTGATATAACCTGTCCAGTTATATAGTTAGCATTTTCTGATGCCAGAAAAACAACTGTATTTGCAATATCCTCAGGGCTTCCTATACGCCCAGAAGGAATTTTTTTAATTAACTCGTCCTTGATATTTTGAGGGATACTCTCTGTCATAGAGGTATCTATATACCCAGGTGCAACAGAATTAACCTGAATATTTCTTGAGCCTAATTCTTGAGCTAAAGATTTAGTAAATCCAATTACTCCTGCTTTACTAGCTGCATAATTAGCTTGGCCAATATTTCCTGATAATGCAACTACAGATGTAATATTAATAATTTTTCCATACTTTCTTTTAATCATACCTCTAATTACAGATTTTGAGCAATTAAAAACACCTTTTAAATTAGTATTAATTACTTTATCCCAATCTTCTTCTTTCATTCTCATGAAAAGAGTATCTTTAGTAACACCCGCATTGTTTACTAGAATATCAATACTGCCAAAATCTTCTTCAATCAATTTTATCATATCTTCTACCTGAGAAAGTTCTGAAACATCACATTGATATGTTTTACACTCTACTCCTAGTAATTTCATTTCTTCAGCAACTTTTTCAGCTGCCTCTTTGCTTCCTGCATAATTAAGAGCTATGTTTGCTCCTTTTTCAGCAAAAAGATATGCTATTGCAGCTCCTATTCCTCTTGAAGCACCAGTTACAAGAACTGTTTTTCCTTTAAAATCCATTTATTGCACCTCATTTCAGTTCAGATATAGTTTTATCCATACTTTCAATATTTTCAACATTGAAAACCTTTACTTCACTGGATATTTTTTTTACAAGACCTGTCAAAACCTTTCCTGAACCTATTTCAACAAAAGTATCAACACCCTGGTTTATCATATATCTTACGGATTGTTCCCATTTTACTGAATTATTAACCTGAGTAAATAACGCATTTTTTACTTCTTCCTTAGTGCCTACTTCTTTAGCTGATACATTGGCTACCACCTTAATTTTCGGATCATAAAAAGTAACCTCATCCATTGATTTTAGTAATTTATGACTTGCAGGTTCTAACAAGGAAGAATGGAAAGGACCACTAACTGATAATTCCAGGGCACGTTTTGCACCAAATTCCTTAGCTATTCTAATTACTTCCTTAATACCCTCTGTTTTACCAGCAACCACCAGTTGACCGGGACAATTATAGTTCGCAGGTTCAACCAAGCCTATTTTACTTGCCGCTGCACATAAAGCATCAATATTATCTTCTGGTAATCCCAGAACGGCTGCCATCGTGCCCTCTCCAGGAGGAACTGCATCTGCCATGTACTGCCCTCTTTTTTCTACAAGCCATACTGCATCTTCAAAACTAATAGCTTCTGCACAAACTAAAGCAGAGTATTCACCAAGACTATGGCCAGCTGTAAATTCAGGTTTAATACCACTTTTAGTAAAGGCTTTTAAAATCGCAATACTAGTCGTTAATAGGGCCGGTTGTGTATAATATGTTATTTTTAATTTATCTTCAGGTCCTTCAAAACACAATTCTGATAAAGGATACCCTAATCTTTGATCTGCTTTCTTAAAAATATCCATAGCTTCAGGATATTTTTCTGCTATTTCTTTACCCATTCCTGGATACTGAGAACCTTGTCCGGGAAAAATAAATGCTATTTTACTCATTAATCCTCCTATTTTAACAGTAATTTTTTAGTGTTTTTTCAGCACCTTTTATTACTTCTTGAATTATTTCTTCGCAACTTTGGACTTCTTTAATCATAGCTGCTACTTGACCTGCCATTAATGAACCCATTTTGCAGTCTCCATCAATTACAGCCAATTTTAACTTTCCAGCACCAAGATTTCCAAGTTCTTCTTCTGAAGCACCAGCTTTTATTAAAGCATCATATTCTTTAGTCAGTTTATTTTTAAGTACTCTCACAAAATGGCCGTGGTATCCCGTTAAAACCGTATCCCTATCCTTTGCTTTAATAAGAGATTCCTTGTAATTATCATGAATAATACATTCTTTACTAGCAAGAAATCTTGTGCCCATTTGGACACCTTGAGCACCTAAACACAGTGCTGCGGCCATGCCTCGTCCATCAAAAATGCCTCCAGCAGCTATAACTGGAATGTTAACCGCATCAACAATTTGTGGTGTTAGGGCCATGGTAGTGATTTCTCCAACATGGCCTCCACATTCCATTCCTTCTGCGATTAATCCATCTACTCCTGTCTTCTCAAGCCTTTTAGCAAGAGCAACTGAAGAAACTAAAGGAAAAACCTTTATTCCTTTATCTTTAAATGCCTGAATATATTTACCTGGATTCCCAGCCCCTGTAGTAACTACTGCAACACCTTCTTCAAGGATTCCTGCAACAACTTCTTCAACAAAAGGAGAAATAAAGTATATATTTACTCCAAAGGGTTTATTTGTTAGTGTCTTTGCTTTTTTTATTTCATTTACTACAACTTCTGCGGGAGCATTACCTGCTCCTATGATTCCTAGGCCACCAGCATTACTTACTGCAGCTGCTAATTCAGCTGTAGCTGCCCAGGCCATTCCTCCCTGAAAAACAGGGTAATCTATACCCAACATTTCACAAATATCTGTTTTAAACACCTATTTTTCTCCCTTCCTTGGAAAAGAATATTTCATTACCGTTGATGCCCAAGTTAGACCTGCACCAAATCCAACCATAACAACAATATTTCCATCTTTAATTCTTCCCTCTTTTAATGCTTCGTCCAAGGCAATTGGTATTGAAGCACCGGAAGTATTTCCATATTTTTCTAGGTTAATCATTGTTTTCTCTTTGGATATTTTAAATCTTCTTAGTGCAGAATCTACGATTCTTATATTAGCCTGATGGGGAACTAGAAAATCAACTTCTTGATTAGTAATACCTGCCTTAGCTAAAACTCTTTTACTTGTAATACCCATAATTTTAACAGCAAATTTAAAAACTTCTTTACCCATCATTTTTACATAATGAGCCCCGGAGGCTATAGTTTCTTCTGAGGCTGGCATTCTTGATCCACCTGCATCAAGTCTTAAAACTTCTCCACCAGAACCATCAGCCCCAAGATCAAAAGCAAGAAAACCAGTTCCTTTTTCTACTTGAGAAACAACAGCCGCCCCTGCACCATCACCAAAAAGAACAACAGTTCTTCTATCTTGAGGGTCTAATACAGCGCTTAACACTTCTGCTCCTATAACAAGAACATTTTTATATACTCCTGATGCAATAAAACTGTTTGCAATACTTAAACCATATATAAATCCTGAGCAAGCTGCATTAATATCAAAAGCAGCTGCATTTCTTGCTTTAATTTTATCTTGTATTAAACAAGCTGTAGAAGGAAAAAGCATATCTGGTGTAACAGTAGCTGTAATAATTAGATCTATATCATCAGGTTCTAAACCAGCATCTTCTATTGCTCTTAATCCTGCTTTAGCTCCAAGATCTGAAGTTGCCACACCTGGGTCTGCTTTCCTTCTTTCTGATATCCCTGTTCTGGTTTTTATCCACTCATCCGTAGTATCTAAATAATTAGTAAAATAATCATTTGTTAAGATATTTTCAGGTAAATATGAACCTGTTCCAATTATCCCTGCTGATTTCATTAATTTGCATTTCTCCTTATAAATTGTTTTTTATTTCCTGAACATAATCTTCCTTTTTACACTCAATCGCAACTCTTATTGCATTTTGAATTGATTTTGCATCTGAGCTTCCATGACATATAATACTTATTCCATCAACTCCAAGAAGAGGAGCTCCGCCAATTTCTGTATAATCTATCTTTTTTTTGAGACCTCTAAAAGCATCTTTCATTAGATAAGCACCAATTTTTGAGCTAAATGATTTCGATACTTCTTCTTTTATTATTGATGTAATGGTTTTACCCATACCTTCCATTAATTTCAATATAATATTACCAACAAACCCGTCAGCAACAATGACATCGGCAACACCTTGAGGGATTTCTCTTCCTTCAATATTACCCGTAAAATTTATATTTTCCATTTTTTCAAGCTCTTCATAAGCTTTTATGGAAAGTTCATTGCCCTTTGTTTTTTCGCTACCAATATTTACAAGAGCAACCTTAGGATTATCACTTTTTAATACTTTTTTAGCATAAACACTTCCCATCAATGCAAACTGTTGTAAATTTTCTACAGTACAATCTGCATTGGCACCTGAATCCAATAAAAGAGTGATTCCTTTCATTGCAGGTAGTGGTGTAGCAATTGCTGGTCTTGAAATTCCCTTTATTCGACCTAAAATAAACAGGGAAGAAGTCATTTGGCCTCCTGTATTTCCTGCGGAAATAATGGCATCAGCTTCTTTCTCTTTTACTAGTTTTGTAGCAACTGTAATTGAGGCATCTTTCTTTCTTCGGTAGGCTAGAGCCGGATGATCGTCCATTTCAATAACTTCTCTTGCATTTACAATTTCAATTTTTTCATTTTTAACAGTGATGAACTTTTCAATCTCTTCTTCTTTACCCACTAGGAATATTTTTTCTATTTCCGGATAAAGATTTAGGGCCTGAAGCGCTCCTTTAACAATTTCAGCAGGAGCATTATCTCCACCCATTGCATCTAAAGCTACTTTCATTATTTTCCTCCTAGCGGGTAACTATTATAAATTTCCCTACAAATACTTCTTCAGCACCTGATTTTGTTACTACTTTTATTAATAATTTATTTGATCTTCTTTTTGCAACATAGGCTGTAGAAACAAGTTTTTCTTTAAAATAAACCGGCCTCTTGTACCTTATTCTTGCACTACCTGTAAGAGCAATTTCAGCATCAACCATTGAAAGAGCCAACATATTGGCTTGAGCAAATATGTGATGACCTCTACAGATATTATTTTTCTCTGAAACCATATCTTTATTTATTTCCATATAGGAAATAGCTTTATTATCAAGATCTACCTCTAGCAATTCTCCAACAATTTCATAATCTTTTGTTGTTCTTATTTTTCCATAATTCTCTTTTGCTACAGATTTCATTCTTTCTCTTACTTCAGGGATTCCCATTAATAATCTGTCTAATCTGATTGTTTGAACGCTACAATCATATTTTTTAGCTAGCTCTTCATCGGTAATAAAGGGATTTTCTTCTATTATATTTTTAAGTTCTACTTGTCTTTCTTGCCTTGCTAGTTTTTTCATAATTTATCACCTAACCATGTCTTAGTACCTAGTAACAACACCTAGTATAATTTATTCAAGGTAAAAAAGCAATAAAAATACGCAAAAAAAAACTCCCTAGGGGAGTTTGTCTTTAAAAAAATAATTACTCAGATTTTTCTTTTTTTACTTTATCTAAAGAAGCCTGATCATTTTTGGCAATAACTTCTCTACCATTATAGTATCCACATTCAGGACAAATTCTGTGTGGAAGTTTTACAGAATGACACTGAGGACACTCCATTACATTCGGCTTTTCAGTACTTAACCAAGCAGCTCTTTTTCTTCTTGTTCTTGATTTTGATCTTCTACTTTGTTGAACACCCATTACACTACACCTCCTAAAATAGGATAATTAAATTTTAAAATTTTTCAATGCCTCAAGACGAGGATCAATGTTATCATCCTTACAATTGCATTTTGCTTTATTTAAGTTAGTACCACAATGGGGACAAAGTCCCTTACACTCTTCAGAACAAAAAATCGAAACTATTTTTTGTTCCTCTAGAGCCGCGGCAATACTATCAGCCAAATTAATAGTCCCATTTTCTACAAAAAAGATATTTCCTGAAAAGTCCTTTTCATACTTTTCGAAATCAGACTTGTTTTTTAAATATATATCTTTAAATGAAATAACCTGCTCTTCTTTAAATGAATCGAGACATCTAGAGCATTCCATATTAAGTTCAGATTCAGATGAACCTTCTACAAGAAAGTTATCATCTTGAATTAGAACCTTTATATTAAAAATAAGTTCTTGATTTCCATAATTATAAAAAACATCATTTTGGAAAACGGGGTTTTTGCTATTTTTATTAAAAATACTTACATTTACTAAAATTTTTAAAAACCTCTATTCACTAATTAGCATACTGTATAATTATATTGATAAAGACCTATAATGTCAATAATCACTCTTCAATTTCTTTCGTTGGAATTACAGGAGCATCTATGGATTGTAAAATTGTAACAAGAATGCTGTTTATTATATCACTTATATTTGAACCTCGGGAAAGATTATTTATAGGTTTTGAAAGTCCCTGAGTTATCGGACCTATTACTTCTGCATTTGCAAACCTATGAACAAGTTTATATCCGATATTTCCCGCTTCAAGATTAGGAAAAACCAAAACATTAGACTTTCCAGCAATCATACTTTCCGGTGCCTTTACCTCGGCTACCAAAGGCTCAATTGCCGTATCAAGTTGAAATTCTCCATCAAATAATATATTAGGATACTTAGTGTTTGGATATTTTTCTTGGGCTATTTTTAAAGCTTTGACAATTCTTTCTGTAGAAGAATCCATTGAACTTCCTTTTGTGGAATAAGTTAAAAAGGCGACTCTAGCATCCATATCTATAAGATCAATTGCTGTTCTTGCTGACCGAAATGCAATTTCAGCCAACTCCTCTGAACTTGGGAATCGGTTAACTGCACAATCTGCAAAAACATATATCCCCCTTTGTCCAAATTCATAATCAGGAATAACCATAATAAATGAACTTGAAACGAGTTCTACATCTTTAGATTTAGGAATAATTTGCAAAGCTGCTCTCATCACATCGCTGGTTTTTGTTACAGAACCAGCAACCATCCCATTAGCATCTCCTAGAGCTACCATAACAGCCCCGAAATACAAAGGATTTTTTATCAATTTCTCTGCTTCTTCAAAAGAAAGATTTTTATGTTTTCTAATTTCCATTAGTTTTCTTATATATCTATCTAAATCGTGAAATTTTTCTGGGTCTATTATTGTTATTTCAGAGATATCTAAAGACAATGGCCTTGCCTTTTCGTTAATTTCATCCTTATTTCCTAAAATAACAATTTCGGCAATTTTTTGTTTTGTTATAATTCTTGCTGCTTTAAGAATCTTTCCCTCTGTTCCTTCTGGAAGGACAATTATTGCCTTTACTTTTGATGCTTTTTCCATCAGCATTTGAATTACATCCAAATTTCATTCCTCCGTTTAATGTGGTATATTATTACTGGGGTGAATGTATGAAGATTGTGGGAATCGTAGCTGAATATAACCCATTCCATAATGGGCATTTATATCATTTAAATAAAGCAAAAGAATTATCTGGTGCAGATTATTCCGTTGCTATAATTAGTAGTAACTTTGTTCAAAGAGGGGAACCTTCAATATTCACAAAGTGGCAAAGAAGTGAAATGGCAGTTAAAAATGGGGTTGACTTGGTTTTAGAACTGCCGGTACTTTTTTCATCCCGTAGTGCCTACCACTTTGCATTTGGGAGTATTTATTCTTTAATTAAGTCTAATGTAATAACCCATATTGCCTTTGGCTCAGAAGAACCAACTCTTGAAGAACTTTACAAAATTGCTGGGTTATTAGCTAATGAAAGTTTTTCTTTTCAAAATACTCTTAAGGAGTACTTAAAAAAAGGATGTTCTTTCCCAAAAGCAAGAGAAAAAGCCATTAGAGATATCCTCCCTGAAATTAAACTTGATTTAAACCAACCTAATGTAATCCTTGGGATTAACTATTTAAAGGTACTATTAGAAGAAAAATCAAAGATAATTCCTGTTCCAATAAAAAGAGTTGGAGAATATCATGGACTTTCACCTAAAGAAAATATTGCTGGAGCCACACTTATTCGTAATCTAATCAAAGATAATGATTCAAACTATAAAAACTTTCTTCCTGACAAAACAAAAGATATTATTAATCATGCTCTTCAAGAAGAATTTACACCAGTATTTTTAGAAAAATTCACCCAACAAATAATGTATTTGCTAAGAACTATGAACTGTGAGGATTATTTAAAATTTCCTGGTATTAATGAAGGTTTGGAAAATAGATTAATATCCAAACTTTTTGAAACAAATAAACTTGATGAACTAGTAAAAAAAATAAATAATAAACGTTTTACAGAAACTAGAATAAATAGAATCCTTATAGAGATTTTACTTGGGATAACCAGGGAATATGATAATTATTCTCCAGAATATATTAGAGTACTTGCATTTAATAATAAAGGAAGAAACATTCTAAATGAACTCAAAAATAAGAGTTCATTACCTTTAATAACAAAATTCGCTGATTTCTATAATTTAGCATCAGGTGTAAGTAAGAAACAACTAGATCTAGAAATACGTTCAACTAATATATATTCACAGATTCAGAATAATAAAAAATATAATTCTTATAATATGGAGTTTACAAAATCTCCTTTGTATCTTGCTTAACTGCAATTATTTTTGTTTCAGAATTATCTTCTTCTAATTCTAATGGCAACTCTTTTTCCTTCAAATTTAACGCGTTTGCCTGTACAGTACTAATTGTTCCAGACTGCTTCATTTTATACTTGTTGATAGTTGACTTAATCTCTGTTTTACCTGCTCTTATTTCTTTTAGTTGTTTATCCATTCTTTTTTCAATATCAGACATAATTTCATCAACATATTGATAAGAACCTTGAATAATTTTTGCAGATTTTTGATTTGCGCTATCAACAATTTCTTTTGCTTTTTGATTTGCAATTTTAATAATTTCTTTTTCATCACACATTTCAAGCATTTTATTTTCTGTTGTACTCACTAGTTTTTTGGCTTCTTCCTTAGCTTCTTTTAAAATTCTATCCTTTTCTTTATTTATCCATTGTGATTGTCTAATATCTTCAGGTATATGAGCCCTCAATGCATCAACGTACTTGTATAACAAATCTTCTTCAATTAAAATTTTGTTGGTTAAGGGCATTTTTTTCGCACCTTGTATTTCTCTTTCTAGTTCATCAATTACACTTATAATTTCCATAATCTAAACCCCTCTTTTCTGAAAATAAAATATTCTTGTATCTCCATATTTTGCTTCTTTAACACATTCTAAAAACTCATTTTTTAATTCTTCATTATTTAATTTTTCTGGAGCTTCTATAATAACGACTCCATTATTTTCTAAAATATCCAAAGTAGATATTTTTTTTAAAACCTCACCATAATACTTACCATGATATGGAGGATCTAAAAAGATTAGATTAAACTTTTTATTATTTTTAAAAGCAAAGTTTATAAATTTATCCCAATCTATATTATAAATTAAAACTTTATTCTCCATTTCTAATCTTTTTACATTATCCCTAATAGTATAATAAGCGTTTTTATCTTTTTCAACAAGATAAGCAAATTTTGCTCCTCTGCTAATTGCTTCAATGGCAAGGTTGCCACTGCCTGAAAAAAGATCTAAAACCTCTGCTCCAATGACCTTTTCCCCTAAAGAACTAAAGATAGCTTCTTTAACTCTGTCACTGGTTGGTCGAGTATTCATTCCTTTTGGTGCTTTTATTTCCCTTCTTTTATGAGTCCCTGCTATTATTCTCAATATTACCACCCATTTATTTTTATTAATAATTATAACATTAAAAAAAGAGATGGCAAAAGCCATCTCTTTTATAAATCTAATTAAGCAAACATCGCTAAAAGTACACCGGCTGCTACTGCAGAACCAAGTACACCTGCTACGTTTGGACCCATTGCGTGCATTAAAAGGAAGTTTCTTGGATTTTCTTTCTGTCCAACAACCTGAGCAACCCTTGCTGCCATTGGAACTGCTGATACACCAGCGGAACCAATAAGTGGGTTGATTTGTTTTCCGGAAAGGATACACATGATATTTCCTAAAATAACACCTGCTGCTGTTCCTACAGCAAATGCCATAAGACCAAGACCAATGATCATTAGAGTTTGAGTTGTTAAGAAGTTAGCTGCTGTTGCTGTTGAACCAACAGTTACTCCTAAGAAAATAGTAACAATATTCATTAATGCGTTCTGAGCTGTATCATTTAAACGTTCAACAACACCAGAAACACGGAACAAGTTACCAAGCATTAACATACCAACTAATGGACCTGCATCTGGTAAGAAAAGAATACAAACAACAGAAACCATTATTGGGAAAACGATAAGCTCTAATTTTGTTACAGTTCTTAACTGCTTCATAACAATCTTTCTATTAGCAGAAGAAGTTAAGGCCTTCATTATTGGAGGCTGAATAATTGGAACAAGTGCCATATAGGAATATGCCGCAACAGCAATTGGGCCAAGTAAATGTGGAGCTAGTTTACTAGTTACATAGATAGCTGTAGGACCGTCAGCACCACCAATAATAGCAATTGAACTTGCTTCCTGAGCTGTAAATCCTAACATACCAGCTACGATGAAGGCACCGAAGATACCGAACTGTGCTGCTGCACCTAGTAATAAAGTTTTTGGGTTAGCAATAAGTGGACCGAAGTCTGTCATTGCACCAACACCCATGAAAATCAATGGTGGGTAAATACCGAACTTTACACCTCTGTAAAGGTACCAAAGAAGTCCACCAGGCTGGTCTAACTTCATAGTAAGAACCTCTCCTGGATTTAATTGTAAGCCAGGGAAAATTAATCCCTGAGCATCATTGTAAATTGTATATTCTGCGTGTGCCATATCTGTTATATAAGGTATATATACAGGTGGGTTAATCATTGGAGCTCCTGGAAAGTTAGTTAATAACATACCAAAAGCAATTGGTAATAACAATAATGGTTCGTATTGTTTCTTAATTGCTAAATACAATAAAATGAAAGAAACAACCATCATAATTGCATTACCAGGCGTCATTCTTAGAAAACCCGTTGAATATAACAGATCAACCATCGCTTCTCCTATTTGAAAATCTTGCATTGCGCGTGTACAACCCCTCTCTTAATAAGTACGCTACTCAGGATATTAACCGATAACGAATAATACGTCTCCTGGGTTTACAGCTTGTCCTTCAGCAACTGGAATTTGTTTAACTGTACCAGCTACACCTGTAGTAATTTCGTTTTCCATTTTCATAGCTTCTAATATCATTACTACATCGCCTTCAGCAACTGTATCTCCAACTTTTTTAACAATCTTAAAGATTTTACCTGGCATTGGAGCATCTACAGTTTCGCCATCAGCTATTGCTGCTGGAGCCGCTGCTGGAGCTGGAGCTGGTGCTGCTGCCTTTGGAGCTGCAGCTGGAGCTGCTTTTGGAGCTGCTTTTGGAGCTGCTACTGGAGCCGCTGATACTGCCCCACCTAAATCTGCAACTTCTACGTCATAAGTGTTTCCATTTACAGTAACTTGAAACTTTTTCATTATAAAATTTCCCCTTCCAACTATTTGATTAGAATAATTGTTACAATTTTTTATAGATTATTCATTGCATCAGCACGACTTGCAGCTGACCATGCAGCACCTGCTGTGCCATTTACTCTTGTAATAGATTTAACTGCTTTTGTTGAACCACCACATGCAGCAATTGCTGCAGCTATAACAGCTATCAACTCACCATCATCTTGTTTTGCTGGAGCTGCTGCTGGAGCTGCTGCCTGAGGAGCTGCAGTTGCAACCTTAGGAGCAGCATCAGACTTTTTTCCAATTCCTGACATAAAATTACCAGCTGCCATAATAATAAACATCAATATAACTAAAACAATAAAAACTGTTGAAAAGCCTATTGCTGTAACTTTTAATCCGATTATAAAATTACCCATTTACTTGTTCTCCTCCTTACTTGTTTTTTTATTATAGAGGAATATTGCCGTGTTTCTTCGCAGGAAGAGATTCGCGCTTAGTAGCAAGCATTTCAAAAGAGTTAATTAACATTGGTCTTGTTTGAGCAGGCTCAATAACCATATCAACGTGTCCTCTTTCAGCAGCTACATAAGGAGTAGCAAATCTTTCTTCGTATGAAGCAATTAATTCCGCACGTTTAGCATCTGGATCTTTAGCTTCTTTAATTTCTTTTCTGAAAATAATGTT
>CAZNNQ010000011.1:0-36821 GCA_964574445.1 uncultured Eubacteriales bacterium
AAATGGTAGTACTGGCTTAAAAGTTGCTGAAGAATTAAATACAGAAATTGGTTTCGCTGAAATCAAAGGTTACAGTGATTATGCACTTGCATTTCAAGATTTAAAAATTGGAAGATTAGATGCGATTATCTCAGACAACTATGTAATTGCTGGTTACATTGAAAACATGCCTAGAGAATTTAAATTTACAGGTGAATTATTCTCTGAAGAAACTAATGGTATAGCAGTAAGAAAAGAAGATAAAGATCTTCATGAAGCTCTTAATGCAGCAATTGAAGAGATGATTATTGATGGTACAATGGGAGAACTTGCTGAGAAATGGTTAGGCGGAGACGTTACATTACAACTTAAAGAAGAAATTCTGGCTGAAAGAAATAGTTAAGAAAAATTATTAGCAAAAACAGGCGGAGGTTAAAAATCTCCGCTTTTTTTCTCTTTTAAAGGATGGAAAATATGAATACTTTTGATTTTGAAATAGTGATTTCTAGATTACCTATATTATTAAATGCTACGTTGAAAACTATTGAATTAACACTAATGGCGATTTTCTTAGGTTCAATTATAGGTTTAGTTATTGCATTAATTAAAATATCACAAAATAAGCCATTAGTTTTTATTGGGACAATGTACACCTGGATATTTAGAGGGATGCCTCTGTTAGTTCAGTTGTTTATTATATATTATGGACTTCCCTCCATAGGAATCGAGTTTACAGCTCATCAGGCTGCGGTAATGGGATTAAGCTTATGTGGTGGAGCCTATATCGCAGAGATAATAAGAGCTGGAATTCAATCTATTGATAAGGGACAAATGGAAGCCGCATACTCTTTAGGTATGAGCTGGAAACAGGCGATGTTTAGAGTTATTATTCCTCAATCATTTAAACGCCTTATCCCACCTATGGGAAATGAATTTATTACTTTGTTAAAAGATACATCTTTAGTAGCAGTCATTAGTATGGTTGAACTGCTGAGAGCAGCTCAAACCCAAGCCTCAGCGACCTTTAAGCCTTTCGAAATGTATATGACTGCAGGGGTTATATATTTGTTATTAACAACAATATTTACAATTGCCTTCAAAAAAATTGAAGAAAGATTGGCTTTATCAGAATAGAGTGGTGGGATTTAAGTGATAGAATTAAAAAATATAAGAAAAAATTTCGGAGCATTAGAAGTTCTAAAGGATGTTTCATTAAAAATAGAAAAAGGAGAAGTACTAGTTATCATAGGGCCATCAGGCTCCGGTAAAAGTACTTTGCTTCGCTGTGTAAATCATCTTGAGAAGATAAATCAGGGTGAAATTATTTTTAAAGGAAAAACTATTACAAAGAAATATCCGGGAGAAAAGGATTTCGATTTACCTTTAATTGAGATATATAAAGTAAGAGAAAAAATTGGAATGGTGTTTCAGCGCTTTAATTTATTCCCTCATATGAAAGCAATAAGAAATATTACAGAGGCTCCAATTCATGTAGCTGGTATTTCTAAAAATGAAGCTTTAGAAAGAGGGAAAAAACTCTTAGCTAAAGTAGGGCTTAGCGATAAAGAAAACGCATATCCTGCTCATCTTTCTGGGGGACAACAACAAAGGCTTGCAATAGCAAGGGCTTTGGCGATGGAACCAGAAATGATGCTTTTTGATGAGCCTACATCAGCTCTCGACCCTGAGCTTGTTGGTGAAGTTCTTACTGTAATGAAAGATTTAGCAAAAGAAGGGATGACAATGGCTGTGGTTACACATGAAATGTCTTTTGCTAAAGATGTTGCGGATAGAGTGATATTTATGGATGAGGGTAAAATTTTAGAAGAAGGAACCCCTGAAGAAATTTTTTGCAATCCAAAACATGAAAGAACCAGGATGTTTCTTCGAAAGATCCTTTGAGGGATTTTCTTGACATTCTTTGTTTATACCCTTAAAATTTTTTTAATAGATAAAAAATTAAATAGATGAAGTCCCCCGAACCTTTAATTTAGTCCTGTGAGGCTAATAAGGAGAATATGAATTGAAATTAAACTACCTCCTTATTGTGTGTTGCGCAGAAGGGGGTTTTTCATTTAAAAAGGAGGATTTTTATGAAAGAAAATTTAACACCAAAAAGTTTAGTCTTGTCAATACAACACGTTCTAGCAATGTTTGGTGCCACAGTACTGGTTCCATTTATCACAGGGTTAAACCCATCAATTGCACTTTTGGGCGCGGGTGTTGGAACGCTTTTATTTCACATAGTGACAGGAGGTAAAGTACCTGTTTTTTTAGGTTCATCCTTTGCGTTTATTTCAGGAATTTTGATAGTGAAGGAAAATTTTGGCCTTGAATATGCAACGGGTTCTTTTATAGCTGTTGGTGTTGTATATATGATTATGTCTGTGGTTATTTATTTTGTGGGTGTGAATAATGTAAGAAGACTTTTTCCGGCGGTAGTTACTGGACCTATAATTATTGTTATCGGTCTAATTCTAGCTCCAGTTGCAGTTGATATGGCTTCAGCAAACTGGACAGTAGCAATTATAACAATTTTAGCAATTGCTTTAACAGGTATTTTAGCAAGGGGATTTATGAAAATGATTCCAATTTTAACTGGAATTATTGTTGGTTATATTGCAGCCTTTGCCATGGGGATGGTAGATTTATCAACAATTGCAGATGCAAGTGTTTTTGCTATGCCAACCTTTACTAAGCCAGCTTTTTCTGCTGATGCCTTGAAAATTATAGTTCCCATTGCTCTAGTTACGATGATTGAACACATTGGAGATATTACAACTAATGGTGCAGTAGTTCAAAAAGATTTCATGAGAGAACCAGGACTTCATAGAACAATTCTAGGGGATGGTCTTGCCACAGCTTTTGCAGGACTTATTGGAGCTCCTGCAAATACAACTTACGGTGAAAATACAGGAGTTCTTGCGATCACAAAAAACTATAACCCAGCAATTTTAAGAAATGCTGCAGTTATAGCAATTCTTTTAAGCTTTATTGGCAAATTTGGTGCACTTATTCAGTCAATCCCAACTGCAGTTATGGGGGGAGTAAGCTTTGTTCTCTTTGGAATGATTGCTAGTATAGGAGTAAGAACCATGGTTGATACAAAGGTTGATCTTAGTAACTTGAGAAACAGCATAGTAGTATTCACAATTCTGATTGTTGGCATTGTTTCTCTTCAGGGGGAGGCAAATAAACTTATTATACCTCTGACAGAACTTGCCTCTCTATCTGGCCTTAGTTTAGCGGCTGTAGTTGGAGTAACTCTTAATGCTTTTCTCAATATCTTGATTCCTATGTTTGTAAAAGAATTAGAAAGACCAGAAAACGAACGTTAAATACTTAAAAAGGGGAAATCTTTCGGTTTTCCCTTTTTTTATTTTCAAAAAATGGTAAAATGAAATTGTAAATAATTATTAAAGAGGGTGTAGATGATTCAATTATTATCCCCAGGAAAAATAAATCTCTATCTTGATGTTATTTCAAAGAGAGATGACGGATATCATAATTTAGAAATGATAATGCAAAAAATTGCATTGTCTGATGTGCTTACTATTGAAAAAGCAAAAAACATATTGATTTCTTGTAGTGATAAGAAAATTCCTACAGACTCTAGAAATATAGTTTATAAGGCAGTAGAGCTTATTGCTGCCGATTATCCAGAAGTTGCCGGGGCGAGAATTAATATAGAAAAACATATTCCTACTGAAGCAGGTCTTGCCGGGGGAAGCTCAAATGCAGCTACCACTATTTACGGACTTTCCCAGCTTTATGATCTTAATCTTTCCGTTAAGCAAATGTGCTTTTATGGTGAGAAATTAGGATCTGATGTTAACTTTTTCTTTTTCGGTTCAACTTGTCATGTTTCAGGCAAGGGAGAAATAATCAAAGAACTCCCATCTTTACCAAAATTACCGGTTTTACTTTTCAAACCAGAAATAGGACTTTCTGCTGGTGTGGTTTACAAAAATTTGAAATTGGATAAAACCGGAGGATCAAGTTATAGAATTGACGATATAGTTCAAGGAGTAATTAGTGAAAATGTTCCTTTTGTATTAAATAATTTGTATAATAAGTTAGAAGAATCAAGTTTTTCTCTTATTCCAGAACTTGAAGAAATAAAAAAAGAATTAATAAAGGAAAATCCATATTCACTTATGTCGGGAAGTGGAACTACCTTTTTTTCAATATTTACAGATATAAATAAAGCGAAGGAAAGTTATAATAAATTTAAAGATAGATTTCATTTCCAGGCTTTAACAACTTTAAAATAAAAGGTTATTGAGGAGGACTTTTATGAGCAGACAAAGAAGGCTAGTGCCAATTACTTTAGACAGTTACAAACCTTTAAGGGAAATAGTATTTGAGACACTGAGAGATGCTATTATTAATCAAACATTGGAACCAGGTGAAAGATTAATGGAGATCCAGCTTGCTGAAGAAATGGGGGTAAGTCGTACTCCAGTTAGGGAGGCAATAAGAAAGCTTGAACTTGAAGGCCTTGTAATAATGGTTCCACGTAAAGGGGCTTATGTTGCTGGAATATCCGTAAAAGACATTCATGAAGTTTTTGAGGTCCGTGCTTCTCTTGAAGGCCTTGCAGCAAGTTTGGCAGCTCAAAGAATCACTCCTGAAGAACTTGATGAAATGGAAAAAAGTTTATTTTTAGAGGCGGGAGAATTAGAAGGTAATAATCTTCGTTCAATTGTTGAAATTGACACAACTTTTCATGATTTATTATATAAGGCTGCAAGAAATGAAAAGTTATTTCAAATGGTTAATAATCTTCAGGAACAACTTCAAAGATTTCGTTCGGCATCACTTGCTCGTCCGGGGAGAAGTAAAACCGCTTTAGAGGAACATAGAAAAATATTAGAAGCTTTAGCACTTAGAGATGGCAAACTTGCACAAAAATTAGCAGTGGAACATATAGAAAGTGCTGAAACTGCAATGATGGCATCAATAGAAAGTCAAGGATTGTATCAGGACGATAAGGAATAAGGTTTTTTTATTCGGGAGGATATTTTGGATAAACTAAAAAGAAGTCAGAGAATGGTTTTACTGACCAAAGAATTAACTGAAAGCCCGGGAAAAATATTTAGTCTTAACCATTTCTGTGAAAAATACCAAAGTGCAAAATCTAGTATAAGTGAGGACCTGACAATCATTAAAGATGTTTTTAATGATTCTGGTGAGGGAATTCTAAAAACTATATCTGGAGCAACTGGTGGGGTAGTTTTTTATCCTTATATGGATGAAAAATCTGAGAAAAAGTTTTTACATGAATTATCTGTAATACTATCTCAAGGAGAGAGAATTCTTCCTGGTGGCTATTTATATATGACAGATATAATATATTCTCCGGAAATTGTTAAGAAACTTGGAAAAATTTTTGCAAAAAGATTTCAAGGAACAAATCCAGATTATATAGTTACGATTGAAACAAAAGGTATTCCCTTAGCTTTAGCAACAGCAGAAACTTTTGGTGTTCCTCTTGTAATTATCCGAGATTCGAGCAGAGTAACAGAAGGATCGGCAGTAAATATTAATTATGTTTCTGGTTCGAACCATACAATTTCGACTATGTCTCTTGCGAAAAGAACTCTTCCGGAAAATTCTAGAGTTATTGTAATAGATGATTTTATGAAGGCCGGGGGAACGGCAAAAGGGATGACAGATCTTCTTGGAGAATTTAAATCAGAAGTTCTTGGAACTGGGGTTCTTATAACAACAAAAGAGCCGGAAAATAAGCTTGTAAAAGAATACCTTTCTCTTCTTGAACTTGAATCTATAGACTCAGAGAAGAAAAAAATTCTAGTTAAAGTAAATTCTAGTTCTATAAAGTAATAAAATTACAAAAAATGAATAAAATTACAAAGATGTTGTTGAACTTATAAGAAAAATTAGCTAAAATTAATAAAAATAAAAGTTGTTATTGTTTTTATATAACAAAGTTTGGGTATAAAAGGTTGTCGCTGGACAGCAGGGAGGTGGTTATAATAATGCAAGTAACTGATGTTAGAATTAGAAAGATTAACCAAGAAGGCAAAATGAAAGCAATAGTATCTGTAACATTGGATGATGCCTTTGTTGTTCATGATGTTAAAGTTGTGGAAGGACAGAATGGTTTATTTGTAGCTATGCCAAGTAAGAGGATGCCTGATGGTGAATTTAAGGATATTGCGCACCCGATTTCACAAGAAGCTCGTGGTGTAATTCAGGATGCTGTGCTAAGAGCCTTTGAAGAAGCTGAACAGTTACAACCAGTTGAAGAAGAAGAATAAAAGAAAATTAAAACATGAAACTCGAACTAAAAGGGGCGAAAGCTCCTTTTTTGTTATGTAGTGGATTTCATATATAGATAAGAGAGGGTTTTATATGTTAGGAATTATTATAGCCTTTGTTCTAGGGATAATTATCAGTGCGTCTGGAATTATTCCTTTCCATTTTTACAGACATTTAGATAAAGTTTTAACTGGAATACTTCTTGTTCTTCTTTTTGGGATGGGGCTAAATATTGGGCTTGATAAAAAAATAATAGGAAACATTCTAGAATTAGGGAAAACGGCCTTTTTAATAAGTGGGGCTAGTGTTCTAGGGAGCATAATAATGGCTTGGTATTTTGGAAAATGGATTTACGGTGAAAAAAGATGATAATAATTATAATTGGATCAGTTCTTTTAGGCATTGGAACAGGTATTATTACAGAGAGTGTTTTTATTCAAAACAATCTCGATGCTGTAAATGAATATGTATTATTGCTCTTGGTTTTTATTGTTGGAATTGATTTAGGAAAAAACCTCGAAACATGGTATGAATTAAGAAAAATGGGTATAAAAATTCTGTTGGCACCACTAGTCGTTATTGCCGGAACTCTTTTGGGAGCTTTTTTTATAAGTTTTTTTGTTGATACCTCATTAACGGAAACCCTTGCAATCAGTTCTGGTTTTGGTTGGTACAGCATGTCTGCTGTATTACTAAAAAAATTAGTTAGTACAGAAATAGGAGCAATTGCATTTTTAGCCAACTTATTTAGAGAGCTTCTCGCAATCTTTCTAATTCCTTTTATTGTTAAAATTTTTGGAAATTTTTCTGCCATGGCTCCAGGTGGGGCTACTTCTATGGATACGACGCTACCTTTTGTTAGTAAATATGCTGGTAAGGAAGTAGCTTTAATAGGATTTATAAGTGGATTGACTCTGACTTTTGTCTCTCCCTTTTTAATTTCCCTTTTAATAAGTTTAAATATATAGTAAAATTTGTATGTTAAAAACGAAAGGAATGTAACTCATGAATATAATAGAAAAAGTAAAGAATGAGATCAACGAAGAGATTTCTTCTGCTCTGTCGAGACTGAAGGAAAAGGGATCTATAAACTATAATTTTATTCCAGAATTTGTTTTAGAAGTTCCCAAAGACAAGAACCATGGTGATTTTGCAAGTAATATTGCATTACTTCTTACAAAAGAAGCAAAAAAGAATCCTCGTGAGATTGCAGCTCTACTTTCTGCTGAAATGGATTTAGGGAAAACTAAAATTGAAAGCATCCAAATTGCTGGTCCAGGCTTTATAAACTTCTATCTTCATGAGGACTGGTTACAAAGTATTATTCCTATAGTTCTTGAACAAGAGGATAAGTATGGAAGTAGTAATTTTGGTCAAGGTTTAAAGGTTATGATTGAGTTTGTAAGTGCAAACCCAACAGGGCTTCTTCACATGGGTAATGCAAGAGGAGCAGCTTTAGGGGATTCTCTTGCGAGAATTATGAATTTTGCAGGATATGATGTTAAAAAAGAGTTTTATATAAATGATGCAGGTAATCAAATTGAAAATTTTGGCAAGTCTTTAGAAGCAAGATATTTCCAGATACTTGGCAAGGACTTTCCCTTCCCTGAAGAAGGGTATCACGGAGAGGACATTAAAGAAACTGTTCAAAGAATATATGAGGAATATGGGGATTCTTTAGAAAATGATGAAAATAGAGTCCAGAAATTAATTGATATTGCTCTTGCAGAAAAATTAAAGGCTATAAAAGAAGACCTTAAAAATTTTGGTGTAGAATATGATAATTGGTACAGCGAAAAATCACTTCATCAATCTGGAATGATTCAGGAATCAATAGACTTTCTTCGTGAGAAGGGACTTGTTTTTGAAAATGAGGGTGCTTTATGGCTTAAAACTACAGAGTTTGGTGAAGAAAAGGATGAAGTTATTCAGAGATCAAATGGCATCCCAACTTATTTTGCTGCAGATATAGCATATCATAAAGATAAATTTCAAAGAGGCTTTGATTTATTAATTAATATATGGGGTGCAGACCACCATGGACACGTTGCTAGGATGAAAGGTGCAATGGGTGCAATAGGATATGACCCAGAAAATCTTCAGATAATAATAATGCAACTTGTAAGATTGTTTAGAGGTAAAGATATTGTAAGAATGTCTAAAAGGACAGGGACTTATGTTACTTTAAATGAATTAGTAGATGAAGTTGGTAAGGATGCAGCACGTTATTTCTTTGCAATGCGTAGTCCTGATTCTCATTTAGATTTTGATCTTGATTTAGCTAAAGAAGAGTCTGCAGATAACCCGGTTTATTATGTTCAATATGGACATGCTAGAATTTGCAGTATAATCAAGGCAAGTGGGAAGGATTCATTTGAAGTTAATCCAATAAATTTAAAGTTGCTAAATACTGATGAGGAGAAGGCTCTTATGAGAAAAATTGCTGATTTTCCTGAAGAAGTGCGTTTAGCTGCTAAAAATATGGAACCTCATAAATTAACGAATTATGCTCATGAGCTAGCTAGTCAGTTTCATAGTTTCTATAACAACTGTAAAGTACTAGGCAGTGAACCAACTTTAATGGAAGCAAGACTTGCTTTAGTTTATGCAACAAGAATAACTTTAAAAAACATCTTAGTTCTTTTGGGAGTAGATGCTCCTGAAAGGATGTAGTTTTTAAATATTTTTTATTATTAAAATAAGAGGGGGATAAAGTTTTGTCCAAGTATATTTTTGTAACTGGAGGAGTGGTGTCCTCCTTAGGGAAAGGCATAACTGCTGCATCTTTGGGAAGGTTATTGAAAGCTAGAGGGGTTAAAGTGGCAATGCAAAAACTGGATCCGTATATCAATTTAGATCCAGGAACAATGAGCCCATATCAGCACGGAGAGGTTTTTGTTACAGAAGATGGTGTTGAAGCTGATCTTGATTTAGGACACTATGAAAGGTTTACTGATGAAAATACTAATCAATATAGTAATTTTACAGCTGGTAAAATTTATTGGTCAGTATTAAACAAAGAAAGAAGAGGGGATTACCTTGGAGGAACAGTTCAAGTAATACCTCATGTAACCAATGAAATAAAAGAAAAAATATATGCTTTGTCAGAAAAAACCAATGCTGATGTTGTTATTACTGAGATTGGTGGGACAGTGGGGGATATCGAATCCTTACCATTTCTAGAAGCAATTAGACAGATAAAAAGTGATGTTGGAGTAGAAAATTGTATGTACATCCACGTTACTCTTGTTCCATATCTAAATGCTGCTGAAGAGGCTAAAACAAAGCCTACACAACATAGCGTGAAGGAATTAAGAAGTATAGGTATCCATCCGGATGCAATTGTAACTCGTTCAAATAGGCCCTTATCCCAAGAGATGGTAGATAAGATTGCTTTATTTTGTGATATACGTAAAGAAGCTGTTATACAAGCAACTGATGCAGATTCTATATATGAAATACCTTTGTTTTTCAAAGAAGCTGGTTTTGATGAATTAGTGATAAAACGTTTAGGATTGACTGCTGGAGAAAGTCACCTTGAAGATTGGGAAAAATTTGTTGATAAAATAAAAAACCCAAAAGGCACTGTGACAATTGGGCTTGTTGGAAAATATGTTGAACTACGCGATGCATATATGAGTGTTGCAGAATCTTTGAAACTGGCTGGTGTTGATAATGAGGTAACAGTTGACATACGCTGGATTCATTCTGCAGATGTGACAGAAGATAATGTATTTCAGTTTCTTCAAGATTTAGATGGAGTTATTGTTCCAGGTGGTTTTGGGGATAGAGGAATTGAAGGAAAGATTCAAGCGATAAAATTTGCAAGGGAAAATAAAATTCCGTTTTTAGGCATATGCTTAGGGATGCAACTTGCAGTTATAGAATTCTGTCGTAATGTTTTAGGGCATTGTACAGCAAATAGTACAGAGTTTTGCCCTGATATTGAATATCCAGTAATAGATATACTACCGGAACAAAAAGATATTTCTGACAAAGGTGGAACCATGAGACTAGGAGCATATCCTTGTAAAGTGATTCCGGGTACAAAAGCTTTTGAAGCTTATAAAGAAGAGCATATTTCGGAAAGACATCGTCACAGATTTGAATTTAATAATGATTATCGTCAGGCAATGATCGACAAAGGGCTAGTTGTAAGTGGAATATACGAAGAGAAAGATCTTGTTGAGATAATCGAAATATCCGATCATCCATGGTTTGTGGCTTCTCAATTTCACCCCGAGTTTAAGTCAAGACCAAATAAATCACACCCCCTATTTAGAGACTTTATAGCAGCATCCAAAAAATAAAAAATAATTAAGGTACGGAAAATAACCGGGAACATTCCCGGTGTTTCCGCATATCCTTATATATTAAAAAGGAGGAAAAGAAATGCCTTTAGTAAATCTTAAATACCTTATGGACCGTGCGGAAGAAGGGAAATACGCAGTAGGTGCTTTTAACTGCAACAATATGGAAATTATTCAGGCAATTGTTGAGGCTGCAGTAGAGGAAAAATCTCCAGTGATAATTCAGGCAAGCCAGGGAGCAATAAAATATGCAGGATTAGATTACATTGTTGCCTTAGTTAAAACAGCTGCTGACACATCAGATATTCCTATTTGCCTTCACCTTGATCATGGAACGGACTTTAACCAAGTAAAAGAATGTATTGACAGAGGTTTTTCTTCAGTAATGTATGATGGTTCAAAACACCCTATTGATGAAAACATAAGAATTACAAATGAAGTGCTTAAGTTAGCAAGAGAAAAAGATGTTTCAGTCGAAGGGGAGCTAGGCAAAATAGGTGGAACAGAAGATGATGTGCATGTTGACGAAAAGGATGCAAGATATACAAAACCTGAAGAGGCAAAGTATTATGTTGATAATACGGGAGTAGATGCCTTAGCAATAGCAATAGGTACAGCTCATGGACAGTATAAGGGAGAGCCTAAATTACGGTTTGATATCCTTGGAGAAGTAAAACAACTAATTGATACACCAATCGTACTTCATGGATCCTCAGGAGTGCCAGATGCCGCAATATTAAGAGCAATAGAACTTGGTGTTAGGAAAATAAATATTGATACTAATATTAGAGAAGCTTTCGTTAAAGGTGTTCACCAAGCAATCGAAGCAAATCCAAAAGAAATTGACCCACGTAAGATTTTGGGACCAGCAAAGGAAGAAATGAAAAACATAATTAAAGAGAAAATTAGATTGTTTGGTTCAAGTGGAAAAGGGAAGTAGGTTTAAAAATGAAAATTTTTATTGATACAGCAAATATTGATGAGATAAGAAAAGCTAGTGAATTAGGTATTTTATCTGGAGTAACAACAAATCCAAGCCTTATAGCAAAAGAAGGAAGAGACTTCGTTCAAGTTGTAAAAGAGATAACAGAAATTGTTGATGGCCCAATTAGTGCTGAAGTGGTTAGTTTGACAAAAGATGAGATGGTTAAAGAAGCAAAGGAACTAGTTAAAATTCACGAAAATATAGTTATTAAAATTCCTATGATTCCAGAAGGCTTGAAAGCCATTTCAGTTTTAAGTGAAATGGGCATAAAGACAAATTGCACTCTTATCTTTTCTGCCAACCAGGCTATTCTTGCTGCAAATGCAGGAGCTACCTATGTGAGCCCTTTTATAGGCAGGATAGATGATATAGGATACAATGGTATGCACCTTATTGAAGAACTTACAGAGATTTTTGATAATTATTATTACGATACAGAAATTATTGCCGCAAGTATTAGACACCCGATGCACGTTACTGATGCAGCAAGAGCAGGAGCAGATATTGCTACGATACCATATAAAGTAATTGAACAAATGATGAAAAACCCATTAACAGATATTGGTGTGGAAAAATTTTTAAAAGACTGGGAAGGATTGACGAAATAAATGGAAAGAGGTTTGGCCTTAGAATTTGTCCGTGTAACAGAAGCGGCTGCCCTGAATTCAGCTAGATGGATGGGTAAAGGAGATAAAATAAAAGCTGATGATGCTGCTGTCCAAGCAATGAGAGCAATGTTTGATACAATAAATATAAAAGGTAAGGTTGTAATTGGCGAAGGAGAAATGGATGAGGCACCAATGCTTTATATTGGTGAAGAAGTTGGAAAAGGAGTAGAGAGAGTAGATATTGCTGTCGATCCTCTTGAAGGCACTAACTTAGTTGCAAAAGGAATGCCAGGAGCGATTGCTGTAATGGCTGTTGCTTCCGAAGGTGGACTTCTTCATGCTCCAGATATGTATATGGAAAAGATATGTGTAGGACCTAGAGCAAAGGGTTGTATAGATATTAATGATCCAGTTGAGGAAAATGTAAAGAGGGTTGCAAAAGCACTAGACAAATCTGTAGAAGAATTAACGGTTGTTATTTTAGATAGAGAGCGTCATGAAAAGCAAATTAAAGCAATAAGAAAAGTTGGTGCACGAGTTAGATTAATTACAGATGGTGATGTATCACCTGCGGTAGCAGCAGCTTTACCTGATACTGGAATTGATATGATGATAGGTAGAGGAGGTGCTCCTGAGGGAGTAATCGCTGCGGCAGCATTAAAATGTCTTGGAGGAGATATGCAAGCTAGATTATGGGCTGAAAATCCAGAGGAATTAAAAAGAGTAAAAGAAATGGGAATAGAAGATATTGATCATGTTCTCACTTTGGATGATCTTGTAAAAACTGATGATGTTGTTTTTACAGCTACTGGAATCACTGACAGCGAACTTCTTCCAGGAGTGCGTTTTAATAGTCGCTGTGCTGTAACCAATACCCTTGTAATTCGTGGAATAACTGGAACAGTACGTTTCATAGAAGCTAGCCACTATTACGAAACAAAGCCAAAATATGTGAAGATGGAAGGCTAATATATGAAAGAAAAGATTAAAGATTTAGAAAAAAAAACTATGGCAGAATTATATAAATTAGCCAAAGAACTAGAAGTGAAGGGATATACATCTTTTCGAAAAAAAGAATTGATTTATGAACTTCAAAAAGCAATTTTAAAAACAGATGATCTCCTTCAAGCTGAAGGAATTCTTGATATAATGCAAGACGGTTATGGTTTTTTAAGACCGGTTGCTTATATCCCGAGTCATGATGATATTTATGTTTCACATTCTCAAATTAGGAAATTTGATCTTCGTATGGGGGATAGAGTTCAAGGGCTTGCTAGACCTCCAAAGGAAAATGAAAGGAATTTTGGCTTGTTGAGAGTCGAACAGGTAAACGGAGAAGCTCCAGAGAAAGCTGCGGAGAGACTTCACTTCCCAGGGCTTACTCCTATTTATCCGACTGAAAAAATTAAAATGGAAACAACAAGTGATAAAGTTGCTGCAAGAATTATTGATTTATTCGCTCCAATTGGAAAAGGTCAGCGGGGATTGATTGTATCTCCGCCAAAAGCAGGTAAAACAGAACTTTTAAAAGACATTGCTAATAGTATTTCAACAAATCATCCAGAGGTTGAGATTTTAATTCTTTTGATTGATGAAAGACCAGAAGAAGTTACAGATATTGAACGCTCTGTTAAAGCTGAAGTTATTAGTTCAACTTTTGATTCTTTGCCAGAAAATCACATAAAGGTTTCAGAAATTGTATTAGAAAGAGCTAAAAGATTAGTTGAGCACAAGAAGGATGTAGTAATTTTAATGGATAGTCTGACAAGACTAGCTAGGGCATATAATTTAGTAACACCTCCTAGTGGCAGAACACTTTCAGGAGGGGTAGATCCAACAGCTTTATATAATCCTAAAAGATTTTTTGGAGCTGCTCGAAATATCGAAGAAGGTGGCAGTCTTACTATTCTTGCTACAGCTCTTGTAGATACCGGTAGTAGAATGGATGATGTAATTTTTGAGGAATTTAAAGGTACGGGAAATATGGAATTAATCTTGGACAGAAGCTTAGCAGAAAAAAGGATTTTTCCAGCAATTGATATTAAGCGATCTGGAACCAGAAAGGAAGAACTTCTCCTTACTGAAGAGGAACTTAAAATCGTATGGTACTGTAGAAAACAATTGTTTCCTAGAAATGATAATGCTGAAACAGCAGACATGTTGATCAAATCTTTGCAAAGAACAACGACAAATGCAGACTTGATACGTGCTTGGCCTCAAATGTTTAAATAAAGGGAGGAAATTATGTTTAGTTACGTATATACAAATTCTGATGGTGATCTTTTTGTCGATGAAGAATTTCAAGCCCTTGGGAGAACTGGGAAAGATATAGTAGAACCCCTTATAGAAGAAATGATTCCTATGCCAGAAGGTGCTACTTTTGTCCTCATACCGGAAAGAAAACCAATAGTAATGAAGTTTGATAGTTTTATTCCCTATCCATTTACCGAAAATAAATTGGTAGGAGCTATTTTGCCTCAAGGGTATACAAGAACATTGATGCCCGCATTTTTGGAGCCGGAAGAAGGTGCCCAGGCTCTTCCTCTTTTTGGTTATACTATGGTTGGTTACAGAGATGGTGAATTTTATGTAGCAGCGATAAAGACAGATGAAGATAATAAGTGGAATCCTGAAAATTTTAATACAGAAGACTTGCGACAAAGAATTAATAAAATGAAAAATATATTTCCAAAAAATTCCCTTGTAAAGCATTTATCAAATTGTGCAATAAATTATTCATGTTTTACAGCACAGAATATTTTTTATAGAAGATGGGAAGGTGGAATCCCTGTTTCTCCAGTTTGCAATGCAAATTGTTTAGGATGCATTTCTCTACAGCCATCTGAATGTTGCCCATCTCCTCAAGATCGAATTACTTTTGTTCCTCCTGTGGAAGAAATTGTTGAGCTTGGAATATATCATCTCCAGGAAGAAGATTCTATCATTAGCTTTGGACAGGGATGTGAAGGAGAGCCAACTCTTCAATCAAAAGTTATTGCTGAAAGTATAAAAAAAATTAGAGAAATAACAAAAAAAGGCACAATTAATTGCAACACCAACGCCGGATTTACCAAAGGAATTAGAGAGATCGTAGATGCGGGGATAGACTCTTTGAGAGTAAGTATAAATAGCGCTAAAGAAGAAACCTATAATAGTTATTACATGCCTAACAACTATTCGATTAAAGATGTAGGCAACAGCTTGCGATATGCCTCAGAAAATAATTGCTATACTTATTTAAATTTATTAGTATTACCAGGTATAAATGATACAGAAGAAGAAATTGAAAAGTTAATAGATTTTATTAAAGAAAACCACGTGAAAGAAATCCAATTTAGAAATTTAAATATTGATCCAGATAGATATCTTGATAAAATATCAATAAAAGGTGAGGCTTTGGGAATTTTAGCTTTGAAAGAAATTCTAGAAGAAGAAGTCCCTGGTTTAAAAACAGGAAATTATTCAAAACCAGTTAAACGAAATACTTGACTCAAAGGATCAATAAGGATATAATAACGAAAGTGTTCTTTTGTGAAACTTAAGGAAAGAGGTGAACACGATGAAACAAGGTATTCATCCAAACTACCAAGTTGCTAAAGTAACTTGCGGCTGTGGAAATGAGTTTGAATCAATGTCAACAAAAAATGAAATTAAAGTTGAGATTTGCTCAGAATGTCATCCATTTTATACTGGTAAACAGCGTGCTGTTCAAGCAGCTGGCAGAGTTGATAAATTCAATAAAAAATTCAAACGTGAAGATTAATTCTTTACCTGGAAAAGAAATTATAAAGTTTATAAAAACTAAGGCGTTGGTGTATACCACGCCTTTTTTTATTTAAAAAAATATAAATTGGTGTATAATTATATTTATAGGTTTTTAGAAATAAGAAAGATGGTGATTTAAATGAGCAGAGAAAGAGTATTGATTAATAACTTTAAATTATTTCTGGCCCTTTTCGCATTTTGGATTTTGCTTTCAGAAAAATTTGAAGTTAAATTTATACTCATGGGCTTAGGGGCGTCACTTATCGGAACATTTATTTCAAGAGAAATTATGATCCTTTCAAGAAAAGAAAATGGAGAAGTGATTCATGGTCTTGATTTTTCCGTTTTCAAGTACATAAGGTATTGGATATGGCTGGTTGGCCAAATAATAGTTGCGAATATTCAAATCGCATTTGTTATTTTAAATCCAAAACTTCCTATTAATCCACAGATTGTTGTCTTTAAACAAAAGATGAACAATCCTCTTGCCCACCTAAGCTTGGGAAATTCAATTACACTAACTCCCGGAACTGTTACCGTAGATATTGATAACGGCGATTATATTGTCCATGCACTTACGGATGATACAGCAGCCTCTCTTTATTTTGCAAATAACCAAGGAGAAATCAGAAAAAGAGTTGCAGATCTATTTGACGAAAAGATTGAGAAGGATGATTTATAATGGAAATTTTTTTGACTGCTCTTACAGTAGGTTATGTTGTTCTTGTAATTCTAATGCTTTACAGAGTTATTAAAGGACCAACAATTTTTGACAGACTAAACGGGCTTGGCGTAATAGGTTCAGAAGTTATTATTCTTTTGATTCTTATTGGCTTTATCGATAAACGGGCAGATATGTTTGTTGATATTGCTATTTCCTATTCCCTTCTTGGCTTTGTCAGCCTTATTGTATTGGCTAAATACTTATCGGAAGAGGGGAAGTAATTATGATTAATTATATAGCTGCTTTATTTATGTTTCTCGGATTCTTCTTTGTCATGGTTGCTTCTATAGGTGTTCTCAGACTTCCGGATTTTTATACAAGAATGCATGCATCGGGAAAAAGTGAAACTTTAGGTTTGTTGCTGACGTTAATTGGCCTGGCAATCTACAACGGCTTTAATCTAGTTTCTTTAAAAATATTATTAATATCTTTATTTATTTTACTTGCTAATCCTATTGGAACTCATGCAATAACAAGAGCTGCTTTTTATGCAGGAATTAAACCTTGGAAAAAGGGGGATAAGTAAATGTTTTTTCTATCCCTTATGGTGGTTTTTCTCATCCTGATTATTGTGGCTGGTTTAGCTGCTCTGGAAACAAAGGATTTACTTGGAGCAGTAATTATTTTTAGTTCTTTTAGTTTTCTGGCAGTAATGTTGTACTTGTTACTAGGTTCTCCAGATGTTGCTTTCACAGAGGCAGTGATAGGAGTAATTTCTTCAATTTTCTTTATATTTGCTATAAAAAGACTGGACAGGTGGTGTGATTAGTGAAACAACTACAGTTTATTCTGTTTGCAGCAATGTTTTTTATTTTCATAACTGTTTCAGGAGATTTGCCACAGGTTGGAGATCCCGAGTCACCAGCCTCAACAAATGTTTCACCCAGATATATAGAAAAAAGTTACGAAGAGACAGGATCTGAAAACTTTGTAACAGCAGTTCTTGCTGACTATAGAGGATACGATACTCTTGGGGAAACTACAGTTATTTTTACAGCAGGGGCTGCAACAATTTTAATTTTAAGGTTATTTCAAAAACAGAAGTAAAGGGTCTGATTACATGCGAAAAAAAGGTGAAAGTATAATAATACAAACTGCATTTAGATATGCGATTCCTTTGATTTTTCTATACGCAATATATGTTCTTACCCATGGTGAATACAGCCCTGGCGGTGGCTTCCAGGCAGGCGCCCTGCTCGCGATGGTGGTTGTATTGTCGAGGCTTGTAGAGGGAGAGAAGGCTGAGATAAATATTAGTGGGAATAACTCCTTTATACTTGCTGGCATAGGTACGTTTATTTTTACATTAGTAGGCTGGATAACCATGGCGTTTGGGGGTAATTTCCTTGATTATTCCTGGTTACCTATTGATGTTGCGGATAAATACAGACATCAATGGGGAATATTGTCAATAGAAATTGGCGTAACTATTTGTGTAATGGCAACAATTATTGTAATTTTTGATGCTATTACCAGAAAAGGAGAAAATAATGACAATTAATCTTCTTTCGAATATAATTTATGGTCTTATTGGAACTCTTTTCCTTCTTGGAATATATGGAATAGTTACCAAAAATAATTTAATAAAAAAACTAATTGCGATGAATATCATGCAGGTTGCTGTAATTTTTTTCTTTCTTACTCTTGGACTTAAAATAGATGGAACTATACCTATTGAAATTCCTGGGGTTACCAGCATAAATGCATATATAAATCCCCTTCCTCATGCTCTTATGCTTACTGCAATAGTAGTAAGTTTAAGTACAACTGGAGTAGCGCTTTCCCTCATGATTAGAATCCAGAGACATTTTCAGACTATTGAGGAAGATGAATTGTTAAGGAGGATGGATGAATGAGAGAGCATGCTCCTGCCCTGATTGTATTAATACCTTTGACAATTTCTTTACTAGCTCCTCTGTTTGCGCGAATTTCAAAAGAGATGGCAAGAGTAATTTTAGTTGCCGGCTTAGCCGCATCTACATATTTCTCGTTTATAGTCTTGTTTCAGGTCCTGGAAACTGGAAATTGGCATTATTATTTTGGTAATTGGGAACCACCCTGGGGGATTGAGTATGTTCTTGATACCCTGAACTCTGCCATTGCAGTAGTGATTTCTTTTATTGGAACAGTTGTTGCTATATATTCGAAAGAATTTTTAAAACATGAAGGATGGCTGAAAAATGGTGCTTTTAATGCACTGTATGGACTTGTAGTAACTGGCCTTCTTGGCATGGTTGTAACAGGTGATGCATTTAACCTTTATGTATTTCTTGAAATTTCCTCACTTTCTGCTTATGCTCTAATCGCAATGGGTGGTCAGAGGGGGACTTTTGCTGCTTTGAAATATTTATTAATAGGAACCATAGGAGCATCCTTTTACTTACTTGGTGTAGGGTATTTATATGCAATAACAGGTACACTAAATATGGCTGATATGGCAGTTCGCATTCGCCCCCTAATGGATTCCCCAGTAGTGCTTCTTGCAGTTGTATTGATGTTTGTTGGTATGGGTATAAAAATGGGACTTTTCCCTTTACATTTTTGGTTGCCGGATGCCTACACATACGCTTTTCCGCCAGCAGTTGCTTTTATTTCAGCAACTATGACAAAAGTATCAGCTTATGTACTTTTCCGTTTTTATGACTATATATTTATTGGAAATAGTGTCTTTGTTATGAAAGCCCTAGAAATTTCTGGAATACTTGCAGGGATAGGCATAATTGTAGGATCTATTATGGCAATTGCCCAAAAGGATTTTAGGAGGATGCTGGCTTATTCAAGTATTTCCCAAATAGGTTATATCTTTGTTGGTTTTGCAATTGGAAATACCTATGCTCTTATAGGAGCCATGTTTCATATTGTAAACCATGCATTAATGAAAAGTGCATTATTTCTGATAGCTGGTTCAATGAAACTAAAATATAACGAAATTACTATTGATAAATTTAAAGATGTTTTTAAAAAAATGCCTTTAACAATGTATTGTTTTCTAATTCTTGCTTTTTCAATGGTAGGATTACCACCAACAGCTGGATTCTTTAGTAAATGGTATTTGGTTTTAGGAGCGATGGAAAAAGGTCTTTGGATATATATTGTAATAATTGTAATTAGCAGTATTTTAAATGCGGTGTATTTCTTTAGAATAATTGAGTTTGCATTCATGAAAGAGGCTGTTACAGAATTAAAATCACAATTAAAAAGCAAATTAGAACTGCCCTTAACTATGTTGATTCCAATTGTTGTGTTAAGTCTTTTAGTACTTTTCCTTGGTATTTTTAATGAGGAAGTTGTTTCCACCATTCTATTTTATGCTCTTCCGGAGGTGGTAAACTAATGAATACAACCATAAGTTTTTTACCTTTAATTTTCTTTATAGTCCCAGCCGTAGCAGCCTTTCTTATAATGGTTACGGGGGAAAAATATCCAAACTTAAGAGAATCTTGGACAATAATTGCAGGACTAATTAATCTTGTATTAATTTTTTTGACCCTGCCAAGAGTGTTAAATGGAGAGTTAATAAGCACGGAACATTATTCTCTTGTAAAAGATGTAGATTTTATTTTAAAAATGGACAGTGCAGGCATGGTTTTTGCTGCCCTAGCATCCTTTTTATGGGTAATTACCTCCTTTTATTCTATTGGTTACATGAGAGCGGAAAAGAAGAAAAATCAGAGTGGCTATTTTGCCTCTTTTGCGATGTGTATTGCAGCAACAATGGGGATCTCTTTTGCTGGTAATTTATTAACATTCTTTATTTTTTATGAAATCTTGACAATTGCCACATACCCATTGGTTATTCATAACAGACACGAGGAACATATTCAGTCTGGGCGTAAATACCTTGCCTATACATTAATCTCGGGGCAACTATTTTTAGTTGGTATTATCTGGCTTTATAGTCTTGCTGGGACAACGGATTTTGTTCCTGGAGGATTTTTACAAAATGTAACAAACACGGGCTCATTAACAATGATTTTTATATTATTGGTTATTGGTGCATCAGTGAAAGCGGGTCTGATGCCATTCCATGGGTGGCTTCCTTCAGCTATGGTTGCTCCGACTCCCGTTAGTGCCTTATTACACGCTGTGGCAGTTGTAAAGGCTGGTGCCTTTGCCTTGGTGAGAATTATTGGTTATGTTTATGGATTTGATGTGCTTGGTTCTTTAGGGATTGCAGATTATCTTGCATGGATGGCTGCTTTTACTATTTTGACGTCTTCAATAATTGCAATGAAGCAAGATAACTTGAAAAAAAGACTTGCCTTTTCTACAATAGGGCAACTTTCATATATAATTCTGGGTCTTGCATTATTAAATGAACAAGCCTTTCTTGGGGCCATGTTTCATATGGTTGCCCATGCATTTATGAAAATAACACTTTTTTTCTGTGCGGGAGCTATCTTTATTAATACTGGTGGTTCCTACGCCGGAGGGAGAAAGTATATTAGTCAGATTCATGGTATTGGGCGACAAATGCCTGTAACGATGGCAATGTTTGGCCTAGCTTCAGTGGGTATTAGTGGCATGCCGTTTATTGTTGGTTTTATAAGTAAGTGGAATTTAGCATTAGGTGCAATAGCGGGTGGGCACTTTCTTTATGTTCTAGTTCTAATAGCCAGTGCTATGTTAAGTGCATCTTACTTAATCCCAGTTTTTATTTTTGCATTTTATGAAAAAAATGATGAATTCTCTGAATATAAAGAGGCAAGAAAAGATATGTTGATCCCAATTGTTATTACTGGAACTTTAAGTGTTGTTTTGGGGTTATTCCCTGATCTAGGGTTTAGTTTTTATGAATTAGCATCAAAATCAGCAGAATTTGTTGCTAATGGTTTGGGGGGATGATAGTGGAAGAAAAAAAACTAATTACTATATTTGCTATTGTCGGCTTTTTTTCTATTCTAGCTGAAATTATTTTTCCTATTGATTATCATCCTTATTACTGGTGGCATGCGTTTATTGGTTTTGATTATATTTTTGGATTTATTGGTGGCTTTATCTTGATAGGATTTTCGAAATTCATTTTATTTCCACTTGTAAAAAGAAAGGAAGATATTTACGAGAGGGGTGACGAAAAATGATTCTTCATCCAGCTTTGTTGATGATTTTTTCCGGACTTGTAATTCCCTTTGTTCCAAAAATAATTAAAAAGATAATTATAGTAGGAATACCGGCCTTGATAGCTTTTATCGTCTATAATTTTGAATATGGTCAGAGTTTGTCTTTTTCTTTTATAAATGAAATGGATATTATCTATTTTAATGTTGATAGACTGTCTTGGGTATTTTTATTTATAATGGCGCTAGTTTCATTATCTGCAAATATTTTTGCTTTAAAGGTTGAAAATTCTATAGAACTAGTCTCTCAATTTATCTATGTTGGGGGAGCTTTTGGAGTATTGTTAGCTGGAGATTGGCTTACTTTGATTTTTTTCTGGGAGCTAATGGCTATATCCAGTGTGTTTTTAGTATGGTGCAATAAAACTGGAAAGGGTAAAAAAGCAGGATTTAGATACCTTCTTGTTCATTTTATGGGTGGCAATTTACTCCTAGCGGGTATATTTTTGAAGGTAAGCCAAGGTGAATACTTGGTAACAAGCTTAACTGCTAATATGGATTTAGCTGCTATCTTGATTTTTCTAGGGGTAGCTGTTAATGCTGCAATATATCCTCTACATGCCTGGGTCCCAGATGCATATCCCCAAGGTACAATAACAGGCAGTGTGTTTATGTCTTTTCTAACTACAAAAGTAGCGGTGTATACTTTAGTTAGAGTGTTCCCAGGTCTTGAGATCTTAATCTGGCTAGGATGCATTATGGCTTTAATTGCAGTAGCCTATGCTATTTTAGCGAATGATATTCGTTTAATTTTTTCTTACCATATTGTAAGTCAGCTTGGATACATGGTTGCTGCAGCAGGAATCGGTACGGAGCTAGCCATCAATGGTTCGGTATCCCATGCAATTTCAAATATATTATACAAATCCCTACTATTTATGGGAGCGGGAGCAATAATATATGCTACGGGAAAAACGAAAATGAGTGAATTAGGAGGATTATTCAAAAGATTGCCTTGGTTAACTGGTCTCTTTTTAGTTGGTTCTTTGGCGATTTCAGGTTTCCCCTTATTAAATGGATTTACAACTAAGGCGGTTATTCTATCTGCTGCAAGTCTCGCAGAATATCCATTAGTGGAATTGTTCTTATATCTTGCAAGTGTAGGTACTCTTGTTTCAACCTGTCTTAAATTTATTTTCTTTGCTTTTATGGGGGAACCGAAAGAAGACTATAACTTGAAGTCTGTTCCAATAAATATGTATTTAGCAATGGGTATAAACTCTGCCCTGTGTTTCATTTTCGGGATATTCCCAGCTCTTTTATATAATCGATTGCCTTTTGAAATGAATTATGTACCTTATACTTTTGATCACGTTCTTTCTACACTACAAATTCTTTTGGCGGCTACTTTTGTATTTGTTCTAATTATTGATCTTATGAAACCAAAAGATATGTACTTGTTAGATGTTGACTGGTTTTACAGGGTGCCCTTTGTAAAAGGAACTTTGGCATTTTCAAGTGCTGCAATATTTATTCAGGAGAGAATGGGGAAGTTGTGGTTAAATGGAATTGAAAGTACATATCCATTTCTAAAAAATCCTTTAAAATGGCTTAAACTATCGAATAGTATTGGTGATGTTCCAGAAGAGTATAGTGAGGATCATTACAGGTTTCCAGTAGGAATAGCGGTAACAATAGTTTTATTAGTTCTTGTAAGTTCTTTTGTATATATTAAATTATGAAATATAAAAAGGTTGAGTTTCTTTCCCATGAGGAATGAACTCAACCTTTTTTAATACAAAAAGAAGCACCCAAGCCTATAATATCTTAGACACTCCTTTTTTGTTTTTTAGTTGATAGCTAACCCCTATAAGTTCACTCAAATAGCAGATAACTATTAACTAATCTTACTTCTGCAGTAAAACTGCACCGTATGGTGTTGCTTTCGCTGTTTCAGAAGCTACCAGGGTATTGTCTCCAACCAGGTTTAAAAATAAGTTGAAAGCAATCAAAGTAGTAACCAGAACAGTACAAACAGCAAGCTTGAACTTGATCATTTGAACGTCCTCCTAAATTTTTTTATAGGTTTTGGTTAACTACCTGACTCTTTCGATTCTACAGACCACTGGGTATTTTTATTTAACCAGCCATGTAGAAGCGCGTCGGGTTTTTCCTGGAATTCTTTTATTAATTCCAGGGCAAAAAAAATGTAAGCAAACCTTAGTTTACCTACCAGATGGACAAGTTGGAGTTACTTGCCCCTGTAAGTGTCAAATATTGCCGCTTCATTTAGAAGTTTGTGCAATATTTTTCTAACTTAATTGTATTATAGTATTGTATACAGTATTTGTAAAGATCTTTAGATAAAATAAAATAAGTTGTTAAAATATTTTATACGGGTATAATTTATTATAATACAAGAATAAAATAGAACGAGGTTTTATTATGAATAAGAAAGAAACTATAAAAAATATAAGCTCAATGGCAAAGTATGAGAAAATTGCTTTCGATATTGCTACTAAGGTTTTAAAAAGAGAATATACAGAGGGTCAAAAATTATATGGAAGATCAACTTTAGCAGGCAGATACAATGTTTCTCCAGAGACAATAAGAAGAGCTGTGGCCTTACTTCAAAGCATGGGAATTGTTGAAGTATTTCAGGGCAGTGGGATTAACGTTAAGGATAGAAACGCTGCAAAAAAATATGTTGAGAGCTTTAACCATCGCCAAGATCTTCTTGCTGCAAGGGAAAAATATCTTCAATTATTAGATGAAAAAAGAGAGTTAGATAAAAAGATAGAAGAGCAAATGGACAGAGTTCTTATGTATAGTTCTCGCCTGTTATCAATTCTTCCTAGAGTTGGTGAGATTGTTATTGAAAAAAATTCACCGTTGATTAATAAAAGTCTTATTGATCTTCAATTTAGAAAAGAAACAGATGCAACGGTTATTGCAATTGAAAGAAAGGGAGAAGAAATCTTTTCACCAAATAAAGATTTTATACTCCAAGAAGGGGACTGTCTGATTTTTATTGCATCTACAGAAAAAACTGAGAAAATTGAAAAATATGTAAATAGTCAAATTTTATAGAGAGAAAAAAAATGGAGACAAAAATATTTGAAATAGATAGAAACAAAATAAATAAAGAAGAAATAAGAAAAGCTGCTGCACTCCTGAAAAAAGGTGGGCTAGTGGCTTTTCCTACTGAAACAGTTTATGGCCTAGGGGGGGGCGCACTTTCCAAAGAAATTGTTGAAAAAATATTTATAGCAAAGGGTCGCCCTAGTGATAATCCTTTGATTGTTCATATTCATTCAATTGATCAATTGGATGAATTAGTTGAAGAAATTCCCGAAGAAGCCAGAATATTAGCAAAGGAATTCTGGCCGGGTCCATTAACTTTGATTTTTCAGGCAAAGAAAAGTGTCCCTGAAAATGTAACGGGTGGTCTTAATACGGTTGGCATTAGGATGCCATCAGACCCTGTAGCTCTTGAATTTTTAAAAGCAACAGATATGCCAGTTGCAGCTCCAAGTGCAAACATATCAGGAAGACCAAGTCCAACAAAGGGAGAGCATGTTGTTGAAGATCTCTCAGGCAAGATTGATGGGATAATAATTTCTTCAGATTCTGTACTTGGAATTGAGTCTACAGTCTTAGATATTACCGTTAAACCAGCTTTGATTTTAAGGCCAGGAAGTGTCACATTAGAAGATATACATAAACTTATCGATGTTAGGTATGATGTGTCTTCTTCTATGGATAAACCAAGATCTCCAGGTACAAAGTACCGTCATTATGCACCAAAATGTGATCTTTATATTGTTAAAGGGGATTTACAAAAAAAAATTACTAAATTTTCTAATATTTTTATAAAAAATAGTGGTAAGAAAATTGGTTTATTGACTTCAAAGGAACTTGCATCAAAGTTGGATTGTAATAATATTGAAAACATTGTATTCAAAGTAATGGGTTCTATAAATGATCCTCAAGAAATAGTCTCTAATTTATATAAAAATCTTCGAGAATTTGACAAGGAAAACATTGATGTTATTTATATGGAGGATATTCCGGAAGAGATAACGGGTAAAGCATATCAAAATCGGACCGAAAAAGCTTCAGGAGGGAAAGTATTGTGAAAATCCTTTTCGTTTGCACAGGTAATACCTGTAGAAGCCCAATGGCAGAAATGATAGCATCTTCACTAATTAAAGATATAAGTTTTGATTCTGCAGGAGTTTTTGCCTCTGAAGGTAAGCCGATCTCTTATAATGCAGAGATAGCTTTGTTAGAGAAAGAATATGATATAAAAAAATTTAAATCAAAAAGAATAAATGAAGATTTAATTCAGACAGCAGATTTAATATTTACAATGACCAAAGAACAAAAAGAAATACTAAAAAGTTTTTTTATTAAAGAAAACTATAAAATTTTCTCATTAAAAGAGTATAATAGTAGTGGAGAAAAGCTAGAGGGTATTTCAGATCCTTTTGGAGGAGATATTGAAAAATATAGAAAAATTCTCCTTGAAATTGAAAAAGAAGTGATAATACTTAAATCTCGAGTCATCGAAAAACCATGAAAAAGGTGATCTAATGTCAGAGAAAAAAATTTATGAAGATACTAAAAGAGTAATGGAAGATATTTTATCTGAAATAAAAGAAATAAAAGGAAAAACTCTGCTTATTGGCTGTAGCACTAGTGAAGTTACCGGTGCAAAAATTGGCACTAGTGGTAATAGTGATGCGGCCGAACAAATGGCAGATGTTTTTTTTGAGTATTCGGAAAGATTTGGTTTTAATCTTGCCTTCCAATGTTGTGAACACCTTAACCGTTCCTTAGTTGTAGAACGAGAACTTCTTGAAAAGATGAGCTTAATAGAGGTAAATGCAATTCCGGTTAAAAGAGCTGGGGGAGCCATGGCTGAAGAAGCATATCAGAGGTTTGATAATCCATGTTTGGTGGAAAATATTAAAGCGGATATGGGAATAGACATAGGCTTTACTCTAATTGGAATGAACTTAAAAAATGTGGCAGTTCCTGTAAGGTTGAAAGATGATAAAATTGGTGAGGCTAAAGTGATTTTTGCAAAAACTCGACCCAAGTATGTTGGTGGTGAAAGAGCAATTTATAATAGCTCTTTAAAATAAAAGTTATATTAAAAAATCAAGGGGGAACCAAGTTGAATTACATTGAAAATTTTGTTAGAAAAGAAGATCCAGAAATTGCCGACATAATTGCTTTGGAAGAAAAAAGACAATTAGAAAAAATTGAATTAATAGCATCAGAAAATTTTGTAAGTCCTGCTGTTATGGCAGCGATGGGATCAGTTTTAACTAATAAATATGCAGAGGGATATCCAGGTAAAAGATATTATGGTGGATGCGAGTATGTGGATATGGCAGAAAATCTTGCTATTGAAAGAGCAAAAAAACTTTTTGGTGCAGATCACGTTAACGTTCAGCCCCATTCAGGTGCTCAAGCTAATACAGGAGTATATTTTGCAGTTTTAAAGCCAGGAGATACAATTATGGGTATGGATTTGAGTCATGGTGGACATCTTACTCATGGTAGCCCTGTTAATATTTCTGGTTCTTACTATAATATTGTTTCTTATGGTGTAGAAAAAGAATCTGAAACAATCGACTATGATAAATTAAGAGAGATTGCCTTAAAAGAAAAGCCAAAAATGATTGTTGCTGGAGCAAGCGCTTACCCAAGAGAAATCAATTTTAAAGTATTTAAAGAAATTGCTGATGAAATAGGGGCATATTTTATGGTTGATATGGCTCATATTGCTGGTCTTGTAGCAGCTGGCCTTCATCAGAATCCAGTAGAATATGCTGACTTTGTAACAACAACAACCCATAAAACTTTAAGAGGACCAAGAGGTGGAATGATTCTTTGCAAAGAAGAACACGCCGCTGCTGTTAACAAAGCAATTTTCCCTGGAACGCAGGGTGGACCTTTAATGCATATTATTGCTGCAAAAGCTATAGCTTTTAAAGAAGCCCTAACACCGGAGTTTAAAACATATCAAAAACAGATCTTAAAAAATGCTAAAGTATTATCTGAGAGTCTTCAGGAAGAGGGTTTTAGAATAGTATCTGGAGGAACAGACAACCATTTAATGCTTATTGATTTGAATGGCCAAGATCTATCTGGTAAAGATGCAGAGATCATGCTAGACGAGGCAAATGTTACGGTAAATAAAAATACAATACCTTTCGAAACAAAAAGTCCTTTTGTTACAAGTGGTATTAGAGTCGGTACACCAGCTTCAACAACACGTGGGATGAAGGAACAAGATATGAAAGAAATCGCAGAAATTATTTCTTTGGTTTTAATTGATAAGGATTCAGAAGAAGCTAAAAAAAGAGTTAAAAATCTTACAGAAAAGTTTCCCCTTTTTGCATTCTAATGTTGTAAAATAGGTGTAGATTTTTAATGGAAGAGGTGTAATATGTCAAAAGTTTATGAACTAGATCATCCTTTAATTCAACACAAACTGACTTACATACGGGATAAGAGGACGGGCCCTAAGGAATTCAGGGAATTGGTTGAGGAAATTACAATGTTAATGGCTTATGAAGTAACAAAAGATATGCCATTAGAAGAAATCGAAATAGAGACACCAGTACAAAAGGCAAAATCAAAAATAATCGCAGGAAGAAAAGTTGGCTTAGTTCCTATTTTGAGAGCTGGACTAGGAATGGTAGAAGGAATGCTTAAAATGATCCCGGCCGCAAAAGTTGGCCATATTGGTCTTTATAGAGATCCAGAGACTCTTCTTCCAGTTGAATATTATTGTAAATTACCACCTGATGTAGCGGAAAGAGAACTACTTGTATTAGACCCAATGCTTGCTACAGGTGGCTCTGCAGCAGCGGCAATTGACTTCTTAAAAGAGCGTGGAGCAGAGAATATTAAGCTTGTTTGTATGATTGCTGCACCAGAAGGAGTAAAAATGGTACAGGAAAAGCACCCGAATGTTGATATTTATGTTGCAGCAATTGATGAGAAGCTTAATGACCATGGATATATTGTTCCAGGTCTTGGAGATGCAGGGGATAGAATCTTTGGAACACAATAATAGGAAAAGTTGGGATGCATACTTTCTTGATATAGCTAAGTTAGTATCATCCCGCTCTACTTGTTTACGCAGAAAAGTGGGTGCTGTTCTGGTAAAGGATAATCATATATTAGCTACAGGATATAATGGTGCTCCCAGAGGTCTCGAACATTGTTTAGACAGGGGATGTATCCGTGAACAAAATGGTATCCCGAGTGGAGAAAGACATGAATTTTGCAGAGGTATTCATGCAGAACAAAATGCTTTAATACAAGCTGCGGTTCATGGAGTAAGTATTGAAGGAAGTACTTTATATTGTACAAATTTTCCCTGTTCTCTTTGCTCAAAATTAATTATTAATGCGAAGGTTAAGAAGATAGTCTATGTTGAAGGATATCCTGATGATTTGGCCAAAGAGCTACTAGCCGAATCAGATGTGATTCTACTTCAGTTAGGAGAAAGCCATAATGAAATATAAAAGTATAGCTCTTCCAAGGTTAAATAACCTACAGCCAACAATCGAATCAACAGCGCTTAAACTTATGGAAGAAACTGGTGAATTAGCTCAAGCAATAGGTAAATATAGAGGAATGAGTGGAGAAAACAAAGTTTATGACGAGCCTGAAGTTATGGAAAAAATTTGCTCAGAACTTTTAGATGTTGCCCAAACAGCGGTATCTTTAATGTTTGTACTTGAAGAAGAACATGAGATGGATATTGGTGCTGCATTAGAAAAACATGTACAGAAATTAATAGATAAGGGATATTTATCTTATTCCAGAAAAACGGAGTAAATAAGATGACTAATAAAAAGAAGAAAATTATCAGTGTTTTTGGAACTAGGCCAGAGGCTATTAAAATGGGTCCATTAATAAAAGAAATTGAAAAAAACGAAAACTTTGAAAGTATTGTTATTGTAACTGCTCAACATAGGGAAATGCTTGATCAGGTTTTAGACTTATTTAAGATAAAACCAAAATATGATTTAAATATAATGAAGGCGAACCAATCTTTAACGGATATTACTGCAAATGTTTTAGCGGGCTTAAAAAACATTTTTGATGAAGAAAAACCAGATTTAGTATTGGTTCATGGGGATACAACAACGACTTTCACTGCATCCTTAGCTGCCTATTATCAGAAAATTAAAGTTGGCCATGTTGAAGCTGGACTTCGCTCAGGTGATATTTATTCTCCCTTTCCAGAAGAAGGAAATAGAAGATTGACAGGTTGCCTTGCAAATTTCCATTTTGCTCCAACGATTGGATCTAAAAAAAATTTATTAAAAGAAAATGTATCCGAAAAAGATATATTTGTCACTGGTAATACTGTAATTGATGCATTAATGGAGACTGTAAAAATCAATGAAGAAAAAATTCACGAAAAAAAAATAAGTTATCCTTGTAGTATAGTTAAAGATAGTGATAAAATAATACTTGTGACTGCCCACAGAAGAGAAAATCATGGACAGCCACTTGTTGAAATATTTAATGCCCTGCTAGATATACATAAAGATTTTTCGGATTTAAAAATTATTTTCCCGGTTCATCCTAACCCTAATGTTAGGGAACTTGCAAAAAAAATGCTTTCAGGTAAAGACGGTATTTTCCTGGTTGAACCTATGGAATACGAAGACTTTTCCTTCTTAATCAGTAAAGCGTATATGATATTAACTGACTCAGGAGGGATACAGGAAGAAGCTCCTTCTTTAGGAAAACCAGTGCTTGTTTTAAGGGAAAATACAGAACGCCCAGAGGCAATTTTAGCAGGCACAGTGGAGCTTGTAGGAACAAAAAGAGAAAATATTTACAAAAGTGTAAAAAAACTCTTAACGCAGAGCGAAAGCTATGATAAAATGGCTAAGGCAACTAATCCATATGGGGATGGAAAAGCTTCAAAAAGGATTGTTGATGCTTTGGAGTATGTGTTTTCAATAAAAGATAATAAGCCAAAAGAATGGAAATATTAATAAGTTTAATTTAAAGAGGAATTATTATGGCTCATATGTACGTAGCCATGCAATTCGGCATTTACACTGCTGCTTTTGTTTTTGTGGCTTTAAAAGCAGGAACATGGTTAGATTTGAAATTTGATACATATCCGGTTTTCACAATAATTTTAATAATATTATCTGTCATCTATTCTTTTGCAAGTCTTATAAATAAAATGAATCTGATTGATGAACATCAGAAAAAGAAAGATTCCCAATAGTTATTTAAGATTTTTATAAATATATAACAACTTATACTTTTGAAAGGGGTGAAACATTTGTTTATAGGAACTGCCCATGCAGCGGCTGATCATGGCTTGCACCCTGTCTTTAGTCCATTTGGAATTGACGTTATGGCACAGATTTTCACGATGTGGTTTGTAATGTTATTTCTTATTGTAGTATCTATTTTTCTAACAAGAAATTTAAGCTTAAGAGACCCAGGTAAAAAACAGTCAATAGTTGAGCTTGGAGTAGAATCATTATTAGGATTGCTTGATGGTATAATGGGTCCTGGTAAAGGGAAAAAATATGCTCCTTTTCTTGGTAGCATGTTTTTAATAATTATTGCATCAAACTACTCGGGGTTACTTCCTGGTGCAGGCATGTACCAATCATTTATGCCACCAACTAATACATTAAGTGTTACATTAGGTTTGGCAATTTGTACTTTTTTTGCTTCACATTACTACGGAATAAAAGAAAAGGGTTTGAAATATTTTAAACACTTTATAGAGCCTTATCCTTTTATGCTTCCTTTTGCAATAATGGAAGAAATTACAAAACCACTATCACTTTCCTTGCGTTTATTTGGTAACGTTTTCGGTGAGGAAATGGTTGCGGCGGTACTTTTTGGACTAATGCCATTATTCTTACCTATTCCAGCATACGCATTAGGACTTTTGTTGGGTGGAGTACAGGCCTTTGTATTTACTTTACTCTCAGCAATTTATATTGGGACTGCAACAGCAGGACATTAAATTTGCAAATTATGTTAAATTAATATATTAAATATATATTATATTAAATAATTAAACTTCTTACGAAAGGAGGGGACTCTAATGGATTTATATACAGCATTATTTGCTTTCGCAGCAGCTGTTTCAGTTGCTTTTTCTACAATCTTTCCAGCTCTTGGACAAGGTAAGGCAGCGGCAGCAGCAATGGAAGCGATTGCAAGACAACCAGAAGCAGCAGGTGAAATTCGTACTTCATTAATTCTTTCCCTAGCGTTTATGGAAGCGTTAACAATTTATGGTTTATTAATCGCGTTCTTAATAGTAGGAAATATATAGGTCAAACCTATAATGGCGATTGGATAATTTTATTCAATCGCCTAAGTACTATTAGGAAGAATTGACGGCAGGAAAGGAGGTAGGGTTGTGGAGATAAATGTACCTACTATAGTCTGGGCTATTGTAAACTTTTTGATTTTAGCCGGCGTTCTAGGAAAATTTTTATTTAACCCTGTTATAAATGTTCTTGATCAAAGAACAGAGCTGGTTAAAACAAATATTGAAAATGCTGAAAATGACAGGAAAACAGCTGCTTCTCTTAAGGAAGAATATGCTTCCCAGCTTCAGAATGCTCAAATTGAAGCTCAACAGATTGTTGCTAGAGCAAAACAGGCTGCTGAAGAAACGAAGACTCAAATCGTAGATGAAGCTAAAGAAAATGCAGCTAAAATAAAAGAAAAAGCTAGTAAAGATATCGAGGAAGAAAAACAAGCAGCAATTCTGGAGTTAAAAGGTGAGGTTTCCACACTTTCAGTTATGCTTGCTGAAAAGATTATTGGCAGAAGTTTGAACCCTGATGATCACAAGAAGTTAGTTAATGACTTTATTGAAGAGGTAGGGGAGCTGCATTGAATAATAACCTGATTGGTAAAAGATACGCAAAAGCGATTCTAGAAATTGCAATTGCAAATAATGAAATCGAGAAATTTGAAAATGAATTGAATTTAATTAAAGAAGTCATTAAATCAGAAAAACTATTCCAAAGTTTTCTTTCAAGCAAATTAGTTAGTTCAGCAGAAAAAAAAGAATTTGTTGAAAAGGTTTTTACAGGAACTATTTCAAAAGAAATTCTTAATATGCTAGAACTAGTTATTGATAAAAACAGAGAAGAACACATTGTTGAAATTGCTGATAGTTTTCAAGAACAGGCAAACGAAGCGAGAAATATTGTTGTTCTAGATTGTTATACTGCAAAAGAAATCTCTGATGAAGAAATTGAAAACCTTAAGAAGAAATTTTCTGAACTGATTAACAAAAATATAAAAATAAGTACGCATATTAATGAAAATCTTCTTGGTGGTGTAACTGTTAAATACAAAGATAATGTCGTTGATGGCAGTGTTATTAATAAGTTAGATCAATACAAGAGGCTACTCGTAAAATAAAGCTACTATTTAGTGAGGTGAGGGACTAAATGAGTATAAGACCAGAAGAAGTTAGTTCCATACTAAAACAGCAAATCCAAAATTATAAAACAGTTCTGGAAGTATCAGAAGAAGGTACAGTTATCCAGGTTGGTGATGGTATTGCCCGTGTTTATGGTTTGGAAAGTGCTATGGCAGGTGAACTATTAGAGTTTCCCGGAGAAACTTATGGTATGGCATTGAACCTGGAAGAAAACAACATTGGTGTTGTAATTCTAGGTCCATATACTCACATTAAAGAAGGAGACAAGGTTAAAAGAACCGGAAAAATCGTTGAGGTTCCCGCTGGGGATGCAATGATCGGACGTACTGTCAATGCACTAGGTCAGCCTATTGATGGCAAAGGACCTATTGTTACTGACAAGTATAGACCTGTTGAAGCTCCTGCTCCTGGTGTAATTTACAGAAAATCTGTACATGAACCATTACAAACTGGTATTAAAGCTATTGATGCCATGGTTCCAATAGGAAGAGGTCAAAGAGAACTTATTATTGGAGACCGTCAAACTGGTAAAACAGCTGTGGCTATCGATACTATTCTTAACCAAAAAGGTCAGGATGTTATTTGTATTTACGTTGCTATTGGTCAAAAAAGATCAACAGTTGCTAACGTGGTACATACTTTAGAAACACATGGCGCAATGGATTATACTATAGTTGTTGCAGCTACCGCATCTGAGCCAGCTCCTTTATTATATATCGCACCTTATGCAGGTTGTGCAATGGGTGAAGAATTTATGTACAATGGCAAGCATGTTTTAATAATTTATGATGACTTGTCAAAACAAGCGGTTGCATACCGTGAATTATCATTATTACTTCGTCGTCCACCAGGTCGTGAAGCATATCCGGGGGATGTATTCTATTTACATTCTCGTTTATTAGAAAGATCAGCTAAACTGAGTGATAGTTTAGGTGCTGGTTCTATGACGGCACTTCCTATTATTGAAACTCAGGCCGGGGACGTATCTGCATATATTCCAACTAACGTTATTTCAATTACAGATGGTCAGATTTATCTAGAGTCTGACTTGTTTAATTCAGGTGTTAGACCTGCGATTAACGCCGGTATTTCTGTATCCCGTGTTGGTGGTTCTGCCCAGATTAAAGCAATGAAGCAAGTTGCAGGTCCTCTTCGTCTTGACCTTGCTCAGTATAGAGAATTAGCTGCTTTTGCTCAGTTCGGTTCTGATTTGGATGCATCAACTAAAGCACGTTTAACAAGAGGTGAAAGAGTAGTTGAGATTCTAAAGCAGGGTCAGTATGTTCCTATGAACGTTACAGATCAAGTAATTTCAATTTATACTGCAGTTAATGGTTTCTTAGATGATATTGCTCCTGAAAGAATCAGAGCATTTGAAGAAGGATTCTTGAACTTTATTAAGTCTAGTAAATATAAAGATTCAGTATACGATGTTTTAATTGCTAAAAAGGCATATAATGATGAGATTGAAACTGAGTTAAAGAAAGCAATAGAGGAATTTAAAGGGACCTTCAGTGCTTAAAAAAAGCGAATTAAGAAGGTGGTGAAGAATAATTGGCTGCTGAAAGAGATATAAAAAGAAGAATCCGAAGTGTTAACAACACAAGACAAATTACAAAAGCAATGGAGATGGTTTCTGCATCAAAGCTGAGAAATACTCAAACATCAGCTCAAAACTCAAAACCATATTCTATTAAGCTTGAAGAATTATTGTCTCATCTTGTAGCTCATATAGAAGATAGTAACAATCCGCTTCTTACAGAAAGAGAAGTACACAGAGTTTGCTACTATGTAGTATCTGGTGATCGTGGTCTAGCTGCAGGATTTAATGCTAACCTTTTGAGATTTGCAAAAAATATCATTGATAGTTCAGATGTTGAGTATGGTATAGTTGCTGTTGGAAAGAAAACCAGAGAGTTTTTTACTAGAAGAGGTTATTCAGTAGAGAAAGAAATATTTGGTATTCAGGATTATCCAACGGTTTTTGAAGCTCAAGAAATAGCTGATGAAATTATTCAAATGTATTGCTCAGGTGAGTATGATGAAATAAGAATAATTTACACAGATTTTGTATCTACCGTTACTCATGTACCTACTGATTTGAAATTGTTACCAATTGAAAAACCTGAAGTAGTTGCTGGAGATGGGGATGTAGAATATATTCTTGAACCAGAAAAGCATGCTTTACTTGAACAATTATTACCAATGTATTTTAAAAATCAGGTTTATCAGACATTACTTCAATCTAAAACAAGTGAACACGCTTCTAGAATGACTGCAATGCATAGTGCTACACAAAACGCTGGAGAGATGATTTCCAAGCTTAATTTACAGTACAATAGAGCTCGTCAAGCAGCAATAACAACTGAGATTGCTGAAATCGTAGGCGGTGCTAATGCTTTAAAAGGATAAGTAATTAAACCTTTTAAAAGGAGGTTAACTAATTGAAAACAGGTAAGATTATTCAGGTTATTGGACCTGTTATAGACGTTGAATTTGAGACAGGAAGCCTTCCTGAATTAAACAACGCAGTTATGGTTCGTACAGAGGACCAAGAAGAAAAAACCAGAGAATTTAATCTTACTTTTGAGGTTGCTCAGCATTTAGGAAACAATGCAGTAAGATGCGTTGCTATGCAGTCAACCGACGGATTAGTAAGAGGAATGAAAGTATTTGATACTGGTTCCGCTATCAAGGTTCCTGTTGGAGATAAGACACTAGGTCGTATTTTTAACGTTGTAGGAGAAGCTATAGATGAACAAGGTGAAGTAGGAGCCGAAGATGCATGGTCAATACACAGAGAAGCTCCAAGCTTTGTTGAACAAGGGAAATCCACAGAAATGTTAGAGACTGGAATCAAAGTAGTAGACCTTTTAGCTCCATATGCTAAGGGTGGTAAGATTGGTCTTTTCGGTGGTGCCGGTGTTGGTAAAACTGTTATTATCATGGAATTGATAAATAACATTGCTCAAGAACACGGTGGATACTCAGTATTTGCTGGTGTTGGTGAGCGTACTCGTGAAGGTAATGACCTTTGGGAAGAGATGAAAGAATCAGGAGTTATTAATAAGGCTGCTTTAGTATTCGGCCAAATGAATGAACCACCTGGTGCTCGTCAAAGAATTGCTCTAGCTGGATTAACAATTGCGGAATATTTCCGTGATGTTCAAGGGCAAGACGTACTTCTGTTCATTGACAATATTTTCCGTTTCACACAAGCAGGATCTGAGGTATCTGCACTTTTAGGCCGTATGCCATCAGCCGTTGGTTACCAACCAACACTTGCAACTGAAATGGGTAATTTACAAGAACGTATTACATCAACTACAAAGGGATCTATCACATCTGTTCAGGCAGTTTATGTTCCAGCGGATGACTTAACAGACCCTGCACCTGCAGCAACTTTTGCTCACTTAGATGCTACAACAGTTCTTTCTCGTGCAATTTCTGAAAAAGGTATTTATCCAGCGGTTGATCCATTGGATTCAAACTCAAGAATACTTGATCCTCAGGTTGTAGGACAAGAACACTATGATGTTGCTAGAGGGGTTCAGCAGATTCTTCAAAGATATAAGGATTTACAAGATATTATTGCAATTCTTGGTATGGATGAATTATCTGAA
>CAZNNQ010000012.1:0-35858 GCA_964574445.1 uncultured Eubacteriales bacterium
TATTCTTTATATACAATTACTTATTTATGGAACCTGATACAGGTTCCATTTTTTTTGTTATAATTAATTAAATTCTAAATGAATGCGGGTTATTATAATGGAAAAAATCACACGAGAATTTGAAAATTATTTAACATTAGAAAAAGGATTGTCGGAAAATACAATAGTCAGTTATCTTTCAGATCTAGAAATATTTTCTGAATTTATAAAATTCAATAAATTAGATATTACTAATTTATCAGATAAGGATATACAAAATTTTCTTATATATCTAAAAAAAAGAGAATATAAAAACACCTCAGTAGCAAGAAGTCTTTCTTCTTTAAGGAGTTTTTTTATGTTCCTTATTGAAGAAAAAATAATAAAGGATAATCCAATGAATGAGATTAGTAAACCAAAAATGGGGTTAAGACTTCCTAAAATACTATCAATTGAAGAAATTGACAGTATTCTTAAATTACCAGAAGGTGATATCTTGGGCATTAGAGATAAAGCAATTTTAGAAACTTTATATGCCACTGGTATGAGAATAAGTGAATTAACAGATTTAGATATGAATAGTGTGAATTTGGAATTATCATATGTTCAATGTATCGGAAAAGGAAACAAAGAGAGAATCATTCCTCTTGGAAGTATTGCACACAATGCAATCGAACAATATTTACTACTTGTTCGCCCGAAACTGATTAAGGATTATCGAATTTCTAAAATGTTTTTAAATAGTAGAGGAAAAGGTTTAACTAGACAAGGAGTATGGAAGATATTAAAAGGTTATGTTGAAAAAAGTGGTATAAAAAAAGATGTATCACCCCACACTTTCAGACATTCTTTTGCTACACATCTTCTAGAAAATGGAGCTGACTTACGTTCAGTTCAAGAAATGTTAGGACACTCAGATATTTCTACTACACAAATTTATACTCATATTTCTAAGAAGCAACTATATAAAATATATAACTTAAGTCACCCCAGAGCATAATAATTAAGGAGGAGTTTTCATGAGATCAGTAGACCTTATAGTAAAGAAAAGAGATAAACAGAAATTAAGCTTTGAAGAAATTGAATTTCTTATTATGGGATATGTTAAGGAAGAAATTCCAGACTATCAAGTAAGTTCATTTTTAATGGCATCTTTTTTAAATGGTTTAGACGATGAAGAAACCTATAATTTAACTAAAATTATGAGAGATTCTGGGGATAAGATAGATCTTTCTCCTATTCATAAAACAACTCTTGATAAACATAGCACTGGTGGGGTTGGAGATAAGACCTCTCTTATTATTGGACCTATACTTGCTTGTTTTGATATTGCAATTCCTAAAATGAGTGGAAGGGGTCTTGGACATACTGGGGGAACAATAGACAAACTTGAATCAATACCTGGTTTTAAAGTTGAGCTTACTAGAGAAGAATTCATAGAACAGGTAAACAAAATTGGCTTGGCTTTAATTGCCCAAACGGGGAATATTACACCTGCTGATAAGAAGTTATATGCATTGAGGGATGTTACGGGAACAGTTAATTCAATACCTTTAATAGTTGGAAGTATTATGAGTAAAAAACTTGCAGCAGGTGCTGACAATATTGTTCTAGATGTAAAATGTGGAACTGGTGCTTTTATGAAAGATCTTGATGATGCTGAAAAACTTGCAAAAGGTATGGTGAAAATTGGGAAAGACTTTAACAAGAATATAATAGCTCTTATAACCAATATGAACCAACCACTAGGTTATGCTGTTGGAAATGCCTTAGAAGTTATAGAAGTAATCGAAACTTTGAAAGGTAAAGGTCCACAAGACCTACTAGAATTATCCCTTGCAATAGTTTCTCAAGCTTTAATAATAACAAATAAAGCTCTCAGTATTGAGGAAGCAAATAAAATCACCTTGGAAAAAATCAATAATGGAGAAGCTCTTAAGAAGTTAGGAGAAATGATAGAAGCTCAAGGGGGAAATAGAGAAGTTATTAATGATTACAAAATATTCAATATACCAAAGTCGAAAATAGAAATAACTTCAGAAGAAGAAGGATATGTAGAGAACCTAGAAGTAGAAAAAATAGGATATGCTTCAATGTTATTAGGAGCTGGAAGAGCCAAAAAAGAGGATATTATAGATCCAACAGTGGGAATAAAATTTTATCTTGATATAGGTAGTCAAGTTAAAAAAGGTGATTTAATAGCTGAGATATTTTATAATGATACAAAAAACTTAGACGAAACAATAAAGACACTTAAAGAATCAATAAAACTTTCAAAGGAAGAAATTATAAAAGAGGATATTATTTATAAAATAATTAAATAGAAAGGAAATTTATTTTGAAAATAGCAATAGTAGATTATGATGGAACATTATTTAAAGAGGAGACTATTCCATTCCTAATGAGGTTTGCAGGAAAAGGAAAAGTTCCAAAAAAAGATTATTATCTGACCTTATTAAAAGTATATTTTGTTTTATTAAGATATAAAAGTGGATTAGATAAAAATTTTGGCAAGGAAAGGTTTCATCATGAAGTTGCCACCGCTTTTCTTTCTATTTTTAAAAATATGAATAAAAGTGAAATACAAAACTTTTTTAAAGAAGCTGTTATTGAAGCAGAGAAATTATTTAATCCAAAAGTTATTTCAAAATTAAAACAACTTAAATCCGAGGGATATTTATTAATTCTGCTTTCGGGTGGATTTTTACCATATGTTAATTTAGTTGGTAAAAAATTAGAATTTGATAAAGTCTTTGCTACGGAGCTAGAGTTTATAGAAAAAGGTTTCAATTTAAAGAAAAAATTAAATTTTATTACAGGAAATAATAAGAAAAAATTAATTTTAGAAAATTTTAAGGATGAAAATGTAGACTGGGAAGCATCTTATGCATATGCTGATAGCTATTTTGATAGTGAGGTTTTAGAACTAACTGGTAATCCTCATGCGGTAAATCCAGATCCAAAATTGAGGAAATATGCAACAGAGAGAGGTTGGCCAATTATTGACTAAGCCTTTGTTGACCGTTGCTTCTGATAAATGTTAAAATTTAAAGGTTAAAATAAAAAATAAGGGAAGGTAATAATGTTATTAAATTTTTCACTGACAAGTTTAATAGTGATAATTCCAGTAGTTTTAATTTCACTTACTATACATGAGTTAGCTCATGGATTAGTTGCAGATAAATTTGGTGATCCAACACCTCGAATTACTGGAAGATTAACTCTTAATCCTATAAAGCATCTTGATCCAATAGGGGCTATTCTGTTAGCCTTAGTAGGTTTCGGATGGGCAAAACCGGTTCAAGTAAATCCATATAATTTTAAAAAAAGATCTAATTTGCGGAAACAAATGATGTATGTAGCTTTAGCAGGTCCAGTTTCAAATATTCTTTTAGCTATAGTTACAGCTTTTGTTTACATTCATTTAAGTTATGCCAATGGGGGTTTTGGTGAAACTGCTTCAACATTTTTTAGTTATTTAATTATGATAAATGTTTTTTTAGCATCCTTTAATTTGCTTCCAATCCCACCGTTAGATGGTTCAAAAATTTTAGGAGCTTTTTTATCAAATAGTGCCTATCAAAAATATATGCTTATTGAAGATAAAGGCTTTTTGATATTAATGCTTCTTGTAGTAACTAATGCAACGCAATATATTGTTAGACCAATTGCAAACTTTATTTTAAATTTTGTATATTTTGTAGCAGGAATTGGACTTTAGTTAAAGGAAAAAAAGTAAAGGATGGTAACAAAATGGAAAAGAAAAGAATTTTTAGTGGAATGCGACCTACTGGAGATCTCCATATAGGACATTTAAGTGTATTAGAGAATTGGATTAAGTTACAAGAAGAGTATGAGTGTGTTTTTGGAGTAGTCGATTTGCATGCCTTAACTACATCCTATGAAGATCCTTCAGAAATCAGAAAAAATGGAAGAAATATGCTTTTAGACTGGCTTAGTGTTGGCTTAGATCCTGAAAAATCGACTATTATGAGACAATCTAATGTAAAACAACACTCAGAATTACATCTCCTTCTTTCTATGTTAACTCCTTTGTCTTGGTTAGAAAGAGTTCCAACTTATAAAGATCAGCTTCAACAACTTTCAAAAGCTGGTAAAAATATAACTACCTATGGATTTTTAGGGTATCCACTGTTGATGGCTGCGGATATTCTTGTTTATAAATCAGAAGTAGTACCAGTAGGTGAAGATCAACTTCCTCACCTTGAATTAACTAGAGAATTAGGGAGAAGATTTAACCATCTTTATGGAAAAGAAATTTTCCCTGAACCAAAAGCATTACTAGCTGAAATATCAATGGTGCCTGGAATAGATAAAAGGAAAATGTCAAAAAGTTATAACAACTATATTCCTATTTACTCCAATCATAAAGATCTACAAGAAAAAGTAAGACAAATGATAACGGATCCAGCAAGGATTAAAAAAGATGACCCTGGCAATCCAGATATTTGTGTAGTGTATAGTTATCATAAAATTTATAATAAAAATGAAGAAGAAGAAATTGCCGACCTATGCAGAAAAGGTCAGATAGGTTGTGTTCAATGCAAGAAGAAACTTGCAGATAAGTTGATTTCTTTCTTAGAACCAATTTGGATAAAAAGAGAAGAGCTTTCAAAGGATGAAAAAATTCTTGATGATATTTTGGAAGCAGGTAATATAAAAGCAACTGAAATGGCTGAAAAAACACTGGCTGAAGTCAGAGATATAATGGGTGTATATTAAAAATGGAAAAGCCTGATTTTAAAATTAGAATTGAACAGTTTGAAGGTCCTCTAGATCTTCTTCTATATCTTATTGAAGAACAAGAATTAGACATCTATGAAGTTAGCCTGTCTCAAGTTACTGAACAATATCTTCAATATATTTATCAGGCTCAAAGCATTAATCTTGATATTGCTAGTGAATTTTTAATTATGGCAGCAAAACTTCTTCAGATGAAAGTTAGAAGACTATTGCCTTCATTGAAAGAAGAAAATAATGAGGACGATGATCTAGCAAGCTTTGAAGAAGACTTGTTTAAACAATTAGCAGAATATAAACGATATAAAGAAGTTGTGTTTCATTTAAAAGAGAAGTTCGAAAAATTTTCTAAGTATTCCTTTAGAGAAATTGACGAGGACAAATTAATTAAAGAATATGTGAATGAAAATCCTTTAGAAGATTGTAATCTTGATGATTTAACAGCTGCCTTCAGAAAAATTTTAAAAAACATAAACCAAACTGATCCCGTTATTGAAATAGTAAGGGAACAATATTCTATCTCGGATTCTTTGAAAGAAATAATAGATAAAGTTTATTTAAAAAAAGAAGGTATTCTTTTTTCTGAACTATTTTTTGAAAAATATTCTAGAGAAAAAGTTGTAGTGACTTTTCTAGCTCTTTTGGAGTTAATAAAAAATAGAAAAGTAAGGTTTATTCAAAACAAAATGTTTTCAGAGATTTATATACTCCCTTTGATGGAAGAGGTGTAATAGTTGTTTTTTGATGAGAAAATAAAATTAGCACTGGAAAGCCTTCTTTTTGTTAGCTCGGAGCCCCTTGATGAAAAAAAAATATCTCAATTATTAAATATAAAACCGAAAGAAGCTAGGGAAATTGCAGATGATCTGGTTGATGATTATGAAAATAGAACTTCTGGATTTAAATTATTAAAGGTGGCAGGTGGGTATTCTTTTGCTGTTATTCCAGAGATGTCTGAATATGTTCGACAGCTATATAAGCCTAAATATAATTCTCTCTCCAACGCTTCCCTTGAAACCTTAGCAATTGTTGCCTATCAACAACCAGTTACAAGAGCAGAAATTGAAAAAGTAAGAGGAGTTAACTCAGATAAAATCGTAGTTAATTTAACAGAAAAAGGTCTCATTAAAGAACTAGGTAAAAAAGAAGCACCGGGAAGGCCTTCTTTATATGGAACAACAAGAGAGTTTTTATTATATTTTGGGATAAACTCATTAGAAGAGTTACCAAAAATCACAGAAAATTGATATAAAACAGGCTTGATCTGATGCAAAAGGCAAAAAGACAAGCCCTTTTTTATGTAGGAGGATTAAAATGGAAAGATTACAAAAATTCCTTGCAGATGCAGGAGTTGCCTCAAGGAGAAAAAGTGAAGAATTTATCCAGCAAGGTAAGGTAAAAGTGAATGGTGTTATAGTAAAAGAATTAGGGTTTAAAGTTGACCCAGAGCAAGATAAAGTTGAATATGAGGGGAAAACTCTTAATATAGAAAATGAAAGAATTGTTTTAATGCTTAACAAACCTAAAGATGTTATTTCTTCTGCAAAGGATCCGCAGGGCAGAAAAACTGTTCTAGATTTGATTCCAGATAAATTTCCAAGACTTTACCCAGTAGGACGACTTGACTATGAATCAGAAGGAATGATATTGCTTACTAATGATGGTGAGCTTGCAAATAAAATAACACATCCTAAAAATGAAGTGAGAAAAGTTTATTCTGTTTGGGTATTTGGATATCCAAGTAAAGATACAATGAGTAAATTCAGTAAAGGAGTAGAGCTTGAAGATGGGACTACTGCTCCTGCAGAAATTAAGTTAATTAAAAAAGGGAAAACCACATCTCAAATGGAAGTAGCAATAAAAGAAGGTAAAAAAAGACAAATCAGAAGAATGTTTGATGCTCTTGGCCATCCAGTGTCTAGATTGGTTAGAACACAGATTGGTGAATTAAAAATGGGCATACTTGAAGAAGGAAAGTATAAAAAATTAAAAGAACAAGAAATAAAAAAAATATTCTTTAAGAAAGAACAGCCTCAAAAACCAAGAAGGAAGTTTAATAAATGAAAACAGGTATAATTGGTGGAGGGCCTGCTGGTATGATGGCGGCAATAGCTGCATCGGAGAAAGCACAGGTTACTCTTTTTGAAAAAAATGAAATATTAGGCAAAAAATTATTAATAACAGGCAAGGGAAGATGTAATTTAACTAACGCTGGAACAGAAGATGAAATTATTGATGCCTTTGGAAGAAATGGACGGTTTCTTTTTTCAGCTTTAAATAGGTTTTCAAATAAGGATTTAATGGAATTTTTTGAAAAAAGAGGTCTCTCACTTAAAATAGAACGTGGAAAAAGGGTATTTCCAGAATCAGATAAATCAATGGATGTTCTTAAGGTATTAGAAAAAGAATTAATAAAATGTAATGTAAATATTCAAAAAAATTCTGGTGTGAAAAAGATAAGCCTTACAAATGAAAATAAATTTGAAATTACAACAGAGAAAAATAAGGAAGTTTTTGATTCTTTGATAATTACTACAGGGGGTAAATCCTATCCTAAAACTGGTTCTACTGGAGATGGCTATATTTTTGCAAGAACATTAGGGCATACAGTATCCTCTTTAAGGCCATTTTTAATACCTCTTGAAACTAACCAGGAAGATATAAAAGAATTAATGGGATTATCTTTGAAAAACGTTACTTTAAAAGCTGGAGTTAATGGAAAAATAAAGGGTGAAGAATTTGGAGAAATGATTTTCACTCACTTTGGAATTTCTGGTCCAATCGTTTTAACACTCAGTAAAATAGCAGTTGAGGCAATGAAAAAAGAAAAAAATAAGATAGTATATTATATTGATTTTAAGCCTGCTTTATCGATTGAAGAGCTTGATAGAAGAATAATAAGAGACTTTGAAAAATTTAATAATAAACAATTTAAAAATTCATTAGATGAATTGCTTCCAAAAAAAATGATTCCTGTATTTTTAAAAAGAACAGAAATTGATGAAGAAAAAAGGGTAAATCAAATCAGCAGAGAAGAAAGACGAATAATAGTTGATTTGTTAAAAAATTTCCCAGTTACAATTTCTGGTTCTAGACCATTAAGTGAAGCCATAGTAACTTCTGGAGGAGTATCTCTTAAAGAAATCAACCCAAAAACTATGGAAAGTAAATTTTTCCCCGGACTTTTTTTTGCTGGAGAGATTCTTGATCTTGATGGAGTAACAGGTGGTTATAATCTTCAGGAAGCCTTTTCAACAGGGTATTTAGCAGGTTCAAGTGTTTGATTTATAAAGATGTGTGAGATATAATTTTCATATGTTTATTTGAGAAAGTGGTGAGTATAAATGCTTGCAAATAATGGTTATGGAAGTAAGAAAATTGCTTCTATTGCAATAAAGATGGCCTTAACTGAAAGTCGAGAAGAAGAAAATGAAAGAAAAGATTATTATACAAGCTTGGAAATAAAAACAGCAGCTGTTGATTTTGGGGGAGAATATCTTGCCTCAGTAAAAAAAATTATTGAAAGAACTATTGTCGCAGCTAAAAGGGAACACGTTATTAAAGATATACATTCAGAAGAGGGAGCAGTCGCTGGTGCTGCCAGAGAAGCTCTTTCACAAATTATGCCTAAAGCAATTGGGTTAAATGTAGGTGGAAAAGTAGGAATAGCTAGATACAAAGATCATATTAGTGTATGTGTATTTTTAGGTATTGGATTGCTCCACTTAGATGAAGTTTCAATTGGTTTAGCTCATAGAACGATTGCTTAAGTCAGGATGGAAAAATATGGATTTTGTTCAAATCGCTATTGACGGACCTGCTGGAGCGGGGAAAAGTAGTATTGCTAAAGAACTTGCGAGAAAGTTTAAGTATATATATATAGATACAGGGGCAATGTATAGAGCATTGACTCTTATTGTTATGGAAAAAAATATACCACTTAATGATAGTGAAAAGATAGAAAAAGAAGCTGAAACTATCAATATTTCTTTTAAAATAATTAATGATATACAAGAAGTTTTTATTGAGGACAGAAGAATAACAGATGAAATTAGAAGTCCTCAGGTTTCAGAAAAAGTTTCTAGTGTTTCGGCAATTAGTGGTGTTCGAAAAGAAATGGTAAAAAAACAACAAAAACTTGCTGCTGGAAATAATGTAGTAATGGATGGAAGAGATATTGGAACAGTTGTTCTTCCCAATGCAAAAATAAAAATTTTCTTAACAGCCTCTCCAGAAGAAAGGGCAAAAAGAAGATTTACTGAAATGCAGGAAAAGGGACATGAAATTGATTTTAAAAAGCTCTTGAGCGATATAAAGATGAGAGATCATATGGATGAAACCAGGGAAATCTCACCTTTAAAGGCAGCTTTAGATGCAATTTTTATAGATACAACAAATTTTGATTTTAACCAAGTTCTTCAGAAAATTGAAGATATTGTAAAAGGAGAATATGAAAATGTATAAATTTCTTCATTTCTTTTTAAATTTGATTTTTCTTCCATTTATTTCTATGAAAATTGAGAATCCAGAAAACATACCAAAAGATACTAATTATATTATTATTGCTAATCATGTAAGTAATTTTGATCCCCTTTTGCTAGCTTTAAAGTGGGAAAAACCTGTGCATTTTATGGCGAAAGAAGAATTGTTTAAAATCTTTATAATTGGTCCAGTTTTAAAGATGATTGATATGATTCCCGTAAGAAGAGGTGAGTCAGATAGAAAAGCAGTAAAGGAGTCTTTGGATTATTTAAAAAAAGGAGAGATTCTCGCTCTTTTCCCAGAGGGGACAAGAAATAAAAAGAAAGAAGATCTTCTCCCTTTTCATACTGGAGCTGCTTTTTTTGCTAAATCTTCTGATTTGCATGTTTTACCAGTTGCAATCACAGGAACGGATAAAATAAGAATAGCTTTCTTTAATAAAGTAATCTTTAAAGTTGGGGAACCAATTAAAATAACAGATTATTATGAAGGAAAAATAACTTCAAAGGAGCTTGAAGGTTTCACAGAAATATTAAAAAATGAAACGAGAAATCTTCTTGGAATAAAAAATGAAAATAATAAGAGCTGAAAAATCAGGGTTTTGTTTTGGTGTTAAAAGAGCCATTGTAGAGTCTGAAAAACTTGCTATTGAAAATAAAAAAGAGATAGTAACTTATGGCAAGTTAATTCATAATGACCTAGAAGTTGAAAGACTTAGAAAAAATGGTATAATACCTAAGGATGAAATTAAGGAAATAAAAAATCAAAAGGTAATAGTTCGTACTCATGGAATTCCGAAAAAGGAATATGAGGAACTTCTTGAAAATGAAAACGAAGTATTTGATTTTACATGTCCTTTTGTAAAAAAGTTACAAAATTATGCAGAAAATTATTTTAATGAAGGGTACCAAGTTCTTATTCTTGGTCAAAAGGATCATCCGGAAATAATTGGTGTAAAAGGATGGACAAAGGATCAGGCAATAGTAGTAGACGGAATTGATTCCTTTAATAAATTAAGTTTTTCGGAGACAGACATGGTTTGTCTTCTTGCTCAAACTACAGAAAGACAAGCTGTTTTTGATGAAGTTTCAGATGCACTACAAAAAAAAGTTAGAGACGCTGTAATTATTAATACAATATGTAAAGCCACCCATGAAAGACAGGAAGCAGTTTTAAAACTAGCCTCAGTTGTCGATGTCATGATTATAATTGGTGGTAAAGATAGTTCTAATACCAAAAAGCTTTTTCAACTTTCAATAAATATAAATAAGAATACATATCTTATTGAAAATGCTTTGGATTTAGATAAAAAATGGTTTGAAACTGCAGCGATAGCAGGGGTTTCAGCAGGTGCTTCGACACCGGATTGGATAATTGAGGAGGTCATTAAAGAAATGGAAGAAATGAAAGAGACAATGGGAATGGCAGAAGCAGCAGAAAGCAAAAAATCACCAAGGAAGGGCTCGGTTGTTAAGGGCAAGGTAGTACAGGTTGACAAGGAAAAAGCTTTTATTGATGTTGGTGGTAAAACAGAAGGCATATTAGAGCTAGGAGAGGTTTCTTTTAGAAATATTGAAGATATGACTGAAATCATCAATGTTGGCGATGAATTCAGTGTTAAAATAATTGATTTAGAAAATGAAAATGGAGAAATGAAAGTATCCAAAAAAAGAGCTGAAGAAAAAGAAGCAGTTGAAAGATTATTAAAAGCAAAAGAAGATAAAGAAATAATCTCTGTTGAAGTATATGAGGCTGTAAAGGGTGGAATTCTTGTTGATGTAGGAATCAGAGGATTTATACCAGCTTCTTTAGTTGATGTAGGATATGTTGAAGACCTTAATCAATTTGTAGGTAAAAATATAGAAGTTATGGTTGAAGAAGTTGATCTTGAAAACAGAAAATATATTCTTTCAAGAAAAGCTGTGATTGAAAAAGAGTTAGAAAAAGTATGGGATACCCTTGAAGAAGGCCAAACTATTAAAGGTGTTGTAAAAAAATTAGTAGATTTTGGTGCTTTTATTGATATCGGAGGGATTGAAGGTTTACTTCATATTTCTGAAATGGGATGGGGTAAAGTTGAAAAATCATCAGATGTTTTAACAGAAGGACAGGAAGTAGAAGTTTATTTACTTTCAGTAAATAAAGAAACAAATAAAATTGCTTTAAGTTTAAAGAAAATGACTCCAGATCCTTGGACTATCGTTAATGAAAAATACAGTGCAGGTGACGTAGTTCCAGGTAAAGTAGTTAGAGAATCTAATTTTGGAGCTTTTGTTGAATTAGAACCTGGGCTAGATGGACTTGTTCATATTTCTCAAATAGCTTGGGATAGAGTAGAAAAAGTTGAAGATGTATTAAAAATTGGAGATGAAATTCAAGTTAAGATTCTTGAAATTGATGCTGAAAACAAAAAGATTAATTTAAGCATTAAAGAAACTCTTCAAAAGCCAGAAAGACCAATGAGGGAAGAAAGAGAAGTCGCTCCAAAACAAAATATTGATAAAAGAGTGCCTTCAAGACAAAATAAAGAAGTGAAAAGAGTTCAGGAAGCTGAAACTGAAACAATAATGGATGACAAAGGGCCAACAGGAGTTAATATTGGAGAGTTATTCGGAGATAAATTAAAAGACTTTATGAAATAATTTAGAAGCAGCAGCAATGCTGCTTCTTTTTACGATTGAAAAGAGTCAGAGAGGTTGGGAGATATGGAACTAAGAGAAAGTAGAAAACTTGATCATATTAAAGAAACATTGAGTCTATATGATAACTATGAAGACTATTTTAAAGAAATAGCTCTTATTCCATCATCTTCATCAACCTCAGATTTACAAGCTATTGATTTAAATATCAATTTATATGGTAAATCTCTTAGTGCACCCCTTTTAATTAATGCAATGACAGGAGGAGCACCTGGACTGGAGAAATATAACGAGGCATTTGCTCTAGCAGCTAAAGAACACAATATTGCATTAGCTGTTGGTTCTCAGAAAGCAGGCCTTGTTAATAAAGAACTAATAAAAACATATTCTATTGTTAGAAAAGTTAACCAAAAGGGTTTGATCTTCTCTAATTTAAGTGCTTTAGAGGAAATTGACTCTATGAAGGCCGCGGTAGATATGATAGAAGCAGATGCACTTCAACTGCATATAAATCATGGACAAGAGTTATCTATGACTGAAGGAGATCGCAATTTCTCAAGACTTTTAAATAACATAGAAAAAGCAGTAAAAACCATTAATGTTCCTATAATAGTTAAGGAAGTAGGAACAGGCATTTCTAAAGAAGCAGCTGTAATTTTTTCTAAGATCGGAGTAAAAAGCTTTGATGTTGGAGGAGCTGGAGGAACTAATTTTCCATTAATTGAAGAAAGAAGATATGGGAAAAAAACAAGCTTGTTAAGCTCTTTTGGTATTCCCACTCCTGTATCAATTATTGAAGTAAGAAATGTTCAACCAGAAGCTATAATTTTTGCATCAGGTGGTATCAGAAATAGTACCCAAATTGCTAAATCATTAGTTTTAGGTGGAGATGTAGCTGGAATCGCAGCTTATTTTTTAAAAACATTTACGGAAGACGGGATAAATGGTTTAAGCTATGAAATAGAAAAAATTATCAACGAATTAAAGATGATATTTCTTGTGCTGGGATTTAAAGATCTTAATGATACAAAAAATAGGAAGTATATTTTAAAAAATGAAATTAAAGATTGGATAGATCAAAGAATATGAAAGAAAATGGTGGAGTAATATCAAAAGTATATCCAGATACTATTGCCTGGGAAACGGGACTTGAGGCTGGAGATCAGATTATTACAATTAACAATAAAAAAATAAGAGATTTGATTGATTTTGAATATCTTTGGGCAGAAGAAGAAGTTGAGATTCTTGTAAAAAAGGGAGATACAGGACAAGAAGAGATAATTCAAATCGAAAAAGATTATGATGAAATTCTTGGAGTTGAGTTTACTAGTGCTGTTTTTGATGGAGTAAGACATTGTAAAAACAATTGTCTTTTTTGTTTCGTAGATCAAATGGCTCCAGAGATGAGAGATTCTCTATATGAAAAAGATGATGACTATAGGCTCTCTTTTTTACAGGGTAATTTCATAACCATGACTAATTTAACAGAAGATGATAAAAAAAGAATAATAGATCAAAAATTAAGTCCCTTATATGTTTCTGTTCAGTCTGCAGAAGAAAAAAACCGTAAGTTCCTTTTGAAAAATCCTCAGGCTGAAAGGATAATTAGCGATCTTAAAGAGCTTTCTTCTGCAGGTATTGAATTTCATACCCAAATTGTACTTTGCAAAGGAATAAATGATGGTGAATATTTGGATTATTCAATAAAAAAATTAGAATCTTTAGGGGAAAACATTCTTTCTCTTGCTGTAGTACCTGTTGGTATAACCAAATATAGGAAAAATCAAGATTTGTTTCCTGAATTTACTACAGAGGAAGCAAAAGAAATAATCAAAAAAGTTCATAATTATCAAAAAGAGTTTTTTGATAAAAGAGGATATAATTTTGTTTATCTTGGTGATGAATTATATATAAAAGGGAAAGAAGAATTCCCTTCTTATGAATCATACGATGGATTTCCCCAATTAGAAAATGGAATAGGTTTATCTAGGATATTTATTGATGAATACCTAGAAATAAAAGGAAATTTGCCAGCAAAAGTAGAAGAAAGTAGAACAATCTATCTTGTTTCTGGAAAAAGTCCAGAAGTTTTTCTAAGTAAAATTATCAATGAGTTAAATAAAACAGAAAATCTAAATCTTAAGTTTATGCCAATAGAAAATAGTTTTTTTGGAAGTAGAGTAACAGTTACCGGTTTGTTAACAGGAAGTGATCTTCTTGAAGGATTAAAAAAAATTCCTAAAGAAGCTGATGTAATTATCCCAAGGGTAATGCTTAAACAAGGAGAAGAAATCTTTTTAGATAACTTAACAATAAGTGATATTGAAAAAGAACTTAATATTAAAATAACAACTTTTGACAATAGTTTTATAGATCTAGCAGAAAAAATATTTAAATTTGAAGGGGGGATTTTTCAATGAAACCAATAGTTGCAATTGTTGGAAGACCCAATGTGGGTAAATCAACATTATTTAATAGAATTACAGGAACTAGAACAGCTATTATTGAAGACTCTCCGGGGGTTACCAGAGATAGACTGTATCTAGATGGAGAGTGGAATGGGAAAAAATTTACACTTATTGATACAGGTGGAATTATTATTGATTCAGAGGATCATATTCTAAAAAGAGTAAGAGAACAAGCAGAGTTTGCTATTAATGAAGCGGATATTATTGTTTTTGTGACTGATGGACAAACAGGTATGACAGTTGAAGATGAAGAAGTAGCTAATCTCCTTAGGAAATCAAAAAAACCAGTTGTTTTAGCTGTAAATAAAATTGAAAGCTATAAAAGAGAAGATGTTGTTTTTGAATTTTATCAATTAGGCCTTGGAGATCCTATTGCAATATCAGCATCTCAAGGTATGAATACAGGAGATTTATTAGATGCTATTGTTGAAAACTTCCCTGTTGATCAAGAAGAAGATTTTGAACCAGACGTTATAAAAATTGCTATAGTGGGTCGTCCAAATGTTGGTAAATCCTCATTAACCAACACACTTCTTGGTGAAGAAAGAGTTATTGTAAGTGAAATTGCAGGTACAACTAGAGATGCTATTGACTCAATGTTGAAAGTTGGAGAACAAGAGTACAGAATTATAGATACGGCAGGGATGAGAAAAAGAAATAAAATTGATATTGCAACGGAAAGATATAGTGTAATAAGATCTTTAAAAGCTATTGATCGCTCTGATGTAGTTTTAATGTTATTCGATGCAAGCGAAGGTATAACTGAACAAGATAAAAAGATTGCCGGATATGTTCATGATTCTGGAAAATCTTGTATTCTTGTTTTTAATAAATGGGATTTAGTAGAAAAAGATGATAAAACTTTGCATAATTATGAAAAGAAAATTAGAGCAGATTTATTGTTCCTTCAATATGCGCCAATAATTTTTATTTCTGCAGTAACCAAACAGAGAGTTAATAAAATTATTGAGTTAATTGATTTTGTTGCTGAACAACAAGTATTTAGAGCTACCACATCTGCATTAAATGAAGTAATTCAAGATGCAGTTAGAACAACACCAATACCAACTAAAAGAGGCAAAAGAGGTAAAATATTATACGCAACTCAGACTAATGTAAAGCCTCCAACTTTTGTCTTTTTTGTGAATGATCCAGAACTTATTCATTTTTCATATGAGAGATATTTGGAAAACAAACTAAGGGAAGCTTTCGGATTTGAAGGAACACCAATTTGGTTAAAACTTAAAAAACGTGAGGAAAATAATGCTGGCAGGTAATTTGTTTAAAGTCCTAATAGTTGCATATTTCCTTGGTAGCATCCCCTTTGGATATTATATGGGTAAATTCTTTGGAGTTGATGTAAGAAAACAAGGTAGCGGAAATATTGGATTTACAAATGTATGGAGATTAGTTGGTCCATTTCCAGCATTGATCGTTCTTTTTTTCGACGCAGGAAAGGGTTGGCTATCAGTTTATTTTGGTTATATTACAGGTGGTGAAAAACTTGCTTTAGTAGGAGCCTTTTTTTCAATCATTGGTCACTTTTTTCCAATTTTTCTTAAGTTCAAAGGTGGAAAAGGGGTAGCTACAGGTTTTGGCATCTGTCTTTTTATTGATCCTGTTATGACGGGGATAGCTTTAGTAATGTTTTTAATTGTAGTTTATTTAACAAGATATATTTCAGCTGGATCAATAACAGCAGCTATAGCGGTTACAGTTTTAAGCATCATTTTTAATTTAAATATTTATTATAAGGTTTTTATTATTTCCGCTAGTATCGCAGTAATTTTTATGCATAGAGAAAATATAAAAAGAATTATAAATGGTAAGGAAAATAAAATTGGCAAAAAAGAGGTGGTAAAATGAAAATTGCTGTATTAGGAGCAGGTAGTTGGGGTACTGCCCTTGCTATGGTTCTTGGTGATAAAGGTTATGAGGTAAAGATATGGTCAATAATTCCAGATCAATTAATTGAAATAAATGAAAAGAAAACAAACAGTGCCTATTTAAAAAATGTTAGTCTTCCATCGAGCATTACCGCAGTGGGAACACTTGAAGAAGCTGTTGAAGAATCTGATTTTATTGTTATGAGTGTCCCTTCTAGTGCCGTCAGAGATGTATCAAAAAAATTAAAACCTCTTCTAAAAGATAATGTAATAGTGGTAAATACTGCAAAGGGAATTGAACCAGGAACTTTAAAAAGATTAAGTGAAGTAATTACTGAAGAAATTCCTGGAATAGAAAATCGCCTTGTTGTTTTATCTGGTCCTAGTCATGCTGAAGAAGTCGCAATAAAAATGCCAACAGCCATTGTTGCTGCATCTTCTGAGGAAAGCTCAGCTGAAAAAGTACAAGATCTATTCATGAGTGATTATTTTAGAATATATATAAATTCTGATGTTGCAGGTGTAGAAATCGGTGCAGCATTTAAAAATGTAATTGCCCTTGCTACAGGGATCTCTGATGGACTTGGTTTTGGAGATAATACTAGAGCTGCAATTATTACAAGAGGTATGGCTGAAATCCTTCGAATTGGTATTGCAATGGGTGCAAAACCACTAACCTTTGCAGGACTTTCTGGGATTGGAGATTTGGTTGTTACTGCAACAAGTATGCATTCAAGAAATAGAAGAGCCGGAATAGCAATCGGCAAAGGTGAAAAGATAGAGGATATCAAAGAAAAAATGGGAATGGTTATTGAAGGAGTTAGAACAGCTGAAGCAATAATTGAACTCAATAAGAAATACAATGTGGACACACCTATTACAAATCATGTTTATAAAATCATTTTTGAAAATGAAGATCCTAGAGAAACGGTTTATGAATTAATGAAAAGAGATAAAAAAAGTGAGACTGAATAAATTTTTTAAATTCTAATAAGATTTGAGGAACCACCTATAGGTGGTTTTTTTTCTTGCAAAAGCAGAGAAAAATGATATAATGTTCTTCATATGAGGAATAATATCCGTCCTGCAAGGACAGAAAGTTGGTTATATGAAAAAGAATGAAAAAAGGTTTTTTATTGTAAATGAAGATATTTTACCAGATGCAATTTTAAAAACTGCAGAGATAAAAGAACTATTAGCTAGAAATGAAGTTAGTACGATCAATGAAGCAGTTGAAAAAGTGGGTCTTAGTAGAAGTGCTTTTTACAAATACCGTGATGGTGTTTTTCCTTTTTATGAAGCAAGTAAAGGGAAAATAATTACTATTGCAATAAGTATGTGGGACAAATCGGGAATATTGTCAAATGTATTAAATTCAATTGCTATAGCAAAAGGAAATATATTGACAATTAATCAGGGAATTCCTCTTCAAGGTATAGCTCGAGTGAGTATTGCAATTGAAACTCAGCCAATGGATATTGATGCTGAAGAAACCTTACAAAGATTACGAGCAATACCAGGTGTTAAAAAAGTAGAAATTTTAGGACAAAGTTAAGGGGGAGCTATGATTAAAGATATAAAAGTGGCCTTATTAGGATTAGGCACAATAGGAAAAGGTTTTTACAGAGTTTTGAGAGATCAGAAGGAAGACATATATAAAAAAACGGGTGCAAATGTTGAAATAGTTAAAGTACTCGAAAAGGATATAAACAGAGAATGGCCTGATTATATTGATAAAACCATTTTAACAGAGGATTGGGATTCAATAATTAATGATGATGAAATTCAAATCATTGTTGAATTAATCGGTGGCACTACAATTGCGAGAAAATTTGTTACAGAAGCTCTTGAAAAGGGGAAACATGTTGTAACTGCAAATAAAGATATGGTTGCAGCTCATGGATATGAGCTTTTTGAAATAGCAGATAAAAACAAATTAGATTTTCAATTTGAAGCTGCTGTTGGTGGAGGAATTCCAATAATACGTCCATTGAAACAATGTCTTGCAGGTAATAATATTCATGAAATATTGGGAATTGTTAATGGAACAACAAATTATATTTTGACAAAAATGACACAAGAAAATCAAACTTTTTATGAAGCACTAAAAACAGCCCAAGATCTTGGATATGCTGAAGCTGATCCGACATCAGATATCGGTGGTTTAGATGCAGCAAGGAAAATGGCAATACTTGCCTCTCTTGCCTTTCATACTAAAGTCAACCTTGATGAGGTATATGTAGAAGGTATTACTGATATTACAACTTCAGATATAGAGTATGCTAAGGAATTTGATTATATTATAAAATTAATCGGGCTTACAAGAAAAAGAAACTCTGGTATCGAAGTAAGAGTTCATCCTATGTTAATTCCCAAAAAACATCCATTAGCTTCAGTTGATGATTCTTTTAACGCAATCTTTATTAAAGGTAATCCAATTGGTGAAGCAATGTTCTTTGGCCACGGTGCGGGACAGCTTCCTACAGCAAGTGCAGTAGTTGGAGATGTTATTGATATTGTAAGAAATATAGTTTATGGATGTACAGGACGAATAAATTCCTCTTGTTATCAAGATGAGAAAATTCTTTCAGAAGCAGAAGTAGTATCTAAATATTTTATTCGTTTAATTGTTGAAAATAAGCCTGGAGTACTTGCAGAAATTGCTGGATTTTTTGGTAATCATGGAGTAAGTATTGGTGCAGTAATTCAGAAAAAAGCTATGGATAAGCAAGCAGAGTTAGTGATAATTACTGATTCTGTAGTGGAAAAAGATATTCTTGATGCAATGGAAGAGATAAAAAGATCTCCGATCTCAAAAGAAGTATCAAGTATGATTAGGGTATATGCAGATGAAGAAAAATAAAAAAATAATGATTCCTGCAACAAGTGCTAATATTGGTCCAGGATTTGATTGTCTTGGTTTATCATTAGATTTATATAATGAGATTGAATATGAATTATTCGGCAATAATAACGATCTTGAGATTGAGATAACAGGAGAAGGGGAAAATAATCTTAGTAGGGATAAAGATAATCTTATATATATTTCATTTAAAAAAGTATATGATTATTTAAACAAAATACCTCCTGGGATTAAAATAAAGCAGGTTAATAGAATACCCCTATCTAGAGGGCTTGGAAGTAGTTCAGCAGCTATTATTGGAGGTATTGCTCTCGCGAATGAAACCCTTGGGAACATACTAACAAATAGTCAAATGTTAAAGATTGCTGTTGAAATAGAAGGGCATCCAGATAATGTTGCTCCTGCTCTATTAGGTGGATTTGTTATTTCATTTAAGAAAAATGATGATATAATAAGCAAGAAAATCAAAGTTCCTGAAAAAATTTTATCAACAGTAATTGTTCCGGATTTTCATTTATCAACAAAAGCATCTCGAGGAGTTCTTCCTAAAGTTGTTCCTATGGAAGATGCAGTGTTTAATATAAGTCGAGCTTTGTTACTGGTTAGTTCTTTAATTACAGAGGACTTCGAAATGATTAAATCTGCTTTTGCAGATAAACTTCATCAAAATTATAGGGCAAAACTTATTCCCGGGCTCTTAGAGGTTATTGAAGAAGCAGAAAAAATGGATATTTTAGGTATCACCCTAAGTGGTGCTGGTCCATCAATAATAATTTATCATATGGAAGATGCAGATTTTGATCTAAAGTTGTTAATAAAAATTTTAGAAGACAATAATGTCTTTTCTGAAATATATAATCTTAAGCCAATTCAAAGTGGTGTTCTATTTAAATAAAAAATTTGGAGGGAAGCAATAGATGGCATTAGTTGTTCAAAAATATGGCGGTAGCTCTGTAGCTGATTCAGTATGTATTAAAAGAGTAGCAGATAACATAATTAAGTATCATAATGAAGGTAATCAAGTAGTTGTTGTAGTATCCGCAATGGGGGATTCTACAGATGACTTAATTACTTTAGCAAAACAATTAAATGAAAAACCATCTCCAAGAGAAATGGATATGCTTTTAGCTACTGGAGAACAAGTATCTATTGCATTACTATCAATTGCCTTAGATTCAGCTGGTAAATCAGCTGTTTCTCTTACTGGACCACAGGTTGGTATTCTTACCACGAATGTCCATTCAAAAGCAAGGATTAAGAAAGTTAATACAGAAAGATTAAAGAAAGAATTAGATCAAAATAAAATAGTAATAGTTGCAGGATTTCAGGGTAAAACAGAAGAAGATGAAATTACCACTCTTGGAAGGGGTGGTTCTGACACAACAGCAGTTGCATTAGCTGCTGCTCTTAAAGCAGATATGTGTGAGATTTATACAGATGTCACTGGAGTATTTACAGCGGATCCTAGAGTAGTAAGTAATGCTCAAAAGTTAAATAATATTTCCTATGACGAAATGCTGGAGCTAGCAAGTCTTGGAGCAAGGGTACTTCATGTGCGCTCTGTAGAACTTGCAAAATTATATAACGTTCCAATGTGTGTAAGATCAAGTTATGTAAATGAGGAGGGTACAATAGTAGTGAGTAAAGATTCTTTAGAAAAAGATGTAGTGGTAACCGGGGTTGCCCACGATTTAAATGTAGCTAAGATTAGTATTTTCGATGTTCCCGATCAACCTGGAATTGCTAGTAAAATTTTTACGAAGCTGGCAAAAGAAAATATAAACGTTGATATGATTGTACAAAGTTCCATGAGGGATAAAATTAATGATATTTCAATGACTGTTCCTGAAGAGGAAATGGAAAAAGCTGTACGTACCATTAAATCTGTATCTAAGGAATTTGAAGAAGCTAGTATTGAAGCCGATAATGATGTGGCAAAAGTTTCGATTGTTGGAGCTGGAATGATAAGTTCTCCAGGAGTAGCAGCAAAAATGTTCCATGTTCTTGCAGATAATAAAATTAATATTGATATGATAAGTACTTCGGAGATAAAGGTTTCTTGTATTGTAAAGAGAGCGAATGCAGTTAAAGCATTGCAAGTACTTCATGAAGCCTTCGATTTAGTAAACATAAACAATAAGTAAGGGATGAGTTATGTTTTTCATTGGTATTTTTGGTATATATCCAGAAGATAAAAAAATTCAAGATATTCAGGTATACAATTATCCTGGTTATCCAATGGGAATAAAGGGAGACCTATATCGTGTAAATAATGTTTTTGAATTTTTCTTTATTCCACTTCTAAGATTTAATAAAAAATATTATTTAAAATTCCCAAATTCACAAAAAGTTTATTTAATAGAAAAGGATTTTATTGAAGAAGCTATTAAAAGAGGAAAAGAAATAGATTTTTATGATCTTTTAGAAACAGATATTGAAGATAATACTTGTCCTGATTGTGGAAAAATAATAGAAGGAAATTATAAGTTTTGTCCTTATTGTGGAAAGAAATTTTAAAAAAAATAATAAATAAAAAAAGAGAGGGTGTATACCCTCTCTTTTTTGGTCGGAGCGACAAGATTTGAACTTGCGACCTCTACCACCCCAAGGTAGCGCTCTACCAAGCTGAGCCACGCCCCGATATAAAGCTAATAGATATAATATCATCATAAAAAGACTGGGTCAAATTATTAAAATAAAATAATTTTCTAAAAAAATAGGTATTTTTATTTTTTATTGGGTAGTATAACCCAGCTTTATAAAAAATATAAAAGGAGGAACTTTATGACAAATTTTACTTACGAAATTCAAAGCAATTTGGGAGTGCTATCAGAATCTGAAAGTGGTTGGAAAAAGGAATTTAAAATTATTAGTTGGAACAACAATGGCCCTAAGTATGACATAAGAGATTGGTCTCCAGATGGTCAAAAAATGGGAAAAGGAATTACTTTAAGTGAAGAAGAAATGCTAAATTTGAAAAAAATTATAGAAGAAATCAGTTTTTAAGCAGAGGGTCTTTGGACCCTTTGTTTATTTATAAAGGTATTATCTGGATAAAGCCCACCTAATATGATATATTGAAAAAAGCTAAATTTGATTTTAAAGAGGAGGCCGATTGAATTATGAATAATAATACATATAAAGTAGTCGCAATTTGTGGAAGCTTACGAAAAAACTCTTATAATAAAGCTGTATTGAAATATATGGTGGAAAATAGCCCTGAGACACTTGATATTGAGGTTCTTTCAATAAATGATTTTCCTCTTTTTAATCAAGATATCGAAGATCAAGGATTTCCTTTAAAAGTAAAAGAAGTAAGAGAAAAGATTAGAAAAGCAGATGGTTTAATAATTGTTACTCCAGAATACAATAACTCCATTCCAGGTGTACTTAAAAATGCAATTGACTGGATATCAAGAAAAGATGATGAAGGTTACCCTTTTTCTAAAAAACCCATAATGATTGCAGGAGCAACTACTGGATTAACAGGTACTTCAAGGTCTCAGAAAGAATTAAGAGCAGTACTTCACAATATAAACACTTTCCCTATGAATAAACCTGAATTATTTATTTCAGATGCTAAAAATAAATTTATGGATAATAGATTAATCGATGAAAAAGCTATAGAAGTAGCAGGGAAAATGCTTAATAGTTTTGTAAAATGGATTGAATTAATTAAGAAATTTTAAATATAACAGAGGTGCAAATTGAATTTCTCATTAATTGCGTTTTTAATATTGATTTTGGGTATTTTCATTTTATCCAACTACTATATAGGTAAGCGAATTTATAAAAACCTAAACTATGTAATGCCTTTGAAAAAAAGTTCTTACTGGTTAGTTTTTATTATTTTTAGTTCTTCATATATATTATCAAGATTCATTGAAGGATTTCTACCTTATAAACTTGCTGGAATTATTGTAACTGGCACATCCTATTGGATGATATTTTTCTTTTATGGATTAATTTTTCTTTTATTATTAGACCTTATTGCTTTTATAGATAAAAGAGTAGATTTTTTACCAGTATTTCTTAAATATAAAAAAGATAACCGTGCAGTAATTACTGTTTTTATGATAACAATAATAATGGCACTGGGAATTTTTGGAACTTTTCAAGCAAAAGATTTTCAAGTTGTTGAATATACAATTGAAACAGAGAAGGAATTAAAACAAAATTATACAATTGCATTAATTTCTGACATACACATAAGTTATCAAATTGGTTTTAAAGAATTTAAAGAAATAATTGACCTTGTAAATGCCCAAAATCCAGATTATATATTTATTGCTGGAGATTTTTTTGATGGAGACTGGAGAACATTTTATGAGGAAGATATCAATTCTCTTTTAAAAGATTTTAAACCAAGAAAAGGCACATATATGGTCCTTGGAAATCATGATAATTATATGGAAAACACAGAAATGATACCTTACCTATTTGCTGAAAGTGGAATAAAAGTTCTTAAAGATGAAACAGTTATTTTAAATGATGATTTATATCTTGTTGGACGCAAGGATGTAACTGATGGCCGAGAAAGATATGGAGAGGATACAAGAACACATCTTGATGAATTATTGAAAGATGCAGAACCGGAACTTTTTACTATACTAATGGATCATGCACCATTAGAAATATATGATGCAGAAAGAATGGGAGTAAATCTCCAAGTATCTGGGCATACTCATCAAGGGCAATTATATCCATTTGGTATTATTACGGAAAGATATTTTCCCTTTGATTATGGTCATTTTTCTTTGAATGAATATAACTTAGTAGCCTCTTCTGGAGTTGGAACTTGGGGGCCTCCAGTGAGAGTAGGGACTAAATCCGAAATTGTTAGGATAAATGTAAAACAAAAAGTGAGATAAATAGATTGTGAAAAGATTAATATCTTGAGAATATTAGAAAACTAATTTAAAATTGAAAGTAACTAAATAATTAGGGATGATAATTACGAGAGATACTTTAAATAGTGGCCGACGAGGCAACATAGAATGTGTGCTTACATTGTATGGAATCTTTCAGGCAAGAGGATCGTAATTAGACCTGACTCTGAAAAGACCATATCAAGGCGCCGAAGGGGCAAAGCGATAGCGGAAACTCTCAGGTACAAAAGACAGAGATATAAAGCGTTTTCTTCAGAGCGCCTTTATATCTCTTTTTAGTTTAGAGATTCAACATAAAAGGTAAAAATTGGGAGGGATAGAAATGCAATTAAGTGACAATATTAAGAAAACACCTTTATTTGATTATTATGAAAGATATGGTGGCAAAATTGTTGATTTTGCCGGGTGGGCACTTCCGGTTGAATTTTCAACACTCAAGGAAGAGCATTTTGGAGTAAGAAATAATGCAGGTATTTTTGATGTTTCTCATATGGGTGAGGTTCTTGTTAAGGGCGAAGATGCTGAAAAGTTTCTTGATTATTTATTAACAAATGAAATTAGCAAAATGCAAGAGAATCAGATTAGTTATAATTTGATGTGTTATGAATCAGGTACAGTTGTTGATGACCTTATTGTATATAAATATAAAAAGGACCATTTTCTATTAGTAATAAATGCAGGAAATATTGATAAAGATGTTGCATGGATCCTAGAAAAAAGCAAAGATTTTAATGTAGAAATATCACATATCTCAGATCAAATAGCACAACTTGCCGTCCAAGGTCCAAAAGCCCAAGAAGTGTTACAAAAACTTACAGATTTTAATTTAGCAGATATTAAATTCTTTTATTTTGAAGATGAAGTGATTATTGATGGAGTTCCATGTATCATTTCTAGAAGTGGATATACTGGTGAAGATGGTTTTGAATTATACATGAAAAAAGATTCAGTTGTATCTCTTTGGCATAATATAATTGAAGCAGGAAAAGATGAAAAATTAGTTCCTTGTGGTCTTGGAGCAAGAGATACTTTAAGATTTGAAGCTGGGCTTCCCTTGTATGGAAATGAGTTATCTGATCAGATTACTCCATTAGAAGCAGGATTAGGATTTTTTGTGAAATTACAAAAAGAAGATTTTATAGGAAAAGAAGCTCTAGTTAAACAAAAGGAAGAAGGCTTGAAAAGAAAAATTGTTGGGTTTGAAATGCTTGATAAAGGTATCCCACGTCATGAGTATGAAGTTTATGCAGAGGATAAAAAGATTGGTTTCGTAACAACGGGTTATATGGCTCCAACTCTAGGTAAGACGGTAGGTCTTGCTTTGGTAGATGCGGAATATTCCCCAATAGGAACTGAGTTTCTTATTGCGGTTAGAAATAAAAAACTAAAAGCTAAAGTAGTAGATAAGAAGTTTTATCAAAAGAATTATAAAAAATAGGAGGATGTTGATTATGGAAGTTAAAAAAGGGCTTTATTACACGAATGAGCATGAATGGGTAATGGTTGAAGAAGACGTTGCATATATTGGTATTAGTGATTATGCACAACATTCAATGGGAGAATTAGTTTTTGTTGATCTTCCAGAAGAAGGAGATGAATTTGAAAAGGGAGATTCTTTTGGTGCTGTAGAATCTGTAAAAGCGGCATCTGATATTTATATGCCAATAAGCGGAGAAATTCTGGAAGTTAATGAAGAGGTTTCAGATAATCCAGCCCTAGTAAATGAAGATGCCTTTGAAAATTGGCTTATTAAGATTAAACCTTCTGATTTAGAAGAACTAGGAGAACTAATGAATTCTGAACAGTATGAAACTTATTTAAGCGAGGAGAATTAAATGAACCCATATATACCAGTAACCAATGAGGATCTTAATGAACTACTGGAAAAAACCGGGGTCAAAAATATTGAAGATCTTTTTAATGATATTCCTACTGAAATAAAACTGAACAGAGACCTGGATTTACCTGAAGGTAAATCAGAGTTGGAAGTGAAAACTTTTATTGAAGAAATTGCAGGAGAAAATCATACTGTTGATGAGTTAATTTGTTTCTTGGGTGCGGGAGCTTATGATCGTTATATCCCATCAGTCATTAAACATTTGGCGGGAAGATCTGAATTTTATACTGCTTATACCCCGTATCAGCCTGAAATCAGTCAAGGGACTTTACAGGTTATATTTGAGTATCAAACAATGATTTGTGAACTAACAGGAATGGATGTTGCAAATGCTTCAATGTATGATGGTGCAAGTGCAACTGCTGAGGCAGCAATTATGTCAGCTGTTCAAACGAAAAGAAAAAAAATTCTCTGCTCAGAAGGTATAAATCCCGAAACTAAAAAAGTTTTAGATACTTACCTAAGATTCAGAGGATTTGAAATTGAATATATTCCCTTAAATAACGGAGAAACTGATTTAAAGCTAATAGAAGAGAAATTAGACAAGTCAGTGGCAAGTGTTATTGTTCAAAATCCAAATTTCTTTGGAGTAATAGAGGAACTCAATAATTTTGCAGAAAAGATTCATGAAAATAAATCTTTATTCATAGTATCTGTTGATCCAATTAGTCTGGCTGTTTTAAAGAAACCAGCAGAGTACGGAGCAGATATTGTAATAGGGGAAGGTCAACAACTTGGTGGTGCTTTAGCTTTTGGTGGACCTTATCTTGGTTTTATTGCGTGTACAGAAAAATTAATGAGAAAAATGCCTGGGAGAATTGTTGGACAATCTGTGGATGTTGATGGCAAGAGAGCTTTTGTTTTAACACTTCAGGCTAGAGAACAACATATTAGAAGATATAAAGCTACTTCTAATATTTGTTCAAATCAGGCACATAATGTAGTTATCGCTAGCATATATCTTATTACCATGGGTAAACAAGGGCTTAAAGAAGTGGCTATGCAAACTATTCAAAAGACAAATTATCTTTTTAATAAAATGCAAAATATAGAAGGATATACAGCTCTTTTTAAAGGTAAAAAATATTTCTCAGAATTTCCAATAGTTTGTCCTGCAAATGTTGATGCAATTAACCACGAGCTTCTTCATGAAGGATTTATTGGAGGATTCAATATCGAAAAAGAATTCCCTGATTATAAAAACGCTTCTTTGTACTGTGTAACTGAAAAAAGAACTAAAGAAGAAATGGATGAACTAATCCAGGTTTTAGGAGGGGCAAAATGAGAAAATATGATAAATTAATTTTTGAAATTTCAAAAGATAACAGAAAAGCCTATACCCTTCCCAAACTGGATGTAGAAGAAGTTGATCTAAGTAAACTTATTCCGGGGAATATGCAGGGAAGTGATATAAATCTTCCAGAAGTAAGTGAAGTGGATGTAGTTCGACATTTTACAAACCTTTCTACAAAAAATTATGGTGTAGACACTGGATTTTATCCTCTAGGATCTTGTACCATGAAATATAATCCGAAAATAAATGAAGATATGGCTGCTTTAGGTGGTTTTGCTAATATTCACCCACTGCAAGACGAGCTAACTGTTCAGGGGGCTCTTGGATTATTGTATGACATGGAAGGAATGCTTGCTGAACTTGCAGGCATGGATGGCTTTACCCTACAGCCAGCAGCAGGTGCTCATGGTGAGTTAACAGGCCTTATGATAATTAAGGCATATCATGAATATCGTAAGGATAGTAAAAGAACTAAAATAATTGTTCCTGATTCAGCTCATGGAACAAACCCTGCAACAGCCCAATTATGTGGTTTCGATATTGTCGAAATAAAATCAGATGCTGAAGGATCAGTAGATTTAGAAGCATTAAAAGAAGTTTTAAGTGATGAGATTGCTGGTCTAATGTTAACAAATCCAAGCACCCTAGGCTTATTTGAAACAAATATAAAAGAGATATCAAATCTCGTTCATGAAGCAGGAGGACTATTATATTATGATGGCGCAAATATGAATGCTATTATGGGTATTAGTCGCCCTGGAGATATGGGCTTTGATGTGGTTCATTTCAATCTACACAAAACATTCTCAACTCCTCATGGAGGTGGGGGTCCAGGAAGTGGTCCTGTAGGAGTAAAAAAAGAATTAATTCCTTTTCTTCCATATCCAGTTATTCAAGTTAATGATAAGGATGAATTATTTGAATTAGATTATGAGAGACCACTTTCTATTGGTAAAATTAAAAGCTTTTATGGGAATTTCCAAGTTATCGTAAAGGCTTATACCTATATTAAAATGATGGGTAGAGATGGATTAAAAAAGGCTAGTGAAATGGCTGTTTTAAATGCAAATTATATTAAAGAAGAGTTAAAGGGAATTTATGAGCTTCCAATTGATAAGGTATGTAAACATGAGTTTGTGTTTTCAGGTATTAAGGATAATCATGAGGTTACCACATTAGATATTGCAAAAAGGTTACTTGATTATGGATATCATCCACCAACTATCTACTTCCCGCTAATCATTCATGATGCAATAATGATTGAACCCACAGAAACAGAGAGCAAAGAAGAAATGGATGGATTTATTGAGGTTATGAAAAAAATTGCTATTGAGGCAAATGAAACCCCAGAACTTCTAAAGAATGCTCCATATACAACCCAAGTAAGAAGAATAGATGAAGTAAAGGCAGCCCGGGATCTTATCCTGAAATACAAGCCGGAATAAAGGAAAATATTATGACTTATGATGTTATTGTTATCGGAGCAGGACCAGGTGGTTATGTTGCAGCAATAAAGGCTGCAAAAGAAGGTTTAAAAACTGCTATCGTGGAAAAAGAAAAAATTGGTGGGACTTGTCTAAATTGGGGCTGTATTCCAACAAAAACATATTATAGGAATGCAGAATTAATAAAAGATATTAAAGACTCGGAAGAGTTTGGTATAAGTGTATCTGATTTTAAGTTTTCCTTGGAAAAAGCATATCAACGTAAAGAAGAAGTAGTAGAGAAACTTACTACAGGAATTCGTCAACTGATAAAAGGGAATAAAATTGATCTTTATGAAGGAAATGCAAGTTTTAAAAATAAAAATACAATTATTATTAAGACAAGGGAAAAGGAAGAAACAATAGAAGGAAAGAACATAATAATTGCCACAGGTTCTAAAACTAATATTCCTCCTATTAAAGGAATTGATCATCCGGAGGTTCTTGATAGTAAAAGTATTCTTGAATTAAAAGAATTGCCTGAGGATCTTTTGATTATCGGTGGTGGAGTTATAGGTATTGAATTTGCCGGTATTTTTAATTACTTTGGTACAAAAGTTCAAGTTTTAGAATATATGCCGGAGATATTGGTTCATGAAGACCGAGAAGTGATTAAAAGATTCCTACCTTTATTAAAGAAACAAGGAGTAACAATAAATACATCCATAAAAGTGACAGAGGTTATAAAAACTGATGTTGGTTTTACAATAAAAGCTTTGAACAAAAAAGATCAGGAAGTAGAATACACTACTTCTGCAGTCTTAAATGCGGCTGGACGAGTAGCATTAACTGATGGTCTTGAACTTGAAAATGCAGGAATTGAACTTGATAAAAAAAATATCAAGGTTGATAACAAATATCAAACAAATGTTAAAGGGATCTTTGCAGTTGGTGATGTTAATGGAAAGATTCAACTTGCTCATGCAGCTAGTCATCAGGGCATTGTTGTTGCAGAGTATATTAAACATCCTGAGAAAGATCTCCATGAACCATTAATTCCTTCTTGTACCTTTACATTTCCAGAAATAAGTAATATTGGAATGACAGAAGAACAAGCAAAGGAGCAAAAAATTGAGTATAAAACCAATAAGTTTTTGTTTATGGCTAATGGAAAAGCTTTAGCTAAGGGAGAAAAAGATGGTTTTGTTAAAGTTATAACAGATTCAAAAAACAAACTAATTGGAGTTCATATTCTAGGACCTCATGCTTCTGATTTAATTCATGAAGCTGCAGTAGCAATGAGTAAGAATATGAGTGTAGATGATATCTCGAAAATAGTGCATGCACACCCAACTCTTGCTGAAGCTTTTGATGAAGCAGTCCTTGGAATTGTTGGTAAAGCAATTCACCAAATTTAAAATTTAAAATTTATTAAACTAAAATACACATCTTCTTTTCATGAAGGTGTGTATTTTTTATTAAAATTAGGGTAAGTACATTAAGCATTAAACAAAGGAGGTAATAAAAATGAAAAAAAATATTTCAGCTTTAATTTTGTTGATATTCCTTGCTTCATTGCTATTTTCAGCCTATGCTGCTACTGAAAATGTAATTATGAGAGTTGGATATCCTCAAATAGGAGATCATCAATATGTAGGTACTGTTAGAATATATGAAACGGACTCTACGATAGACAGTATTCAAAATGGTGATATGTTCACTATTTTTCTTGAAAATGCAGAATTTATGTCATATCCAACATTATTGGTAAATGGCCGTTATGATGTAAATGTTGTTTCTGGTGGTAATGATGGAGATAGCTATATTAGTTACCAATTTGCTCCTTCTACTACTGGAGGAACTGGCAGGGTAATTGTTGATTTCGAATTTGATGATATGCGGGCAATCGGAGGAGACATAACAGCTCGTATCGACAGTCAGCAAACAGGTGTAACCAGCGGATATTTCTCACTTGGAGGGGAAGAAGAGAAGGATGAAGACCCTAAAGTGATTAGTGATGAAGTTATTGTTTCCTCTGATAAAATTATAGAAGCTAAGGATAATGGTGTTAATCTTGTAATAAATAATAATAATTATCAATTAGTTATACCTAATAATATTTTAGAAGGAAATATTATAGAGGAAGGTATAAAGAATAATCAAAGATTAATGATTAACATAAAAAGAGAAAAACCTAGTGAACTTAAATATTTAACAGAATTATATTCAATTTCAATTTCTTTAATTGATAAAGAGGATAATGAGAAAGTAAAATTAACAACATTTGATAATCCATTATATTTAAAGATTAAAGATCCAGATGTTAATGATAAAAGAAATGTAAAAGGTGTTTTAATAAAAGAACCTCAAAATGAAGTATTATCTACCCACTATGATGTAACAAATGATCATATTATTATTCAAATAAATAGTTTATCAAATAAGTTATCTATTATTAGAGCAAGTAATTACAGAGAATTAGTTTATGATAAAGATGAATTTATTCTTTTTGAAGGTGAAAAATATATACCAGTAAGACAAAGTGCATCTTATTATGGTTGGGATGTTGTCTGGAATCATTTTACAAGGACAGTAAATCTTGCCAAAGAAAACAAGACAATAGACATCAATGATTATATAATTGTGAATGAACGTTCTTATGTTCCGGCAAATTTTGTTATGGAAAATCTAGATGCTCCTCTGTTTATTTTAGATGAGCAAGTTGTATTAAAATATAATTAATTTTTGGTGTTGATTTTTCTGTTTTATTAAGATAGTATAAAAAAAAGAGTCATAATTAGCTTAATTATGACTCATATATCTCCTGGAGGTGATATTATTTATATTAATCAAAGACAGGAAAAAATCATTGAAATAGTAAAACGTAAAGGCCCAATAACCGGGGAAAAGATCGCTGAACATTTTGAGGCTACAAGAGCCACATTAAGATCAGATCTTGACTTCTTGACCCAAGTTGGATTTCTTGGAGCAAGACCTCGGGTGGGCTATTTTTTTAAGGACTCAGAAAATATGGAATTTCTAATGAAAGGGCTTGTTAAGAAGAAGGTAAAAGATTATCATTCTGTGCCAGCTTGCATTAGAGAAGGTACTTCTGTATATGACTGTATCGTTCAACTATTTCTTAATGATGTAGGAACAATTTTTGTTGTAAATGATAAACATTTTTTAGAAGGCGTTATTTCCAGGAAAGATCTTTTAAAAGCTACAATCGGCAATTCTGACATAAAAAGTTTACCGGTAAGTGTAATTATGACTAGAATGCCCAAAATTATAACAGCCACCATGGAAGAAAGTTTAATAAGTATAGCGAAAAAAATAGTAGATAATGAAGTTGATAGTCTTCCAGTTGTTGAAGAAAAGATTATTGATGGGGAACCAGTACTAGACGTAATTGCAAGAGTAAGTAAGACCAACATTACAAGAGCGTTTCTTGATTTCACAAAGAATCTTTAAGGGGGTAATGGTCATCGATAAAAAAATAGTTTACTTATTATCTGATTCTCTAGGTGAGACAGCTATGCTTGTTGTAAAAGCAGCAATGACTCAATTTTCTACTGAAGATACATTGCTAAAAAGAATTCCATATATAGATGATAAAGATTCTATTGAGGAAATAATTCAAGAAGCTAAAGATAATAAAGCACTTATCGTTTATACTTTGGTTATCAAAGAACTCAAACAATATATCAATAAAAGAACAAAAGAAGAAAATATCACTACTGTTGATCTTCTAGGTCCCCTTATTAAAGGGATGGAAGAATTTTTTGAGCAAAAACCAGAAAGAACCCCAGGTTTGTTACATAAACTTGATGAAGATTATTTTAATAGAATAGAGGCAGTTGAATTTGCAGTAAAATATGATGATGGGAAAGACCCAAGAGCAATATTTTACGCAGATATTATATTAACGGGAGTTTCTAGGACATCCAAAACTCCTCTTTGTATATATTTAGCTCATAGAGGATTAAAAGTTGTAAATATTCCTTTAGTTCCAGAAGTGAAACCTCCTGAAGAACTTTTTGCTAAAAAAAGTGGTAAAGTTATAGGGTTAACAATTAAGCCAACTTTATTAAATGAAATTAGAATAGAAAGACTAAAAACCATGGGTCTTGAGAAAGATGCAGATTATGCAAGTTTTGAAAGAATCCTAGAAGAATTGGAATATGCAGAAGGTATTTTAAAAAAACTAGGCTGTCCAGTTATTGATGTTACTAATAAAGCTGTTGAAGAAACGGCTAGTAAAATATTACAAATTTATAACAGGGGTGATTTAATTGACAAGTAAGAAGTATATTTACGCGTTCAATGAAGGAAACAAAGACATGAAGAGTCTTCTGGGAGGTAAGGGAGCAAACCTTGCAGAAATGACTAACATTGGAATTCCAGTACCACCAGGAATCACAATTACTACCGAGGCTTGTATTGATTATTTTAAAGAGGGTAACAAACTTCCAGGAAATCTTGAAGAACAAATATGGGAGTATATGAAAGCCCTTGAAGAAAAATTAGGCAAAAAATTTGGTGATAATGAAGATCCCTTGTTATTTTCAGTAAGATCAGGTTCTGTATTTTCAATGCCAGGTATGATGGACACAGTATTAAACCTTGGTCTTAACGACCATGCTGTTGAAGGATTAGCGAAAAAAACGGAAGAAAGAAGATTTGCTTTCGATTGTTACCGCAGATTTATTCAAATGTTTTCCAATGTAGTTTTAGATATTGAACATCATGAATTTGAAATTGTACTAGATGCTTTAAAAAATAAAAAGGGTGTTGAACAAGATAATGAATTGGAAGCAGCAGACCTTGAAGCATTAGTTGAAGACTATAAAAAACTTGTTAAAAAAGTTATAAAAAAAGATTTCCCACAAGATCCAAAAGAACAACTTTTACTTTCAGTGGAAGCGGTATTTAGATCATGGAACAATGAAAGAGCAAAAGTTTACAGAAGAATTAATAAAATAGATGACAATTTAGGAACTGCAGTAAATATTCAAGCAATGGTGTTTGGTAACCTTGGACCAACTAGTGGTACAGGTGTTGCATTTACTAGAAACCCATCTAATGGTGAAAATAAACTTTACGGTGAGTATTTAATTAATGCTCAAGGTGAGGACGTTGTTGCTGGTATCAGAACTCCCCAGCCAATTAGTCAGCTTGAAAACGATATGCCTCATGTTTATGAAGATTTTGTAAGAATTACTAAGAAACTTGAAAGTGACTATAAAGACATGCAGGATATAGAGTTCACCGTTCAGGAAGGTACTTTATTTATTCTTCAGACAAGAACTGGTAAAAGAACTGTTCAGGCAGCTATTAATATCGCAGTTGACTTGGTAAATGATGGAATTATTTCCAAAGAAGAAGCACTAATAAGAATTCAGGCTGATCAACTTGATCAAATGCTTCATACAAGAATTGACCCAGAAGCAAAGTTAAATATAATTGCCAAAGGACTTCCAGCATCTCCAGGAGCAGCAAGCGGACACGTTGTATTTAATGCTAATGAAGCGGAAAAAAGAGGCATTGCTGGTGAAGATGTTATCTTAGTAAGAACAGAAACAACTCCAGATGATATCCATGGTATTATTCAAGCTAAAGGTATCTTAACAAGCCGTGGTGGAATGACAAGCCACGCTGCTGTAGTTGCAAGAGGTATGGGAAAACCTTGTGTTTGTGGTGCTGAAGCCTTAAAAATTAACTATGGGGATAACTGCATTAAGGTTGGAAATAATGTTATAAACAAAGGTGACTATATTTCAATTGATGGAACAACAGGACATGTAATTTTAGGCGAAGTGCCAATGATTGATCCTGAAATTTCAGATAACTTTAATACTATTTTAGAATGGGCAGATGAAATTAAAAAATTAGATGTAAGAGCAAATGCTGATAACACTGAAGATGCAGAAAAAGCAAAGGAATTTGGAGCAAAAGGTATTGGTCTTTGCCGTACAGAGCATATGTTTATGGCTCAAGACAGACTTCCAATTGTTCAAAAAATGATTCTTTCTGAAGATCTTGAAAATAGAGAGAAAGCTCTTGAAAAGTTACTTCCAATTCAGGAAGAAGATTTTTATGGAATATTAAAATCAATGGCAGGATTCCCTGTGACTATAAGGCTTCTTGATCCCCCATTGCACGAATTCCTTCCAAATTATGAAGAGTTACTTATTGAAGTAACCGAATTAAGAGTAAGAGGAAATAATGAAGAACTTAAAAAAGAAAAAGAGGAACTTCTTCGCAAAGTTAAAGAATTAGAAGAAATGAATCCAATGCTTGGTCACAGAGGATGTCGTTTAGGAATAAGCTATCCAGAAATTTACAAAATGCAGACGGAAGCAATTTTCAGAGCTTGTGCAAGATTAACAAAAGAGAATGTTGAAGTTCATCCTGAAGTTGAAATTCCTTTGGCTATTTCTTGCAAAGAACTTGAAATTATTAAAGAAATGATTGACCAAACAGCAAAAGATGTTAAAGAAGAATTTAATACAGCTTTTGACTATATTGTTGCAGCGATGATTGAGCTTCCAAGAGCAGTTATGACTGCTGATAAATTTGCTGAGCAAGTTGAATTATTCAGCTTTGGTACAAATGATCTTACGCAGACAACTCTTGGATTCAGCCGTGATGATGCTGAAGGTAAATTTATGCCAACATATATTGAAAAGAAAATTTTCCCAGAAAGTCCGTTTATTGTTTTAGACAGAGACGGAGTAGGAGAATTAATGAAGATTGCAGTTGAAAAAGGAAGAAAAGTTAAACCAGATCTTGAAATTGGAATTTGCGGTGAACATGGTGGAGAACCAAGTTCCGTTGAATTCTGTCACATGATTGGGCTTGATTTTGTAAGTTGTTCTCCATTTAGAGTGCCAATAGCTAGACTTTCAGCAGCACAAGCAGCAATTAATCACAAATAATTAAGAAGGATAAAAGCCTGGGAGATATTAAAATATCTCTCGGGCTATTTTATTGAATTAAGGAGGGTTTTAAAATGTTTAGAGAAATGAGAAGGAAACGACAATTATTATCAGTGACAGAAACAATAAAAATAATGGAAAAATGCACTAATGGAGTTCTTGCTTGTTTAGGAGATGATGAATATCCTTATGGGGTTCCACTTAACTATGTTTATGATAGTGAAAAAATATATTTCCATTCAGCAAAAGCAGGTCATAAGATTGATGCAATTATAAAAAATCCCAAAGTATCATTTTCGATAATAGAAAAGGACACTATAATTAGCGAGGAATAT
>CAZNNQ010000013.1:0-34401 GCA_964574445.1 uncultured Eubacteriales bacterium
TTGTTAAAATTATGTAACAAAAAAAGATAGCTTATTCAGCTATCTTTTTTTCTATTAGTTCTTTCACTAAATTTCCAACATATTTCCCGTCTGCTTTACCTTTTATAAGAGGCATCAATATAGCCATTACTTTTCCCTGGTCCTTATGGGAAGAGGGGTTAACTTCATTTATCGCATCAGCAACAATTAAAGCCAGTTCTTCTTCGGTAAGTTGCTTGGGAAGATAATCCATAAGAATGTTAATTTCCTGCTCAAGTTTTACAACCTCATCAGGTCTCCCTGCTTTTTCGTACTCGACTAAGGCTTCTTTTCTTTTTTTAAGTTCTTTAATGACAATATCTTCAACTTGTTCATCATTAAGTTCTGCTTTTTTATTTATTTCTTCGTTTTTTATAGCAGCACGAGTCATTCTGATAACAGAAAGTTTTAACTTTCCTTCTTCTTTATCTCTCATTGCTTGCTTCATATCTTCCATAAGTCTTTCCTGCAGAGACATTCAAATCACCTTATCTTTTTTTCTTTTTCCTAGCCGCCTCTTTTAATTTGCGCTTCACACTAGGTTTAACGTAGTGCTCTCTTTTGCGCCATTCTGATAATACTCCAGATTTTTGGCAGTTTCTTTTAAATCTTTTCAAAGCACTATCAAGAGTTTCATTTTTTCCAACTACAACTTCAGACATTACTTTCCCTCCCCTCTAGTGCTAAAGGTACTTAAAGCAATTATTATTATACAAAATAAATTCATTTCTTACAAGTACACGAAAATTTACTTTTTATCCTGGTGGCCATTGAAGATTTCTTCCACCCAAAATATGGAAATGGAGGTGATCAACTGTTTGTCCCCCGTCTCCTCCTACATTAGTAACAACCCTGTATCCAGTTTCAGAAATACCTTGTTCTTTAGTAATCTTTTGAATTACAAAATAGATTTTATTTAATACGGCTAAATCTTCCTCTTGAACATGATCTACACTTTTAATATGTTTTTTAGGAATAACAAGAATATGCACTGGAGCTTCAGGATTAATGTCCTTAAATGCTAAAAAATTCTCATCTTCGTAAACAATAGTACTGGGAATTTTCTTTTCTGCGATTGAGCAAAATATACAATCCATAAATTCACCCCCCAACAAATTTATATGAATTTACCTAATAGGAATTCATCTTCAGCTTTTTCAATATAAACTTTACGATATTGGTTTTTTTCTCCATCACCTGGAGTTAAAACTTTTAGATAATTGGAAGTATGGCCTTCCCAGTACTCTCCATGTTTCTGTTCTAATAAAACTTCCATTTCTCTGTTTGTAAACTTTTCTAAAAATTCTTTTTTCATCTTTTTAGCAAGTGAAATAAGGTCCCGGCTTCTTTTTTCTTTATCTTTCATTATAACCTGATTTGTAAATTTACTTGCAGGAGTATTGTGTCTTGGAGAATATTTAAAAACATGAATGTCACTAAATTTCATTTCTTCAGCAAATTTTAATGTATTTTCTGCATTTGTTTCCTCTTCAAATGGAAATCCAACCATTATATCTGTAGTTAATCCAATTTCCGGGTTGTATTTTCTGATCATCTGAACTTTTTCTCTAAAGTATGAAGTATCATAAGGACGGTTCATTTTTTTCAAAATAAAATCATCTCCACTTTGCAATGGTATGTGAAGATGGCTGCACAGTCTTTCTTCTTTAGAAATTAATTTTGCTATTTCTTCAGTAACTTCTGTTGGCTCAATTGAACTAATTCTTATTCTTATTTTTTTTGTATTCGAAATTATTTTTTCTAAAATTTTCCCGAAACTATATTCATATGGTAAATCCTGACCATATGCTCCAATATGAATTCCAGTTAACACAACTTCATGGAAACCATTATTCTCCAAATCAATAATTTCTTTAATTACATTATCAGGAGTTTTACTTCTAACCGGTCCCCTTGTATAAGGAATAATACAGTAACTGCAAAACTGCTGACAGCCTTCTTGTATTTTAATAAAAGCTCTAGTTCTTGTAATATTTCTCTTTATATCTATTTGCTCAAAATTCTTTTCTTTCATTATATCATCAACGTACACACTTGGTACTCTGTCATGGAAAAATTTATTTAAATGATCTAAAAGGTACATCCTTTGGGTATTCCCTATTACAAGGTCAACACCTAAATCCTCTAATATATTTTCCGATGAGGATTGGGCATAACATCCCATTACAATCACTACACTATCTCTACTTTCCCCATGATTCCTTGCTCTTCTGATTATTTGTCTTGATTTTCTATCCGCTGAGGATGTTACAGTACAGGTATTTATTATATAAACATCTGCTATATCTTCAAAATCAACCACTTCATATCCATTATCCTGAAGTAATCCTTCAATGGTTTCCGTTTCTGTCTGATTAACTTTACATCCCAAGGTATAAGTAGCACACCTTTTTATCATTCTACCCCAACTCTCCAAAATGATACATTACACATGTTGAAGCTGCTATAGCAGCAGTTTCAGTTCTTAGTATTTTTTCGCCAAGAGATACACTTATTATTCCTTTTTCTTTTAACAAACTAACCTCTTTTTCGTCAAATCCACCTTCCGGTCCAATAATCAAGGCTATTCGTTTTTCGGAAATTTTATTAAGGGCTTCCCTAAGTTTTAAGTTTTTTTCTTCTTCCCAAAATAATATATATTTCACGTCTTTTTCCAGACTGTTAACCATTTCTTTCAGATTAACAACAGGACTAATATTAGGAACAAAGGGCGCATTACTTTGTTTAGCCGCTCCAATAGCAATTTTTTGCCATCTTTCCACTTTTTTTCCACTTTTTCCCTGATCAAATTTAACTATAGTCCTCATGGTTTCAATTGGAATTATTTTACTAATTCCAAGTTCGGTAGCTTTCTGAATAATAAAATCCATCTTATCTCCCTTACATAAACCCTGAAAAAGAATTATCTCTTTGTCACTTTTATGCAAGGGAAGTGTATTTTTAATTGTTAGTTTTACAATCCCCTCTGAATAATCAAATATTTCAGTTATATACTCTTTATCTTCTTCATTTGAAACAATAATTTTATCTCCGATTTTGTGTCGAAGAGATTTCATAATATGATTTGATTCTTCTGAATTAACAAAAATATATTCACCTTTTATCTCATTATCTTTAAGGAAGATTCTTTTCATTCTTTAACCCTCTTTACCCCCAGAGCATACCAACCTTCTTTTTCTCTGGTTTCAAATATTTCAAAATTAAATTCATGCAATATATCAATAATTTCTTGCAAACGTTTTTCAATAATTCCCGAAAGAATTATTTTACCATCTTTTAATAGATGATAATCCAGCTGGGGAATAAGTCTAATAATTACATCTGCAACAATATTTGCTATAAGAAGATCTGCTTTTTCTTCAATTCCATTAAGAAGATCATTCTGCTTTACAGTAATTACAGATGATAATTTATTATCCCCAATGTTTCTTTCAGCTGATTTTACTGCTACTGCATCATAATCATAGGCGTGAACAAATGCTGCTCCAAGTTTCCCCGCCTGAATACTTATAATTCCACTACCAGTTCCTACATCAATTACTCTATCTCCCGGTTTTAAATACTTTTCTGTCAATTCCATTGCTTGACTGGTTGTAGCGTGACTTCCAGTACCAAAAGCCATTCCTGGGTCTAGATCAATAACTATTTCTTCTGGTTTTTTATCATATTTTTCCCAGGTAGGACGAATTACAGTTCTTTTTCCAATTTTAAGTACTTTAAAATATTGTTTCCAGGAATTTGCCCAGTCTTCCTCATCAATTGAAGTTTTGTCTACTTTATATATAAAGTTTTCCATTGTATTTTTTAACTCATCAAGTTTAAGAAAAAGATTTTCCATCTTTTGTTCTAATTCAGAATTAACTGGAAGATACCCAGTGACACTATATTTTTTCCCGCCTTCAATTTCAGGAAATTCCCAAGCATCCCATTGGCCACTTAAAGCATATTCTTCAATTAGGTCTGGATCATCAATTACGGCACCACCAGAGCCTAGATCATTAAATACTTCTGCTACATCTTCTAAATGCTCTTTATTTAAAAAGACCTTAACTGCAAGCCATTCCATTAATTCATCTCCATATCTTTATTGCTATTTTTATGAGAATATATCTTTCACTTTACTAAAAAAGGATTTTCCTTCTTCTTTTGAAATTGTATGTTGTTCTTCACTACATGTCTTACCAAATTCTCTTAATAGATCTTTTTGACTTTCAGATAGATTTTTTGGTGTAACAACATTAACTTTTACATATTGATCGCCATTAGCAAAAGATCTTGGGTTTTTAATTCCCTTTCCTCTCATTCTAAAAGTGGCTCCTGTTTGTGTTCCCTCCGGAATCGTTAATTCTACTTTCCCGTGTAAGGTTGGAACTTCAATAGTTGCACCAAGAGCAGCCTGAATTATACTTATATTTTTTTCTAAATAAATGTCATTATCTTTTCTTTGGAAAAATTGATGGGGTAAAACATTAATAAATACATATAAATCCCCCGGCGTGCCACCACGTTCTCCAGCTTCACCTTCTCCGCTAATACGGATTCTAGTTCCAGTATCTACTCCAGCTGGAATATCAATCTCTTTTTTCTTTACTGCTCTTTTTTTACCGGCACCTGAACATTCTGGGCATTCTTCTTTTATAATCTTCCCTTGACCACCACAGTTTGGGCAAGTACGCACAGTCTGGAAATTACCAAAGGCTGTTTTCTGGGTCATAGTTACTTGACCTGCACCACGACAAGTTGAACAAGTCTCTGGTGATGTTCCTTTTTTAGCCCCAGTTCCATGACACTCTAAACATTCATCCCAGAAAGGAATCTCAATAGTTTTAGTAACTCCAAAAGCTGCTTCAGTAAACTCTAGATCAAGATCATATCTTAAATCAGAGCCTCGACGGGGCCCACTACTTCTACCTTGAGAAAAACCTCCCCCGAAGAACATGTCAAAAATATCCTCAAAACCTCCAAAACCTGCACTTTGACTTGCAAAGCTATTTGGATCAAGACCATCATGGCCATAAGCATCATAGGTTTGTCTTTTTTCTTTATCAGAAAGTACCTCATATGCTTCATTTACTTCTTTAAAGTTTTTTTCTGCATCTATATCATTTGGGTTTACATCTGGATGGTATTTCCTTGCAAGATTTCTATAGGCTTTTTTTAACTCAGCCTCTGTTGCATTCTTACCAACACCTAAAACCTCATAATAATCTCTTTTTGCCACAAATATCCCCCTAACTATAATAGTTCATATCATAATATTATAGTATTAATTTCACAATAATTAAAGAAAAAATAAACAGGAGCTGAGCTCCTGTTTAATAAATTAATCGATTATTTGTCTTCGTCTACTTCTTTGAATTCAGCATCTACCACATCATCATCCGCAGGAGCTGAAGATGGATCTTCCTGAGGAGCACCAGCATCTCCTTCAGCAGCAGTGTCTTTATAAATTTTTTCAGATAATTTGTAAACTAGAGTAGAAAGGGCTTCAGATTTTGTTTTAATGCCTTCTACATCTTTGCTTTCTACTGCTTTTTTAAGATCTTCTTTTGCATCTTCTACTTCTTTCTTTTCTGCCTCATCAAGCTTTTCTCCATGCTCTTTTAATGTTTTTTCCGTCTGATAAACAAGGGAATCAGCTTGGTTAATTGTCTCAATCTCTTCTTTTTTCTGTTTATCTTCTTCAGCATGAGCTTCTGCATCTTTTACCATTTGATCTATTTCGTCATCTGATAATCCACTTGTTGCTGTTATTGTAATACTTTGCTCTTTATTTGTGCCTTTATCTTTTGCTCTAACATTAACAATACCATTAGCATCAATATCAAAAGAAACTTCTATTTGTGGAACTCCTCTTGGAGCTGGTGGAATATCAGTTAACTGGAAGCGTCCAAGGGTCTTATTATCTTTTGCAAATTCTCTTTCTCCTTGAAGAACATGAATTTCTACTGAAGTCTGGCTATCAGCTGCAGTTGAAAATACTTGACTCTTGGAAGTAGGAATTGTTGTATTTCTTTCAATTAATTTAGTTGTAACTCCACCTAAAGTTTCAATTCCAAGAGATAAGGGAGTAACATCTAAAAGAAGAACATCTTTAACTTCTCCAGCTAATACACCACCCTGAATAGCCGCACCAATTGCTACACACTCATCTGGGTTAATATCTTTGCTTGCTTCTTTACCAATAATTTCTTTAATGATTTCTTGTATTTTAGGAATTCTCGTAGAACCACCAACTAAAAGTACTTTATCAATATCCGATGGAGAAATGCCCGCATCTTTTATAGCTTGTTTTGTTGGTGTTTTAGTTTTTTCAAATAAATCTGCAGCTAGTTCTTCAAATTTAGCTCTACTTAAAGTTAAATCTAAATGTTGAGGACCTTCTGCAGTTGCAGTAATAAATGGAAGGTTAATGTTTGTAGTCATCACAGAAGACAACTCCATTTTAGCCTTCTCTGCCGCTTCTCTTAATCTTTGAAGAGCCATTTTATCTTTTGATAAATCAACTCCAGTTTGCTTTTTAAATTCTGAAACTAACCATTCAATTATTTTATCATCAAAGTCATCTCCACCAAGACGGTTATTACCGCTAGTAGCCTTTACCTCAAAGACTCCATCTCCAAGTTCAAGAATAGATACGTCAAAAGTACCACCACCTAGGTCATAAACCAAAACAGTTTTATCTCCTTCTTTATCTATACCATATGCAAGAGCTGCAGCAGTAGGTTCATTAATAATTCTCAATACTTCAAGACCAGCAATTTTACCTGCATCTCTTGTTGCTTGTCTTTGACTGTCTGAGAAATATGCTGGAACTGTAATAACTGCTTGAGTTACCGTTTCTCCAAGATAACTTTCAGCATCTGCCTTAATTTTACCTAAAATCATCGCTGAGATTTCTTGTGGTGAGAATTCTTTATCATCAATTTTTACTTTGTAATCTGTACCCATATGTCTTTTTATTGAGCTTATAGTTTTATCTGGATTTGTTACAGCCTGTCTTTTTGCTACTTGACCAACAAGTCTGCCATCTTTTGTAAAAGCTACAATCGATGGAGTTGTTCTATTTCCTTCAGCATTTGGAATAACAACAGGTTTACCACCTTCTAAAAATGCAACACATGAATTTGTTGTACCTAAATCGATACCAATAACTTTTCCCATTTAACTTCCTCCTAAAATTTTATTATTTATTTTAATTTTATTTTTTAACTTTTACTAAGGCCGGTCTAATAACTTTGTCTCCAAACTTATATCCTGTCCTCATAACTTCAATTATAGTTCCTGTTTCAGATTCAGAATCTTCATCAATCTCAGCTGCTTCATGAAAATTTGGGTCAAAATTTTGACCAATAGCTTCAATTTTTTCTAGACCTGCATTTTTTAAAACATAATCTAGTTGATCTTGAATCATTTTAAAACCTTTTAGAAACTTTTCCATTTCAGGATCATTTACATTAACCTGTGTTGCTCTTTCAAAATTATCACAAACCGGAATAATATCTCCGAGAAGATTTTCATTAGCATATCTTGCAAAATCAGTCTTCTCTTTATAAGCTCTTTTTCTAAGGTTCTCCATATCAGCTCTTAAACGAAGATTCTCTGTTTCAAGTTCTTTAACCTTATCATCAAAGCTAATTTCTTCTACTACTTCCGCTTCTTCTTTTACATCTTGATTTTCTTGGATCAAATCGTCTTTTTTTTCTTCCATTTCTTCACCACCATTATTTTTTTCTTTCCAATACTTCTGATATTAATTCAAGAAGGGAGATTGCATTTGAATAATCCATTCTCTTTGGGCCAAGAACTCCCATTACTCCTTGGAAATCACCTTGAAAACTATAATTTCTTTTAATTAAACTGCATTCTTTAATTTCTTCTGCTTTATTTTCGTTTCCAATTAGAACTTGAAACTCCTCACTTTGAGAGTTCCTAACCAAAATATCTTCAAGAATTCTTTTGTCATCAAAAAATGATAAAATACTTTTCACTTTATCAACATCTCTAAATTCTGGTTCATTTAGCATTTGGATAATTCCAGTGAGGTAAATTTTATGTTCTTTTTTTTGAGTAAGACGATCTTCAATAGAATCAAGAACTGCTTCGAGAACATCTTTTTGTTTTAACAATTCTCCATAAAGTTCACTAATCAAAGTTTTATTCCATTGTGATATTTTTGTCCCTGAAAGTTTGGAATTTATAACATTAGTTAATAAATTAAGGTCGCTTTCTTTAAATCCATTGGGTAATTCAACAAAAATATTCTCTACTTGGTTATTTTCTGTAATAATAACCAACAGAGCTCTATTCTCATCAACCTTAAGCAACCTGATCATTGAAAGAGCAGAGCTCTCTGAACCCGGAGCTAGAATTAGAGAAGGATACCTTGTAATTTTTGCAAGTAATTCCATTGATATTCTTATTGCATCATCAAATCTGTTTATTTTCCCTTTAAAAGAAGAAATAACAAGTCTTTCAACAGCTTCATCCAGTTTATTTTTCTTCATAATATAGTCTACATAATACCTGTAGCCTTGATCTGAGGGCATTCTTCCTGCAGAAGTGTAGGGTTGTTCAATATAACCCATCTCTTCCAAATCAGACATTTCATTACGAATTGTTGCAGGACTTATACTTAAGTCATACTTCCTGGAAATCGTTCTTGAGCCAACTGGCTCGGCTGTCGAGATGTAATCAAGAATTATTGCCTCTAATATTTTACTTTTTCTTTCATCCAAACTCATAATAATCATCCTTTATTGTTAGCACTCTGTCTGGTTGAGTGCTAACGCCTATTAAAAAAATAATATATATTGGGCTTTTTGTCAACCTTTATCATACAAATTCTTCTAAAACAAGATTGCTAAGCAATCTTCCCCTTAAAGTCAAAGAAACCTTGTCAGCATTTAATTCTAGAAATTTTTCGTCTTTCAATTTTTCTACTTGTTTACCATAAATTTTCAAAAAAGATACATTAAACCTAGTATTAAACTCATCTATACTAAAACCATCACTTTTTCTTAAATTCATAATTATATACTCAGAAATCTGTTCTTCTTTTGTTAATCTCTCTTGTAAAAAATTTTCTTCACCAAAAGTTATCAAGCTAATATACTCTCTAAAATTACCTGCAAATTCGCTACGGTATTTGCCATAAAACCCAATTCCGCCAAAACCTGCAGCTGCATAAGGACGATAATTCCAATAATTTAGATTATGTCTTGAAAATAAATTGTTTTTTGCAAAATTTGAAAATTCATAATTTACATATGATTTTTCTCTTAAATAGGAAAGATTCCATTCATATATTTTTTCTCCTAAGTCATCAGGAAATAATTGTATTTCATTATTACACAGTTTTTGATGTAAAATAGTTCCTTCTTCTATTTTCAATTGATAAAGAGAAACATGGTCTGGAGATAGGCTAATTCCACTTTCCAATGTTTTTTGCCATGATTGAAAACTTTCTCCTGGGATCCCATATATCAAATCAATATTTATATTCGAAAATCCTGCTGATCTAGCTTCATAAAAGGCCTTTACACTCTGCTCACTATTATGAATTCTGCCTAAATACTTTAAGATATCTTCATTAAAACTCTGAACCCCCATAGAGAGGCGGTTTATTCCATATTTTCTCATTACAAGAAGTTTTTCTTTATCTATACTCTCTGGATTACCTTCAATTGTATATTCATAGTTCGTCGAAAAATGAAAATTTTCTTTTATATAGAACAAAAGCTTCTCAAGTAAGGAAAGAGGAAGAACTGTAGGAGTTCCCCCTCCGATATATATAGTATCTAATTTACTTAAAAAATATTCTTTTTTCTTATACTCAAGATCCTTAATTAATACATCCACATATTTTTCATATTCAGGATTCTCCTTGGAAAAGCTGGTGAAATCACAGTAATAACATTTTTGGTTACAAAATGGTATGTGAATATACAAAGATTTTATCATTATTCATCATCCAAACTCAGAACTGCCATAAAGGCCTCCTGTGGTATTTCAACGTTGCCAACATTTTTCATTCTTTTCTTTCCAGCTTTTTGTTTTTCTAGAAGCTTCCTCTTACGGCTTATGTCACCACCGTAACACTTGTCCAATACGTTTTTTCTATAGGCTTTTACTGTTTCTCTGGAAATTATTTTTGCCCCAACAGCTGCCTGAATAGGAACGTCAAACATTTGTCTCGGTATTAGTTTTCTAAGCTTTGCTACAAGAGCCTTACCTCTTTGATAACTTTTATCTCTATGAACAATTGAACTTAAAGCATCAACGGCTTCTCCATTTACCAGGATATCTAACTTAACCAATTTCGATGGCTTATAGTCTTTCATTTCATAATCTAGAGAAGCATAACCCTTTGTTCTTGTTTTTAACTGATCAAAGAAATCAAAAATTACTTCGTTTAGAGGTATTTCATATTTCAAATTAACTCTTGTTTCCGCAATGTACTCCATATCCAGGAAAATTGCTCTTCTATCTTGAGCTAATTCCATGATAGTACCTACATAATCTTTTGGCACCATTATACTTGCATAAACGTAGGGTTCTTCAATCTTATCAATTTTCTGAATTTCAGGAAGATTATCTGGATTATCTATCCTTAACATTTCTCCATCAGTTTTATAAACATGATAAACAACACTTGGTGCTGTTGTTAAAATATCGATATTAAATTCTCTTTCAATTCTTTCTTTGATTATTTCCATATGAAGAAGTCCTAAAAATCCACAACGAAAACCAAAGCCCAAAGCATTGGATGACTCTGGTTCAAAATATAAAGCGGCATCATTAAGTTGAAGCTTTTCTAAAGCATCTCTTAACTCAGGATATTCTGTATTGTCGATGGGATAAAGACCACAATATACCATTGGATTTGCCTTCTTATACCCTTCAAGAGCCTCTGGAGATGGATTTGATTTATCTGTAATAGTATCCCCTACTCGAGTCTCTTTTACATTCTTTATACTTGCTCCAACAAAACCTACTTCTCCTGGATAAAGAGCATCTACTGGTCTTATTCCTGGGTTAAGAGTACCTAAGTCTGTAACTGGGAAACTTCTTCCCGTAGACATCATCTTTATTTCGGAACTCTTCTTTAAAATACCATCAAAAACTCTTATATAAGAAATTGCTCCTCTGTATGAATCATAAACAGAGTCAAAAATTAGTGCTTTAAGAGGTTTTTCTGGGTCTCCTTTGGGAGCTGGAATTCTTGCCACTATTGCTTCAAGAATTTCTTTAATTCCAGTACCATCTTTTGCCGATGCAAGAATAGCATCTTCAGCAGGGAGGCCAATAATGTCTTCAATTTCTCTTGTTATTCTCTCTGGTTCAGCGCTTGGCAAATCAATTTTGTTAATTACTGGAATAATTTCAAGGTTATGTTCTAAAGCTAAATATACATTAGCTAGCGTTTGAGCCTCTATCCCCTGAGCTGCATCAACAATAAGCAAAGCACCTTCACAGGCAGCAAGACTTCTTGAAACCTCATATGTGAAATCTACGTGTCCTGGGGTGTCAATAAGGTTAAGAATATATTCTTCACCGTTATCAGCTTTATAGTTCAAACGAACAGTTTGCAGCTTGATTGTTATACCTCTTTCTTTTTCTAAATCCATATTATCCAGAACTTGCTCTTGCATCTCTCTTTTTGTTAGAGCTCCTGTGTATTCAAGGATTCTGTCTGCCAAGGTAGACTTGCCATGGTCTATATGGGCAATAATCGAAAAATTTCTGATATTAGCCTGTTTCAAAGAAATACCTCCATTTTATTAACCTCTTTTTAACTTTTTCATAACTATATTTTTAACTATTTTAGCTTCTTCCATTTTCATAATACTTGTGGAAATAAAATATACCATAATTCCTATAGTGGTTGCTATAATTACTTGAATTATCTGAAGACTTTTAAATCCGACCCCAAAATATTTTTCAAATAACAGGGCGGTAAAATAAACAGAAACTCCCATTATTATTGAAGAAATGCTAGTTTTTATAAAAGAAACTAACATGTTTTTTCCATCAACCTGTCCAAACTTTACTTTTATAACTCCAATAAGAATAATCATATTAAATATTCCTGCTATAGAGTGGGCAAAAGCAAGCCCCCCGTGATTTAAGTATTTCACAAGTATAATACTAAGAACTATATTTAAGGACATTGTGGTGACCCCTACAATTACTGGTGTTCTTGTATCTTCTGTCGCATAGAAAGACCTATACAATAAAGCCTGGGCTGAATATGCTACAATTCCTAAGGAATAAAACAAGAGGGCATGAGCTGTTGCTTCTGTATTCGCTATTGTAAAGTGCCCTTGTTGAAACATTGCCCTAATGATCGGCGTTTTTAGAGCGATGATTCCAATCGTTGAAGGGAGCGTAATATATACAATTGTTCTTATGCCTAAGCTAAGAAGCTTAACATATTCTTTCTTTTCATTCCTTGCTGCATGACCTGTAAGAGACGGAAAAAAAGAGACTCCTATCGCTAAACCAAAAATACCTATCGGTAACATACTAATTCTATATGCAGCTCTAAGAGCTGAAATCATACCTTCATCCGGAAGTTGTGAAGCCAGGTTCTGGGTAACAAAAAGGTTTAGATGTGTCACGCTAAGTCCAATAAAAACTGGAATAATAAGCTTAAAGAGTTTAATTACACCAGGGTGTTTTAAATTTATCCCTGGATAATATTTAATACCTGTCTTTTTTAAAGCAGGAAGTAATATAAGGAAATTCATTATTGCCCCACCAACTACCCCTACCGAAAAACCTGCAATTCCGAATGGTTTACATAGAATTAAACCAATTATAATAATACCAACATTATACAAAACAGAACCAATTGCTGGAGAAAGAAAGTGTTTATTGGAGTGAAGAACTCCTTGAATTATGCCGTTTAATGTCATAAAAAAACTTTGAGCAAACATAATTCTTGTTAACTTAACAGTTAGGGCTATACTTTCCTGATTAAATCCAGGAACTAATAGATATATTAGCTCCTCTGTGAATATCATTCCAAATGTAATTCCAAAGAATAAAAAGATCATTATTATATTAAAAACTGTACTAACTACATGCCATGCTTCTTCTTTTTCATTTTTTGCTATATATCCAGAAATAACAGGAATAAATGCAGAGCTCAAAGCTCCACCTACAAGTAAGTAGTAAATTAAATCCGGTACCGAAAAAGCTGCATTATAGGCATCAGTATAATAATTTTGACCAAATTTACTATATATAATCACGTCTCGGGCATAACCCAACACTCTTGATAACATCATTGCTACCATGATTATTCCTGTTGCTTTTAATATTTGACTATTAGATTCTTTATTAGACTCTTGCATATCTGTCTCCAATACGTATAATTAATCTATATTCTACAATATTAATGAGTTTTTCGCATTAATTCTTTTAATGAAATCTTGAATTATTCTTAAAGCTCTGTTAAACTAAAGTGTATTGAAAAAGACGATTACTCTATTCGTATCTTTAAAAGGAGGTGTCTGCAAATGGCAAACATAAAATCAGCTATTAAAAGAGCTAAACAATCAAAAAAGAGCAATCTTGTAAACAAAATGCAAAAATCAGGATTAAAATCAACTATTAAAACTTTTGAAGGTTTATTAGCTTCTGAAAAGATTGAAGATGCTAAGAACTTCTTCCCAACTTTAATTAAAAAGATAGATAAAGCTGCAGCTAAAGGTCTTCTTCATAAGAAAAATGCTGCAAATAAAAAATCAAGATTTTCTAAAATGCTTAATTCATTCAAAGCGTAACAAAAAGCACCCTAAGGTGCTTTTTTTGTTTTATATTAGTTATTAAAAACTGTTTTAACTACAAAATCTTTTAATAAAACTCCTTGTTCTTGTTTACTATTCCTAGAAGTAAATTCAAGGTTATAAAGATCTTCATATATCGAAAGAAGCTGGTCTAAAGATATATTTCTAACCTGCCTTATTGTTTTATCAATTAAAAAATCTGATCCTGTATCAAGATATTCTTTAAAAACAGGTTTCATATATCCTTCTTCCAAAGCATTTTTGATGATAATCATTCTTCTTAGACTACTAATCAACATACTCCTTAAAATAATTGGCTGCTCCCTTGCAGCAAAATATTCTTCAAGAAGTTTCAAAGCCTTTTTTCCTTGCCTATTTATTATAGCATCTGTTAGTTCGAAAATCTTTCCTTCAGGGGTCAAAGTAACAAGGTCCTCCACCTGCTCTTTTGTAATAAGCCCTCCATTACTGGATAAAATTAATTTCTCCAATTCATTTTGCAAATTATAAAGACCTCTTTCACCAATCATAACCAATATTTCTAGTATATCTGTTGAAATATCTGATTTATTCTTTTTTAGATAAGAAAGAATCCAATTTTTTAATTCTGGTCCTTTTAACTTTTTACTTTCAATCAACCTTCCATTTGAAGAGTTTTTCATACTTAAGGCAAGTTTATTCTTACTTATATTTTTTAACTCATTTTCCCCTACAAATATCAGGACGCAAGAAGGATTAGGATTGCTAAAATATTCTTCAGAAACTTTTAGTTCCTGAGTTGAAAGTTGTTTCTCTTTACTTAACAATTCAGCATTTTTAACAATCAGAACTTTTTTATCCCCAATAAATGGAATAGTATTTGCGTCATTTATTATTTGAATAATACTTGTATTCTGAAAATTTACTATGTCAAAATTAATACCTTCAATTTTTTCTGGCAAAATTGTTTCCTGTGCTTTTTTTATATAATAATCAATTAAATACCTTTCATTCCCATAAAAATAATAAAAATTTCTAACCTTATTTTCCTTTATATCTTTTATAAAATTTTCCATTATCTTCTTTTTGGCTTTCTTTGTATTTTCACAATTCTATAAATTATTTGCACCAAATATAGTGCTGCGAATGCATATATCCCCAAATTTAAATAACTTATACTCCTTGACAAGTCCTTATCAGAGAGAACATCCATACTTTCAAGTTCTTCTCCACCAACAAAATAAACAACTTCACCTATTTTGTCTCCCTCTTTTAGTGGACGAGATATTTCATCCATATAAAATTCCTTGGTTGGATCCACTTTTACTCCTATACGAATAGGAATACTTAAGGCCTTTTCACTTAATCCTTGAACAATTTCTCCATCTTTTGTATTTACGGTAATTATTGGTTCCTTTTCATCTACTAATCTAACTACCTGAAAATTTTCAGAAGCATGTTGAATTAATTGTGTTGCGTAATCAAAAGCCGTTGCAGCTCGTGCATTTGTCAAAACCAGTATGTAATCTTTTTCTTCTAATTGATAGCTTAAAATCAAGTCAAGTCTCTCTTGATCCCCTCTAGTCGCTGCCATTACACCAGTAATACCAGGATAGTCTTCAAGAAGAATATTCCTATTTGTTAAAAGGGCTTGCCAACTTGCCCCAGTCCAATTAAAACTTTTTATTTTTGCATATTCAGCTATTTTCTCATTATTCATTGCATATCTTGCAATCAATGCTAGATCATTTGCAGTAGTAACATGTTTAGAATCCTTTAGCCCATAAGAATTAGTAAAAACCGTATTCTCACAACCAATTTCTACAGCTTTTGCATTTAGCTCTTCAACAAACTTTAAATCTTCTCCAGAAATATGTTCCGCAATAGCAAGAGCAGTATCATTTGCAGAATAAACTAATGAAGCTTTTACCAAATCTGATAAAAGGATTTTTTCTTTTTCCTGTAAATATACTTTGGTGCCCATAACTTTAACTGGATTCTCTCCAATTGTGACGCGTTTTTCCAAATCTCCTTTTTCAACAGCAATTACTGAGGTTAGAATATTAGTAGCTCCTTCAATACTTACACTGTCGTCCTTCCCTTTTTCCAATAGTACATGTCCAGAAGTCCTATCAATTAAAATATAACTATCCAATTCACCTTCTTCAATAACAGGCACAGCCCATGCTACTGAAGATAAAAAATACATACACAATAAAATTAAAGTTATTATTTTTTTCTGCAAATTCATCACCTCTTTTTTGATTATATCATTTTAATCAACGTTTTTTTAGTCTAAAATTGTTTTAACCAAAAAATCTTTTTCCCCTTTATAGATAAAGGATATTGTGCCCTTCAAATCAGTCCTTATTATTGAGATATTTTCTTTCTTCAATAGATCTATATACTGTTTTCCGGGATGTCCATAAGGATTATTAAAGCCACAAGAAATTACACTGGAAGAAATATTGGTATTATTATAAAATTTAAAAGAATTCCCAGTATTACTGCCATGATGAGGAGCTTTTAATATATCGATATTTTTTATTGTAGGAAGGTTGTCTAAAATATTTTTTTCTACATCTCCAGTTAATAGTATTTTTTTATTGCCCTTTGTTATTAATATAACTAAAGAATGATCATTACTTGATACATATTCTTGGGATAAGGTTGGAGATAATATTTCAAATTTAGTATTATCAATAAAAAATTCTTGGCCGGCATATCCATAGATTATATTAACTTTATTATTTTTGCTAAGAATAATTAATTCAGCTATTAACTTATTACTTTCAGAATTAACAGGGATTAAAAGATTTTTAGGTGGCTTTTTTTCCATTAACCATAAGATACCATTAATATGATCCGCATCACCATGAGAGACTACATATAGCTCTGGATTGTTAATTCCTTTAGAGGAAAGAAATTTTTCAACTTCCCCTCCCCAAGGTCCACCATCAATTAATATCATTTTCTCTTCCTCTGTGTTTACCAGTACTGAATCCCCTTGCCCAACATCAATAAATGTAAGTTCCCATTTCTTAGAATAAGAATTCATGAAAAGTAATAAAATTAAAAGAGATAAAAGCACTTTTTTTCTTATTTTTACATTATAAAAAATAAAGTAAACAAGGATATAATATAAAAGAACCTCCCAAATGGCTGGAGTAGAAATATTTATATCTGTAAAATTAAAAATAAGAGAAAATTTTTCCGTACCTTCAATAATAAAATTAATACAATTGTTTACATGACCCCAAATAGGAATAAATGGCAAAAATAATCCTGCCATAGAAAAAAAGGTAATTACTGCAAATAATGGAACATAGAAAAGATTAATTATGATACCTACAAATGATATTTTATTAAAATAAAAGACTAATATAGGCACTGTGCCTACAACAGCCGCCAATGATAAAGAAAGTTTGCTCTTTTTGTTTATGTGAAACAATATGATTCCTAATACTGTAGCGTATGATAGTTGGAAACCAATTGAAAATATAACAAAAGGGTTAAAAAGGATTTGAATAAAAGCACTAATAGCAACTATTGTAAATGGGTCAGGATATTTTAAGTATATTTTTCCCACAGAATAAACAAAAAACATTAGGGCAGCCCTATTAATTGAAGGAGAAAATCCAGCCAAAAAGACATATAAAATTAAAAAGAACCAAGCACCAAAGTTTTTTGCATAAAATCCTCCTGGGGAAAAGAATTTATAAGCTACACCAGCAATTATTCCTCCGTGCAATCCCGAAACAGCCAATAAATGGGAAATCCCAAGAATCTGAAAGCTGTCTCTTGTTTCTTCTGGAAAATATAATTTATCCCCGAAAACTAAAGCTCTGACAATACCTTTAGCTTTTTCTGTATATTTGTCCGAATAGTTATTCATTAACTTTACTCGCCACTTTATTAGTTCTGAAAGAATATTTTTTTCTACTTCATTTTTGTATAAATCTTGTGAAGTCCCCTTGTAATAAACATTTTTACTAAAGTAATGTTTTTTTTCATTAAATCCATGGGGCACCCTCTGTTGATCAAACTCTTCTATTTTAAATCTTCCTTGATATATACTTCCTATTTCTAGGTTTTCTGGATAATAGAAAAAAATTTTCTTTTTATAAAAACTTTTATCTTTTGAATCTATAATTTTAGCTATAAAACTATTTCCTTTTTTTTCATCAATAATTATTTTTATTTCTTTTGAAACTCCTAATAGCCTTTTTCCAGAAGTTCTTTCTAAAATCGAATTAGAATATAAATAACCTCCAATAAAAAACATTATTACCAAAAACATATAAATTCTTTTTTTTCGAAAAAGGAATATGATAAATATAATATAAGAAAATCCACCAACGGTATCCGGCCAGGAATAAAAAATTCCTATGATCAAACTTATTACACATATAAAAATATACCTATCAATTTTCATAGCGTCGACAGAATTCATAAAAAAACCCCCAGAGAATGTCTCTATTTATATTTTTCTCAAAATAAATAGAAATACCTTCCCTAGGGGATCATTTCAATTACTATAAAATTTTTTCAATAACATCAGGAGACTGAAGATAAAAACCTTGTCCCAAAGGACATTTATTTTTCCTTAAGTAATCCAATTGTTCTTCTGTTTCAATACCTTCTGCAATTACATCAAAACCAAGTTCCATACTAAGAGTAATAATCGCTCTAATAATTATACTTTCACGGTTGTCTCCGGAAATACTTCTAATAAATGACCGGTCAAGTTTTACAATATCTATTGGAAGATTTTTCAAATGGTTTAAGGATGAATAACCCGTTCCAAAATCATCAAGAGCAATTTTTAATCCTATATCCCTTAACTGATTAATTCTTTCAATAGCAAGATCAACATCATTTATTATTGCTGTCTCTGTTATTTCAATCGTTACACCAGAAAAATCAATATTAAAACCTTTAAATATTTCAATGAAATGAGAAAAATTAACTTCTCCCATTAAGGTTCTACTTGATAGATTTATAGCAACAGTCCAATTTTTACCTTTTTCTTCAAGTGTCTGTTTCATTTGTAACACTTTCTTTACAACCCAACGATCAATAGTGAGTATTTGTCCTGTTTCTTCAGCAAGAGGTATAAAGTCAGCAGGAGAAATATACCCTCTTTTTTTATTTTGCCATCTGATTAATGCTTCAATCCCCACCTTTTCAAGGTTTTCTAGGTTAAAAACTGGCTGGTAATGTAGCATTAATTCATCCTTTTCAATTGCTTCCTGAAGTTCATTTGCCATTCTAACGCTCTCAGTAACATCTTTCAAATGCACTTCTTCATAAAATACAACACTATTTTTACCAGATTTTTTACATTTATTCATAGCAATATTTGCATTTTTATATAACTCAGATGAATTACTACCATCACCTGGGTACTTAACTACCCCTGTGCTGAAAGAAACGTAAAACTGGTGATTATTAATTTTCCAAAATTTACCAAAAGATTTGATCAATTCCTTTAGTTTATATTCAAATTCCTTCTTATTTAGATCACCGGGAAGAATGATCCCAAACTCATCTCCACCTAGTCTAGCAGGGATAATTCCAAGTTTTTTCCCTTCAGATAAACCTTTTGAAATAAAAACTAAATATTCGTCTCCTGCTTTGTGCCCTAAAATGTCATTGATGAATCTAAAATTGTCTAAATCTATATAGGCAAAATGAAATGGTTTCTTTTCATTAATGTACTGATCCATTAGCAAAATAAACGCTGTTTTATTAGGCAGCTCAGTTAAAGAATCAACATATGCTGCCCTTCCAAGATCAGCAAAAGCGCTTTTTATTATTTTTGCCCTCCTGTACACAAGCAAATAAACTAGAATGGTTGTTACAATAACATAGAACCACCCCTTATATAGTTGTACACGGGAGTACATTTCAAAATCTTTAATAAATAATTGGAGAGCCTTGTCTGATAAAATAATCCATAGCAAACCAACAAGAAGATATTTCAAAGAAATTCGGAGAGATTCTTCTTTAGGTCCAAGCAATTTATTTTTCCTTTTTGCTTTTTTATCCCCAGCCATAATAAAAACTCCCAACAAGATAAAAAACTATTTAAAAATCATCTCTCATTACTGCACCAGTACTAGCACTAGTTACTAATGCTGCATACCGCCTCAAATATGAATTTTTCATGAGGTCTCTCTTAGGTTTTACCCAACTTTTTCTTCTTTCACTCAATTCTTCTTCAGAAACTAAAACTTCAAGCTTTCTTTCTGGAATATTAATAGAAATTTTATCTCCATTTTTAATTAGAGCAATTATTCCTCCTTCAGCTGCTTCTGGAGATACATGACCAATGGCTGCTCCTGCGGTACCACCAGAAAATCTACCATCTGTAATAAGAGCAACATCTTTATCTAAACCCATTCCAATAATTGATGCGGTAGGACTTAACATTTCTCTCATTCCTGGACCACCCTTTGGCCCTTCATAACGAACAACGACAACATCGCCTTTTACAATTTCTCCACCACGAATAGCTGTATATGCTTCTTCTTCTGAATCATAAACTTTAGCCGGTCCTTGATGAACTAGCATTTCTTTTGCAACGCCAATCTGTTTAACTACTGCACCATCAACTGCCAGGTTACCTCTTAAAATAGCGATTCCACCTGTTTTAGAATAAGCAGTCTCTATTTCTCTAATAACATCATTGTTTCTAACTTTTGCATGGGCAACACTTTCTTCAAGTGATACTCCTAAAACAGTTTTTGTTTTTCCGTCAAGATAGTTATTTTCTAATAATCTTTTTATTACAGCTGAAATTCCTCCCGCTTCATATAAGTCAATAATTCTATGAGTTCCAGATGGATTCAACTTACAGATATTTGGTACTTTGTCACTTATCTTATCGAAATCTTCTAAATCAACACTTACTTCTGCCTGATTCGCAATAGCCATTAAGTGTAAAACAGTATTACTGGAGCCACCTATGGCCATATCCAGAGCAATTGCGTTCATAAATGCTTCTTTTGTCATTATGTCCCTTGGTTTAATATCATTTTGTAGTAAATACATTATCGATTCCCCAGCTTTTTGAGCAAGAGCTTTTCTCTGACCATAAACTGCCGGTATAGTTCCATTACCAGGAAGAGCAATTCCTAAACCTTCTGCGAGACAATTCATTGTGTTGGCTGTATACATACCAGCACAACTTCCACAGGTGGGACATGCGCTTAATGCCATATCTTCTAATGTTATTTCTGAAATTTGACCTTTATCAAACTGACCAACAGCTTCAAAAGCCCCTTTGATAAGATCTGTTTCAACACCTTCAAATTTTCCTGGAAGCATCGGTCCTCCAGATACATAAACACTCGGGATATTTAATCTTGCTGCTGCCATTAACATTCCTGGAACTATTTTGTCGCAATTTCCTACCAAAACAAGACCATCAAATTTGTGGGCAACAGCCATTGCTTCAATTGAGTCTGCAATTAATTCTCTACTAGCTAAAGGGTATCTCATACCACTGTGATTCATAGCAATACCATCACAAATTCCTATTGCAGGAAATTCCATTGGAGTACCACCCCTAGCTATTACTCCCTTTTTAGCTGCTGCAGCTATTTCATCTAGGTGTACATGCCCTGGGATAATATCATTCTGAGCATTCACTATCCCTATAAGAGGTTTTTTTAAATCATCAGGAGAATAACCTGCTGCATAAAATAATGACCTATGAGGAGCTCTTTCGACACCTCTGGTTACCTGATCACTAATCAAATCAATCCACTCCAATCAAGTTTTAATTAAATCTTTTATTTTTTCAAAGGTAGCTTTGCCAATACCTTTAACCAACATTATATCATCAATTTTTTTAAAATTACCATTTTTTTCTCTAAAAGCTATTATGTCTCTTGCCTTCATTTCCCCTATGCCCGAGAGAGACATTAAATCTTTTATATCTGCTCCATTAATATTTATCTTTTTGTCCCCCGTCGATATTTCAAAAAAATCAAAACTTTCTTCTTCCTTATCTATTTCTTCCGGAAAAGGAACATATATTTTTTCTCCATCTACAAGCAATTTTGCCCTATTAAAAAATCTATCTAAAATTTCAATATCATCAATTCCCGCCAATATTATTACATCGTCTAATCTTGAACCTTCTTCAACTTTATATACTCCTGGTTTATTCACATTCCCGGCAATGTGAATAAATATCACTTCTTCTTCAATTGTTTCCTCAGATATTATATTTTTTTCTTGTTCGGAAAATAATATTTCTTCCTTTGGTTTTTCTTTTGTTAAATAAGTAAAGGTAATGAATATTAATAAAACTATCACAAAATACTTCTTTTCCTCTATTAATTTAACCATAAAAAACTCCCCGCTTTTCTAAATGATTTCTCATTTATACTTCCCGGAGAGTCTAAAATTACCTTATTTACTAATTAGTTCTTCATAAAACGCTGTTTTTGCACCACTATAATAAGCATACAAAGGAATTAAACCTATTCCAAAAGTTAAAATTCCCAAAATAAACCAGCCAATAAAAGATATTTGCAACAAAAACAAATCTAACCTTCGTCCTTTCATAAGCTCCTTACTTTTAGAAATAGCCTCCATAAAAGGTATTTCTGGATTATCATTTAGTATAAACCATGTCATGGAATAGCTGTATGCTGCAATTATTCCTGGAATAATTAAAAGAAGAGCCCATAATAGTATAAAGATAAACATTACTAAATCTGCAAGAAAATATTTTATAAATTCTCCAAATCCTGATATAACGTCTTTAACTTCAGCATTTTGGCTTCTTTTTAATTTTAAGAAAAAGGCTGCTGCTCCAAAATAAATTGGTCCAGAAAAAAAGAAATTAACCAAAGCTAAAAACTTGTTTTGACTTTCCACTGTCTTACGAATAATTTCCCCATTTTTATAAATTTCTTCTACACTTCTTGTAGTAAAGGTTTCAGCACTATTTGCCATAAACCAAACAATAAGACAAACAAATATTGCCTGCATCCAATTATTTTTTAACATGTTCAAAGAGTCTTGCTTTAGTTCTTTATTAGATTTCCAGGTCATGATAAATTCTCCTTAGTCTAAAAAGTCGAATTCAATATCCTTTACTACAATCGTATCCCCATCTTTTGCTCCTTTGTTCCTAAGCTCTTCAACAACACCCATATTCTCTAATATTTTGATAAATCTAAGCATCGCCTCATCGCTTGAAAATTGTGTTTTATGATAAAGTCTATCAATATCATCTCCAAGGATATAGAATACATTTCCGTCTTTTTTAATTTTAAAGGTTGTTTCTTCTTCAACTTTCGTCACCTTAACCTGATCTTCTTCTATTTCTTCAATATATACATCATCAGGTACAGTCTTAAGTACATTATAGACATGGTAAATTAGCTCTTTAAGTCCTTCACCAGTTGCCGCTGAGACAGGGAAAATTTCATATCCAGAAATTTCTTTCTTAAATTCTTCAAGTTTCTCCCCTGCTCCAGTAATATCCATCTTATTTGCTGCTATAACCATAGGTCTTTTTGTAAGTCTTTCACTATATTTTTGAAGTTCCTTATTAATAAGGTGAAAATCTTCTACTGGATTTCTATTTTCAGAACCAGATATATCAACTACATGAATAAGAACTTTCGTTCTTTCTGTGTGTCTAAGGAATCTGTGTCCTAATCCAGCACCTTCTGCTGCTCCCTCAATTAATCCAGGAATATCTGCCATTACAAAACTTTCTCCTTGATCAAGTTTAACTAAACCAAGATTAGGGCTTAAGGTTGTAAAGTGATAATCCGCTATTTTTGGTTTTGCAGCAGAAACTTGAGAAATAATAGTTGATTTACCAACATTTGGGAAACCTACAAGTCCTACATCAGCTAATAACTTTAATTCTAGAACCAACCAACGGTCTTCCCCCATATCACCATTTTCTGCAAAGGTTGGTGCCGTGTTTTTAGGAGTTTTGAAGTGTTTGTTTCCCTTACCACCTCGGCCACCTTTTGCAGCAACAAACTCTTGTCCTGGGGTAATTAAATCAGCAAGAACTTTTCCGGTTTCAGAATCTTTAACTATTGTTCCAACAGGAACTCTGAGGACTAAATCTTTAGCATTCTTTCCATGCATAGATGATCCCTCACCGTGTTCTCCACGATCTCCCTTATAGTGGGTCTGGTATCTAAAGTCAATAAGTGTTCTAAGTCCAGAATCGGATTTAAGAATTATATCTCCACCTTTTCCACCATCACCACCAGCTGGACCACCAAAGGGTACAAATTTTTCTCTTCTAAAAGCCGAGCAACCATTTCCGCCGTCCCCAGCTTTAACATTTATTTTTGTATAATCATAAAACAACCGGTATACCTCCCTTCTCTATATAATTAACAAGAAAAAAACCTGGCATTTCAGCCAGGTCTTAATTATGCAGGGTAAACACTTACCATTTTTCTTTTTTTATCCATTCTTTCGAACTTTACTACACCAGTAGTTAGTGCAAATAAAGTATCATCTCCACCAATACCCACGTTGTTACCTGGGTGAAGCTTAGTGCCTCTTTGGCGAACAAGAATATTGCCTGCTAATACATTCTGACCATCTGAACGTTTTACTCCAAGTCTTTTGGAAGCTGAATCACGACCGTTTCTTGAGCTACCAACACCTTTTTTAGATGCGAACAACTGTAAATTAATTTTTAGCATGCCATCCACCTCCTTTTTTTACTGTAACATGCCCAGCGTAATTCTGAGCAATGGAATCTATGCCAATTTCAATCGTTTTAAAAATAATGTTTGCTTTAATATAATCTTCTTTGGTACCGTCAATAATTTCAAACTTTAGGTAACCTTTTGATTCATCAAGATCTAGTCTGATTTTTTCTACTCCAATATGATGGGCTAATGAATTATAACCAGTTGTTGCTAATGCTGAAACACCAGCACAAACGATATCTTTTCCATACTCATCAAAAAAAGCATGACCCGATACTTCTAAGCCTGCAAAATCAGATTCCTTTAACAAAAACCTAGCTTTAATCATTTATTAACCTTCAATTTTTTCAATTACAATATTTGTAAATGGTTGACGGTGACCTTGCTTTTTACGATAATTCTTTTTTGCTTTGTACTTGTACACGATAATTTTTCTTCCTTTACCGTGATTTTGTACTTTTGCTTGAATTTTAGCTTCTTGAACATATGGAGCTCCCACTTTAATGTTTTCTCCATCTGAAACTAATAATACTTTATCAAGCTCAACAACATCACCAATTTCAGCTTTTAAAAGCTCAACGTTAATGCTGTCGCCTTCTTGAACTTTGTATTGTTTTCCACCTGTTTCAATAATAGCGTACATGTCTGCACCTCCAATTCGAAAGACTCGCCTCTTAAGGTACTGTAAAAACAGTTTTGGAACCTTTTCCGCGCGGTTTTAACGTCACACAGTGAGACCACTATAGACTGTAATATATTACCCCAAATATAACTCAAAGTCAAGAAATAATCTTAATAATTAAAGGACTAAAAGAGAGGGCATCTGCACTAACAAGCTTAAATTCTATATCCCATTTTGAATCAGGAATTCTACATGCAATTGAGGCATCATGAAGATGAGCATATATACATGTTTTTACTTTATATTCCTTTAATATATCAATAAAGGCACTATATTCATGTTGCATGTTAACAGGTGGATAGTGAAGCATCACAATTATTTCCCTGTTTAAATGACTTGGCACAGAATCAAGAGATAGCCTTAAGCGGCTAAGTTCTCTTTGATAAATTTTTTCATCCTCTGGTGTAAAACCTTTTTCTCCTGGAACAGACCATCCTCTTGTGCCACAAACATATAATTCTTCATTGACCTGATAATGATCATTTTGAATAAATTTTATATTATCAGGAAAGAATTCTTTCATTTTTTTACTACTTGTCCACCAGTAATCATGATTACCTCTAAGAAGCAGCTTTTTACCAGGCAACTTGTTTAAATATTCTATGTCTTGTTTTATATCTTCAAGATTCATGCCCCATGAAAAATCTCCAGGGATCAACACAAGATCTTCTGAGGATACGTTTTTTCCCCAGTTTTCTTTTATCTTAAGATCATGATTTTCCCAATTTTTTCCAAAGATTCCCATGGGTTTTGAAAGATTACCCTCTTTATCAAAAGATAAATGAAGGTCTCCTATTGCCCATAATTTCATTTATAAAATACCTTCGATTTCAGAATAGTCGTCTCTATAATTAAAATCTTCAACTATAACAATAATAATTCCTAGTTTTTGTTCCATCGTCTTAATGATCTTTGCGTTATGATTAAGTAAATACCTGTACATAAAAGAAGAAACTTTTACAATAAGTGTTTTATATCCATTTTCTCTTACTAAAACTTTTAGTTCTTCTTTAATCGTTGAAAAAACAAGTCTCTCGGATGTAACCTTGCCCCTGCCTTCACAGTTTTGACATTTTCTTTCAAAAGCAGAAGAAAGAGCACTTCCCACTTTCTTTCTTGTCATTTCAACTAAACCAAGATGAGTAATCCCAAAAATATGACTCTTTATTCTGTCTTTCTTTAATTCATTATTCAACTCTTCAACTAAAAAATCCTTCTTTTCTTTGTCTTGCATGTCAATGAAATCAATAATAATTATGCCACCGATATTCCTTAATCTAATCTGCCTTACAATTTCTTTCACTGCAACCAGATTTGTTTCAAGAATTGTATCTTCAAATACATTGTTTTTTCCTATAAACTTCCCCGTATTAACATCAATTGATGTAAGTGCTTCCGTTTCATCAAAAACAATATAGCTGCCATTATCCAACCAAACTTTTCTAGAAAGAGCTGTATTAATCTGGTTTTTTATATCAAAATGTGAAAAAAGATCTCTTTCTTGAATAAGCTTTAATTTAAAATCGTTGCCCTCCTCTTTACTAAAAAGAAGAAGTTTTTCATAATTGTCTTTATCATTAACAACAACTTTTTTCACATTGTGATTCATAATATCTCTCATGATCTTTTCAAGGACTGGTTTTTCCGTATGAATAAGGGCTGGAGAGTGGGAATTATTAGCAACTTCCTTTATTTGATCCCATAATTCTAAAAGCATCTCCATATCTTCCCTAAGACAATTTTCCGATGCATTCTCAGCTACAGTTCTAACTATTACACCCATATCTTTTGGTTTTATTTCTTCCATTATTTCTCTGAGATACTCTATTTTATCCTGATCTTCTATTTTTTTTGAAATTCCTAGATGATCATTTAAAGGCATTAGTACCAAGTATCTACCTGGCAAAGTAATTTGTCTGGTTACCCTAGATCCCTTTTGGCGTACTGGTTCTTTAATAACTTGGACCAGTAGTTCTTCACCTTTTCTAACATAATCACCAATATATTGTTCCTTATTTTCTTTGATATCACCATTAACTATTGCTTCTTCTATATATAAAAAAGCGTTTTTATTTAGTCCAATATCAATAAAAGCAGATTGCATTCCTGGAAGAACATTTTCAACCCTTCCTAGATAGATATTTCCTGAATAACCCTCTTTAATAGAGTCTCCAAAAAACAATTCCGAAAGCTTTCCATCCTCCAGCACTGCAATCTGTACTTCTTCTTCACATGCCTGAATTATTAGCTCCTGTCTCATAACTACCCCACATTTGTTAAGATTTCCATCAAATCAGAATAAGTATCACCTTTTTTGACGTACAATCCTTTTCTATCTGTACTTATATTTTCAATTGATATCTCATCACTTAAAAATAAATTTGTTAATTCCTGAACTTTTAAATTTTCCGTACTTCCATGAGCAATTGAAACTTCTGCAATACACTCATCATTTTCTAAACTAGAAACTACTATATCATAAATAAATGGTCTAATATCTGCTTCTTTTGTTTTTTTCTTACTTTTTTTAATTATTTTTATTTCTTCTTCCTCTAAAATACTATTTGCTTTTTCTTTTAATAAAATGCAATCCGTCTTCTCAAATCTTAGAATATATTTTGCACTATTTATCATACTAGACATTGATTTTGGATTACCCTTAACTTCCTTAACTTCTAATACATGAATTGCCTTGGGAGAAGATTCATTAAATACCTTTTTGAACTTTTCCTCAGAAATATCCTCTTTTAGAACTACTTCAAAAAATTCTCCCTCACTGGTATGTCCAACAGATAAGGGCATCGCAAAAGATAATTTTGGATGGGGATTAAACCCTTCTGAAAGCATAACTGGAAGATTAGCTCTTCTTAAAACTTTCATTATAGTTCTTGTCAAATCTAAATGTCCTAAAAAACGTCCTTCTTCAGTCACTCTATACTTAACTCTTAATTTCAATTTCACGGTCCCCCTTGTAATCGATTTTTACAGGAAGATCCTGGCAAACACCACAAACACTACATAATGTAAATCTGCAATCTCCAGTAAGTTCTCCTTCTTTGGCTTTTCCATACTCACTCTTTAAAAAAGATTTCCTTACACCAGGATTTATTACATCCCACGGGAAAGCTTCATCAAGTCCTCGTTCTCTAAAATTATATTTTTCCAAAGAAATACCTTCTTCTTCAAAGGCTTCTAACCATTTGTCATAACTGAAAAACTGACGCCAGCTATCTAGTTTACAACCTTTTTCAAAAGCTCTAAGTAAAGCTTTACCTACTTTTCTGTCTCCTCGGGCAAAGACTCCTTCAATTACTCCAAGTTGGCCGTCATGATAGTTAAAAACAATACGCTTATTACGAATATTTTTCTTCATTAAAATTTGTTTCTGCCTAATAACTTCAGGAGTATCTTGAGGAACCCACTGAAATGGCGTATGCGACTTAGGAACAAAGGCTGCAACAGAAATAGTTACTGTTGGTTTATGATGGCTATCCTGGTATACTTTATCACCTTCTGCAAGAACTTTTCTCGCTAGATCTACAATACCAATAACATCATCATCAATTTCCCATGGAAGACCTATCATAAAATATAACTTAATATTCTTCCATCCCTCTTCGAAAGCCGCCTTAGCAACTTCAAGCATTCCTTCCTCAGTTACTCCTTTGTTAATAATATCTCTCATTCTCTGAGTTCCAGCTTCTGGAGCAAAGGTAAGGGTGCTCTTTCGAACACGACTAACTTCTTTCGCAATATTTACTGAAAAGTTATCAACCCGGAGTGATGGTAAGGATATACCTACTCCTTTGTCGCTAAATTCATTAGCGGTTTCCTTTATTAAGCCTTCTATTCCACTATAATCACTAGTACTTAGTGAAGTAAATGCAACTTCATCATAGCCAGTATTCTTAATTATTTCTTTAACCTGATCTAACAGAACTTCTTTGCTTCTTTCTCTTACAGGTCGATATACTATACCAGCATGACAAAAACGGCATCCTCTATTACATCCTCTCAAAACTTCAACCATTCCTCTGTCATGTACTGTTTCAATATAAGGAACGATTGGTTTTAAAGGAAACTCGGCTTGATCAAGGTCCTGAACTGTCCTTTTCAGAACAGGGCAAGGTGCTTCTGGTACAACAGAACTTACTATACCCTCTTCGTTAACTTTGTAAAAGGATGGTATATATAGTCCAGATATTTTAACTAACTCTTTTAGCAAAATTTCTTTGTTCAATTTTCCCTTATTTAGTTCTTTATTCTTTTTAACTTCTTCAAGCAACTCAATAATAATTTCTTCTCCATCTCCGATAATAAAGACATCGACGAAATCAGAAAGTGGTTCTGGATTATAAACACAAGGTCCCCCTGCAATTATCAACGGATTTTCATCTGTTCTATCTTTTGACAATTTAGGTATTTGACCCAAATCAAGAATATTTAAAATATTAGTAAAGGTCATTTCATATTGAAGCGTAAATCCAATAACATCAAATTCATTGATTGGTTTTTTATTTTCAAGACTAAAAATACTAATATTATTTTTTCTTAATTCGTCTTCCATATCTACCCAAGGTGTAAATACTCTTTCCATTAACATCTCTGGATGGTTATTGACTATATTGTAGATTATTTTAAGTCCAAGATGGCTCATTCCAACTTCATATAAATCTGGGAAAGCAAAAATAGACCTTACAGAAGTCTTGTCCCATTCTTTTTTCACAACATTATATTCATCACCTAAATAACGTAATGGTTTTTCAACCTTATTTAAAATTTTATTTATTTCAGTTAACGACATTTTTCAACTTCCTTTCTAAATGAACATTATACTATATGTTATAATTAAAAGAAAAGAAAAAGGAGGTAGATCTTCATATGATATACAATAAAAAAAATTTAATATTGTTTTCAATACTAGCATGCTTTTTTCAATTAATGGTAATTCCATCCTTTTCTCAAACTTTTCCAAAACTGGTTATTGACAACAATGTTGTAAGTTCAACACCAAGTGCAGTTATTGAACAGGGACGTACTTTAGTTCCAATAAGAGTAATCTCTGAAGAATTAGGAGCTACTGTAACATGGAATGAAATTGATCGTACGGTTTTAATTGAACAAGAAGATAAATCTGTTATCTTAAAAATAGATAGTCTGATTTTTGAGGTTGGCAAAGGCAGCAAGACTTTCGATACTGTTGATATACCTGCCAAGATAATAAATGATCGCACTTTTGTTCCACTCAGAATGATTAGTAATATATTAGGAGCTGGAATCGATTGGGATGATGCAACAAAAACCGTTAAGATTGACTCCTCAGCTAAAATCCCATATACACCATATTCCGACCTGGAAGTAGTTATTTCTCCGGGAGAAAATATCCATGGGACAACAACTTTAAGTTTAAGAACAACCAAAGAATTACCCACTGAAGCAACAGAAGTAAGATACTATCTACTTGATCCGATATCAAGAAAAGGAAACATGATTGCAAGGGGTTCTAATCTTCAGGGAATATATAAATGGCTTCCAAAAACTGAGAGCCAGGGTGATAAAATTATTTTCGCAGCCCTATATGATAGTAATGGTAACTTTATAAAAGGAAGTGCATCTTCGGTAAATTTGAATATCACTCCAGAGATTGCTATTACATCTCCACAAAATGGTGAAAAAATTACCAATAGTCCTCAAACTTTCAGTGTTAACTTAAATTTCGCTCCAAAGTATATTAAGTATGAGATGACTTATTTAGACCGAGATAAAAAAATCATAACCACTGAAGCAGATCCTTACGGCCCTTTCACTTGGCCTTTCATGACTAATGATAATGGTTCTGTTTCTCTCAAAGCAATTGCTTATGATAATAACAATAATTTTTTCGAGAGTACTCCAATAAACATCGAGATCGGAATGTTACAAAGCCTATCTCTTGGGGGCGTTAAAAGTGGAAACACTATACAAAATCCAGTTAATCTCTCTACTGTTCGTAATTTTGAAGTAAGTGAAACTCAATATATTATGAAAGACCCTTTAACACAGCAAGAAACTATACTTTTCTCTTCAGGTTATGGCTCATTCAAGTGGTTTCCTAAACCTGAAGATAGTGGAAGCAAAGAACTTTTTGTAAGAGTAAAAGATACTGGTCTTGTTACTTACACCAGCGAACCAGTGTATGTAAATGTTGTAGGTTCACCAAGAATTATTCTTGAGGGAATTGGCCCAAATCAAGTACTTACAACTTCTCAAAAAATAAAGATTAATAGCAATGTTGAAGCAACAAATATTAATGTTTTTCTCGAAAATCAAAATACTGGTACAAGAAAATCTATAATGAGTGGTATCCCATTGCAGGAAGAAGTTCTTTGGACTCCTGAACAAGAAGATAATGGAAACAGAGTAATCTACGTCGAAGGAGAATACCAAGGCAAAAAAATAATTAGCGAAAAGATCAAATTCAGAGTTTTTCTAGGAACTATTTATACAGCTAAACCTGTTGTTGAAAAAAGCCAATTTCAAAGTCTGGCTTCTGGTCTTGCTCTAGATTCTGCCCAAAAAACCGGAATGTCTGCAGCTCTTCAAACTGCTCAGGCAATATTAGAAACTGGTTGGGGGCAAAGTGTTCCTGTAGATAAATATACTGGTAAATTTTCTAATAATTTATTTGGAATAAAGGGGAGTGGACCAGCAGGTTCAGTTACTTCAAATACCTGGGAAGAATATAATGGAACAGTCTTTAGAATTGATGCCGATTTCAGAGCTTACAGCAATATAAATCAGAGTTGGAATGACCATAAGAATCTACTATTAAATGCTCAAAGATATTCTATCTTCCGCGATGTTATGCATGATGGAACTCAAGGTGCTTGGGCATTAAGAAGAGCCGGTTATGCAACCGACTCTCAATATCCTCTAAAGCTTATTAATATTATTAACACCTATAACTTGAATCAATTAGATGAAAAATCTTTTTAATTTAACTACGCTGAAGTCATTTTTAAAAGCTCCTCTTTAACTAGAGGGGCTTCTTCATTATCAGCCAAAATTACTAAAAAGTCACCCGCATATATCTGATAATTACCATCTGGTATTACTTCCTCTTCTCCACGCCTTATACTAACTATTAAACACCTTACAGGCCATTCTATTTCTTTAACTCTTTTTTCATCAACTCTTGAACCAGCCATTACCGGAACCTCCAATATTGATTTTCCTCTGCTCTTTTTTCTTCTCTCTGAAGGATTCTTGTTTTTATCTAGGATTCTCTCTAGAAGAGTTTCATAAATCGCTTTTGAACCGATAACATCTGCTGTAATATAGGAGGTCAGACATATCGTAATTAGAGCTAGAAGGTGACTAAAAGTTCCTGTCATTTCCATTATTAAAACAGTTCCTGTGATCGGGGCCTTTACAACTGCTGTAAAAAATGCAGCCATAGCCAAGGTCATAAAATTTAGCACATAATCTCCAGATAACATTCCGAAGCTGTAAAGTACTTCTCCAACGCCCTTCCCAGCAAGAGCACCAAGAACAAGCATTGGTAAAAATATGCCCCCAGGAACACCAGACCCATAAGAAATCCCTGTAAATATTAATTTTACAACAAATAGAAAAAAGATAAATCCAGCTGCTAAATGTCCTGCACTTAAATCATCAATAAGATGATGCCCACCACCCAAAACCTCTGGTAAAGTGAACCCTAAAACACCAGAAATCAAGAGGGGAAGAACGGGTTTGAAGATATCTTTAATCGAATTATTTTCACTATAATTTATTTGCACAAATAGGATGATCCAATTAAATAGTTTTCCTAAAAATCCAATTATTATTCCTAAAAAAATTACATAAATATAAGTTGAAAGGGGAAGGATATCCATATTTTTAAACTGAAAAATTGGACCTAGCCCAAAAAAATAACGAGAGACAAAATCCCCTGTAACAGAAGCAGCCATTGCAGACATCAGTAATACTGGGGATATATATTTATGCAATTCCTCCAAAGCAAACATTACTCCTGCTAAAGGAGCATTAAAAGCTGATGCTAATCCAGCGCTGGCACCTGCTGTTACTAAAAATTTTTCTTCAACAGGAAGTCTTTTGTTTAAACGGCTAAAACCTAAACCAGTTTCAGCACCAATTTGAACTGAAGGACCTTCCCTTCCTAAGGACAAACCAAAGCCAAGAGCAATGACTCCACCGATAAATTTTGCAATGATATCTCGAAACCAGTCAAGTTTAACCTGATGAATCAAGAAACCTTTTATCTGTGGAATTCCACTACCCTTGGACATTGGTGCTAGTCTTATTAAATAACCAAGTAATATACCAATAAATCCTAAAAAAACAAACCAAAGTAAAATCATCAATAGAGACTTTCCCGCAAATAATTCATATGCTTTTACTCTATATTCTTCTCCAAAACTAATTGCGATTCTATAAAAAACGATTATTAAGCCAGTAAACAAGCCAATAATTATTCCCTGTAAAACTAATTTTAAATTAAAAGAGTACCAATCCTTCAAAATTCCTGATGTCCCTTTTTCCTTCATTTATTAAAAACCCCTGTCCTAGAAACTGTTCTATATTTTAGCACTCTTCAGGAATAAAAAAAAGGTACCCACAGCTAAAAAATATAGCCGGAGTACCTTTAATTCTAGGTTATTCACTTATTACTTTGCTTTTTACTGTAACATCAATTGGAGGCAGATCTATATAAAACTCACTATATGCTGACATTGCATGTTCTTCCATATCTAATCCATTAAGTTCTTCATGTTCAGGAACTCTGATCCCAATAGTAGCTTTAATTACTGTTGCTAAAATAAATCCTATTGTTACACACCAGAGGAAAGTTGCTCCTATACCAATTGCTTGAGCAAAAAGTAAGTCAATTCCTCCTCCATAAGCAAGGCCACCATCAAGAGCGAAAATACCTACAGCAAATGTTCCAAAAGCTCCGCAAACACCATGTACCGAAATTGCTCCTACTGGGTCATCTATTCTTATTATTCTGTCAAACAACTGTACTGCCATTACAAGAATTACACCTGCAAATAAACCAGTTATTATTGATCCAATTGGAGACATAACATCTGCAACTGCAGTAATGGCAACAAGTCCAGCCTAGGCACCGTTTAGAGTAAATGTAATATCCGGCTTCCCAAATTTCAACCATGAGTATACCATGGAACTA
>CAZNNQ010000014.1:0-26797 GCA_964574445.1 uncultured Eubacteriales bacterium
CATAGTAAAAATGATATTTATCAGAAATTTATGATAAAATAGAACAAATATTTTACAGGAGTGGATTCTTAATGAAAAAAACATTTTATATTACGACCCCAATTTATTACCCAAGTGCAAATTTACATATTGGCCATGCTTTAACTACTGTTATGGCAGATACAATGAGTAGATATAAGAAGATGAATAATTTTGATGTATTTTTCCTTACTGGTTCCGATGAACACGGACAAAAAATTGAAAGAACAGCAAAAGAAAATAATATGGAGCCAAAGGCATACGTTGATAATATAGTTGCAGGCTTTAAGGATTTATGGAAAAACTTAGATATAGAGTACGATGATTTTATCCGAACAACAGATGAAAGACATAAAGAAACAGTACACTATATTTTTAAAAAAATATATGATCAGGGGGATATTTACAAGTCTGTTTATGAAGGTAAATATTGTACACCCTGTGAAACATTTTTTACAGAAAGACAGCTTGTAGAGGGAAAATGTCCCGACTGTGGTAGGGATGTAGAGACAATAAAAGAAGAAAGCTATTTCTTTAAAATGTCTAAGTATGAAGGCAGATTATTGAAATATATTGAAGAAAATCCAGATTTTATTCAGCCTCAAACAAGAAAAAATGAAATGATCAATTTCATTAAACAAGGTCTTGAGGACCTTTGTGTTTCAAGAACAACTTTCAAATGGGGTATCCCTGTACCTATTGAAGATGGTCACGTAATTTATGTTTGGTTTGATGCTTTGACAAACTATATTTCAGCTCTTGGATATGGTAGAGATAATAAAGAATTATTTGATAAATTTTGGCCAGCAGATATTCATTTGGTGGGGAAAGATATTGTAAGATTTCATACAATAATTTGGCCTATTATTCTTATGGCAGCTGAACTTGAGTTGCCTAAAAAGGTTTATGGTCATGGCTGGCTTCTTTTAGATAGTGGAAAAATGTCCAAATCTAAAGGGAATGTTGTAGACCCTAAAGTTCTTATTCAAAAATATGGTGCAGATGTTATCAGGTACTTCTTATTAAGAGAAATACCCGCCGGACAGGATGGTTTTTATTCAGAAGAAGCTTTAATTACAAGATACAATGTTGATTTAGCAAATGACTACGGGAACTTGGTTTCCAGAACAGTTGCTATGGTTCTTAAATATTTTGATGGAGTTCTTCCAAAACCAGTTAATATTCAGGATATTGACAAGGATCTTCAAAATGTAGCTCTTGAAGCATACAAAAAAGCATCTGAACATATTGATAAGCTGGATTTCAGTAATGGACTTGCTGAAATCTGGAAAATAGTAAACAGAGGGAATAAATATATAGACGAAACTGCACCATGGATACTAGCGAAGAATCCTGAGGACAGAGAAAGATTGGGAACAGTTTTATATAATTTAATTGAAGCAATCAGAATTGTTACAGTTATGATAAAGCCAGCAATGCCAAATATTACAGCTAAGGTTCAAGAACAGATTACCTTTAATTTTGCTGATGCTCAGTGGAATGAGGCAGGAGTATGGGGAAAAATGGAGGCTGGAATAAAACTTTCCAAGGGAGATACATTATTCCCAAGAATTGATTTAAGTTCGTTGGAAATTGAGGAGACAGCAGCAGAGGAAAAACCAGAGCCTCTAATATTAAAAGAAGAAATAGAGTATGGAGATTTTGCAAAGCTTGATCTTCGAGTTGCTAAAATACTAAAGGCAGAAAAAGTTGAAAAAGCAGATAAATTGTTAAAATTTGAAGTTGAGCTGGGTAATGAAATAAGAACTGTGGTGTCTGGAATTGCCAAATATTACAAACCGGAAGAGCTTGTTGGTAAAAAAGTAATTCTTGTTGCAAATTTAAAGCCAGCTAAAATTAGAGGAATAGAATCTCAAGGGATGATTTTATCTGCATCACTAGAAGATGATTTGGACTTAGAGGTAGTAACCATTAATAAGGACTTTCCTTCAGGTACAACTTCTGTTAATTAAGAAATAAGAGGTGTTATAAATTGTTTTTTGATACACATGCCCATCTTGAAGATAATAAATTCAAAGATGATTTGGAACAGGTAATTGAAGAAATAAAAAATTCTGAGACATCATTAGTACTTAATGTCGGCTTTAATGTAGAACATATTAAAAAAAGCTTGGAACTTTCTGATAAATATGATTTTATCTATTCTGCAGTAGGCCTACATCCATCTGATAGCTTAGAAGCTGCAAGTGATTCATATTGGGAAACCCTTTATAATTATGGAAAGTACCCAAAGGTAAAAGCTATTGGAGAAATGGGTCTGGATTATTTTTGGGACCGTGCTCCAAGAGAACATCAAAAGAAAACTTTTGTGAGGCAAATTGATATTGCTAAAGAACTTGAAATGCCCATAATTATTCATGATAGAGATGCCCATGGTGATATCCTAGAGATTGTTAAGAAAGAAAAGGCGGGAGTTAATGGTGGTGTTTTTCACGCTTATTCTGGAAGCTTGGAAATGGCCAGAGAAGTGATTAAGGAAGGTTTCTATCTCTCTGTGGGTGGTGTAATCACCTTTCAAAATGCCAAGAAGCTGATAGAAGTAGTAAAAGAAATTCCCTTAAGGCATCTTTTAATTGAAACGGATTCCCCATATCTAACTCCACATCCCTTTAGAGGAAAAAGAAATGATCCAACGAAGGTTAAATATGTGGCAGAAAAAATAGCTGAAATAAAAGGAATTACAATAGAAGAAGTTGCTAAACAAACTATGAAAAACGGCAAGGAGCTTTTTAGAATTGAAAATTAAAGAGATAATTGTTGTTGAAGGCAGGGATGATGTCCGAGCGATTAAAGCTGCTGTAGATGCAGAGTGCATAACGACCTCGGGTCTTGGCCTTAATGATGAAATCATGAAAACAATAAAAACCGGTGCAAGTAGAAAAGGGATAATTATATTCACAGATCCGGATTATCCAGGGGATAAAATAAGGAAGATGGTTAAGGCTGTAGTTCCTGACGCAAAAGAGGCTTTTTTGAGAAGAGAAGATGCAATTAATCCCAAAACAGGGAAATTTGGTATTGAGTTTGCTTCTCCTGCTGCTATTATTGATGCTTTAAAAAACGCAAAGGTAACAATTAATTCTAATGAGGAAGAATATACTTGGGATGACATGATTCATTATGGATTAACTGGAGAAAATAATTCAAAAGCACTTAGAGAATATCTTTCTGACTTCTTTGGCATAGGGCATGCTAATGGAAAACAATTTTTAAAAAAAATAAATGCATTTGGTATAAAAAGATCAGAGCTTGAAGAAAAAATAAAAGAATGGCTGGAAAATAATGAAAACAAGTGATTTATTAAAGAAACATAATTTTAAATTTAAAAAAAGATTTGGCCAGAATTTTATTACAGACGTGAATCTTTTAGAAAGAATTGCAGATGCTGGAGATATTTCTAAAAAAGATATCGTTTTAGAAATCGGACCTGGAGCTGGAACCCTTACTAAAGTACTTGCAGAAAAAGCTGGCTTGGTTATTGCTTTGGAAATAGACAAGACTCTTATACCCATATTGGAAGAACAATTTAAAGATTTTCCCAACATTAGAGTAGTTAACGAAGATGCTTTAAAAGTAAATTTTGATGACGTGGTAAAGAATTTCGCTCCCGAGGCTTCTAAATATAAAATGATTGCTAATCTTCCATACTACATTACAACCCCTTTGCTTTTTAATGCTCTTGAGAAGGCTGATCTTCTTTCTCAGATAGTCGTAATGGTTCAGAAGGAAGTAGGAGAGAGACTTCAAGCAAGTCCCAGTACAAAGGATTATGGAGCCCTTACTTTAATGGCAAACTATTATGCCAAGGTAGAGTATATGTTTACGGTATCAAAAAAACTATTCTCTCCTGAACCGGAAGTGGATTCAGCAATTGTTAAATTTACCAAATATGAAAAAAGACAACTTAGTATAAAAGAAGAAGAGATGTTCAAGAAGATAGTGAAAGCATCCTTTACTCAAAGAAGAAAAACCTTTTTAAATTCTATAAAAAGTCTAGATTTAGAAAAAGAGAAGGTAATTTCTTTCTTAATGGAATCTGGCTACGGAGAAAAGGTAAGAGGCGAAGAACTTCCATTAAAAATATATATGGAGCTAGGAAAAATCTTTGCAGAAAAATAACAGAAGATTTAATTTAAATTAACACATTGACAGGATAAATATCAGTAGGTATAATAATTGCTTTGTTTGACAAACCACCCAAACTGTTATATAATAGAAATATCAAATTGTAAAGGGTGATTGTATGTCGATAAACAAAGAAATATTGACAGAAATTAAGGAAAATTTACAGCCCTACGTTGGAACGTCCATACAGCTGAGAGCAAACAAAGGCAGAAAAAAGGTTGTAGAGCGTACGGGAGTTCTCGAAAGTACTTATCCTAATATTTTTATTGTAAAAATTAAGGAAAGAGAATCTGAGAGAAGAGTTTCCTTCTGTTATTCAGATATTCTTACAGATAATGTTATGCTTACGGTTACAAAAAATGGAGAACAAACGAACTTTACTTTTTAATTAACATAATAAATAAATTTACTTTTAAGAGCATTTGTTAAAATGCTCTTTTTTTTGTGTAAAAATATTGATAGAATAGTCATGCTGAGTATAAGGCGGTGGAAGGCTTGCTTCATGAAAAAATCTTAATAATAATGAAGGATCAAAAGAAAGGGATGGTTTACCAGAACTTTTTTCTGAATAGTGGATTTAAAACAACTTTTTTAACTGAAGATCCATATAAAGGGATTAGAATTTTAAGAACTCAGAAAATCCACCTTATCTTGGTTGATGAAAACTTTTATGGAATGAGTTTAAATCAATTTGCGGAAGTTATTGATTATGAAAACTTAGGAGCAATAATAATAATAGGTACAGATTCATTGCCATCAATTTATGATTTTCCTCCTTCTGTATATGGAATACTAAAGAAACCTGTTTCTAGGGAGTTGCTGCTTAATTCTTCAAAGATGGCAATAAGACAGTATAATATAAATACAAAGCTTAAAGAGGAGCTAAAAGATTTACAAAAGAAGATATCTGACAAGAAAGTAATTGACCAGGCGAAGTCTATTTTAATGGATAAGTATAAAATAGATGAAAATCATGCTTATGAAAAGATTAGGAAAATAAGTATGGATAAAAGAATTTCCATGAAGAAGTTAGCAGAAAGCATTATTTCTGAAAATTAAAAAGAGAATTGGAGTGAGAACTTTGAGTAATTTAACTAAGGAAGATGTTCTAAGATTATCTGAAGAATATGGGGTGGAATTTGTTAGACTCCAGTTTACTGATATGTTTGGAGTATTGAAAAATGTTGCAATAACAACAAAACAATTAGAAAAGGCATTAGATGGGGAGTTAATGTTTGACGGATCCTCAATTGAAGGATATGTTAGGATTGAAGAATCCGATATGTATCTTCGTCCGGACCCTAATACTTTCATTGTGTTTCCCTGGATGGGTCATGAAGGAGCTGAAGCGAGGTTAATTTGTGATGTGTATGACCATGACAATAAACCTTTTGAAGGCGATCCTAGATATGTTTTAAAGAGAGCTACAAAAGAAGCCGAAGAAATGGGATATTTAATGAATGTTGGGGCAGAATGTGAATTCTTCTTATTTCACACAGATAATGAAGGTGTTCCTACAACAATTACTAATGATAAAGCAGGATACTTTGATTTAACTCCAGTTGACCTTGGAGAGAATGCTAGAAGAGATATGGTACTTAACTTAGAGAAAATGGGTTTTGAAACAGAAGCGTCTCACCATGAAGTGGCTCCAGGGCAACATGAAATCGGATTTAAGTATAACGAAGCAGTAAATTCTGCTGATAATATAATGACTTTTAAATATGTGGTTAGAAATATTGCAATGAGGCACGGACTCCATGCAACCTTTATGCCGAAACCAGTTTTTGGAATAGCTGGTTCAGGTATGCATACAAATATGTCTTTATTTGATGTTAATGGTAAAAATATTTTCTTTGATCCAGCATGTGAATTTGAATTATCCCAAGAAGCAATTTATTTTATGGGTGGGATAATTAAGCACATTAAAGCAATAACAGCCGTAACGAATCCAACGATTAATTCATATAAAAGACTAGTTCCAGGGTACGAAGCTCCAATTAATATTGCCTGGTCAACTGGGAACAGATCTCCACTAATCAGAATACCTGTAAAAAGAGGAGCATCTACAAGAATAGAATTAAGAAGTCCAGACCCTTCTTGTAATCCATATTTTGCTTCTGCTGTATGTTTGCAGGCGGGACTTAAGGGCATTAAGGAGAAAATAATGCCTCCTGCACCGGTTAAACAAAATATATATGAAATGAACATTAAGGAGAGGGAAGAAGCTGGAATTGAGAGCCTTCCTTTATCCCTTGAATTAGCCCTAGAAGAATTTAAAAAAGATGAGTTTATTCAGTCAGCTTTGGGTAAACATGTATCAGAGAGATTTATTGAAGCTAAAGAGTTAGAAATAAAGCAATTTAATGAAAGAGTGCATCAATGGGAACTTGACCAATATCTTACAAGATTTTAAAGTATTACACTATTAAATAGACAGAAAGGGGGCAGAAAAATGATTCGCGGCAAATATGTAGTATTAAAAAAAATGGAAGAGAAACACGCAGAAATATTGCAGAAATGGTATCTTGATAGAGATTTTCGTCGTTCCTATGATGCCTATTCGAGTGTTTCAATGGAAAATATTCTTAGGGATATTAGGGAAAGCGGAAGCCTTGAAGATCCTTCTACTGATAAAGTGTATTATTTAGTAGCATCAAAAAAAGAAGAAAGCCCTATCGGTGTCGGTTGTATCAGGAATATTGATAGACAGAATGGTAATGCGGAACTAGTTCTTGGTATTGGTGAGAAAGAAAAGCGTTTGGCAGGTTATGGTGTAGATTTGATGATTTCTCTTTTGGATATTGTTTTTTATCAATTAAATTTTGAAAAAGCATATTTAATGATATCGAATAATAACTCTTTAGGGTTAAAATCTGCTTTAAGTTTTGGATTTGTTTCTGAAGGTACATTAAGAAAACATAGGTTTGTTGATGGGCAATATGAAGATCTTCATATTCTTGGTCTAATTAAAGAGGAGTATGAAAGTCTTCCACTAATCCCACGATGGAAGGAAAGAAAATGAGATGAAAAAATGGGGAGTAATCTTTCTTTTACTAATAACAATTTTGTTAAGTGGTTGTAGCACCCAGGTTGAAAAATATACATTTACTCAGGAAGAACTTGGAGAAATTACATCTCTCCCCGAATATAAAATCTGGATAGGGAAACAATATCTTAAATTAGAAAAGCAAAATCAAGCTGAGCATCTTATCCCAATTGAACTTCTTAGAATTGCTTTCCCGGAATATTTAACAGATCTTCCAGATGATGGTGTTTCAAGATATGTTAAAGCTGAGGTGATAAAATCAGTACCTCAAGTACAAATAAATGTTTCAGAGAATATTCTTGAAATCGGCAAAAATGATAAATTAGAAAAGGAAAATTATAATTATGTGAATCTGAATTGGGAAGATCCACTAGGGTACTTATTTCTTGTAAATAAGAATTTTACACTAAATAAAGACTATGAAGATCAGAGCCTTAAAGTAATCAAGAATCCTTATTTGCAACCGATGTACAATAATATGAAATTATCCGAAGAAGCACTTTTAAGCTTAGAAAGAATGGCAGAAGATTTTAATAAAGAAAATAAATTACCCTTGATCTTAATTTCTACTTATCGGGATTATGCTCATCAAGATAGATTGTTTACAAATCGCATAGCTTCTAATCGATTAAATTATGGCTTAAATTATGAAGATGCTTACAATAAAGCTGCTGAGATAATCGCAATCCCCGGAACCAGTGAGCATCAAAGTGGCCTAGCTATTGATTTTAGTAACAATAGGATGATTAGAGAAGGAAGAACATTAGTAAGTGATTTTGCTAATGAAATTGAAGGAAAATGGCTTTTAAATAGAGGAAAAGAATATGGTTTTATTTTAAGATACCCAAAAGATAAAACTGAGATAACAAGTATTGTTTATGAACCATGGCATTTTAGATACGTTGGTCATCCTCATGCGGAGATTATTTATAATAACAATTGGACATTAGAAGAGTATTTAGAGAACCTTAAAAAAACATCAAAATATCTTTCAAAGGAGTATTCTGTATTTTATATTGAACCGGAGAAAATATTTGGAAATGAAATTTATTATTATGATGATATAAAAATTGAGAATGATAATAAAGGCGGATGGATATTAACAAAGTTAAATAAATAATAAAAGGCTGATCACTGAAGAGTGGTCAGCCTTTTATTTATTCAAAAGAAGTATTCCGTCTTTAAAATCTTGAAATTTTTCTTCCAGGTCTTCATCTATAATTTCTAGATTTTTAATATCTCTTAGAATATTTAAATATAGTAATTGTAATTTTTCTAGATTTCTTACTTTTTTCTTTTCTTTTCTTAAATTGAGAGATTCTCTGTATGAACTTAGATATAAAGAAAAATCAGGTGTTAAATTCTTATCAAAGAGAATTAACAAGGTATTGATTATTTCTTGAATCCCGTGAATCTTTGAAATAATTTGCAGTGGTATATTTTTGGTTATCTCCATCTGAAAAATTCGTTCTTGAAGGATTGTGAGTTCTTTAATATATTTTTCTGGATTTTCTGACAATAAATGGTGAATGCATTTTCCTAGAAGAATACATTTATCTATTTCCTCTAGAATCTTAATTTCCTCAACCTGTATTTCCTCAAAGAAATTCATAACAGCTAGATAGGTTTCTTTTTGTAGAAGAAGATCTTTATATACCTTTTCACTTAGACTTATATTTATTGTATGTTGTTTTTGTGGTGAATGAAAAATAAAAACATTAGAAAAATAAGTACTTTTTAATGAAGACAAGTTAGTTTTGCTAAAAACTTCGATAATCTTTTTTATTAAAGGAATTGAAGAATCAATATCAAAATTATTAATCTTAGAAATTGTTTTATCTTTTTGTATTAAAATATTTCTTTCTTCTATTGTGCCGAAGGATGAAATCGTAGAAAGATCATTTTTTATATATTCCAATGCTTCTTGGTTCATATCACATGATGATTGTAGTTTCTTTAAAATATTTTCTTCAATATCAACTAAGCTTAAATCTCTCAAATTTTTCAGACCTTTCTTTATCACTATATTAGGAAGTGAATATATATTATAATCAGAATATGGAACTAAGTCGAGAGTGTTTTGAAAGAGGTGTAGAAATGGCAACAGTATCAAATTACGCAAAGTCGAGATTAAGAAGCATAATCGAAACAAGTTTTTATGGAAATAATGTAACCAAAGTAGAATCAATAAAAGAAGCATATAAACTTGCATTAAAGTCTCCTGGAACTATTATAACAGACCATAAAATAAAATATCCTGAAAAATATGGCATTCCTAAAGATAGTAAAATTTTATTATTTAATGATGGAAAAATTTTAGAAAGAAAGGGTAATTTAAGAAGAGATTATAGTGATGAGGAAATTAGTATGGAAGAATATGATGCTGAAATCAGAGAGTTAGTATTTAAAGAGAGATTTAGAAGTTTCTATCATGCTTCTGTTTATATTGGAACACATCGTGAGTTTATGGTAAAAGCACATTTGCTGCTTCCTGAGGGTTGGGAAGGACTTTTATATAATTGGATGCTTAATTTTCAAGAAATAAATGAAGAAAGTACAGAATTATATGAAAACTCCTTAAAATTCAATAATGAGGGTGATATCTTTTTATTGGGAATTCCTGATGCAAAAGTTGACCTATTTCCTGAAGGACTAGCACTTTATGATGGAGAAGGAAATGCAGGGGTTATTGCTGGACTAAACTTTTTTGCAGAATATAAAAAAGGAACCTTAGGACTTGCTTGGGCAATTGCAGAAAGGAATAATTTTATTCCATTTCATGGAGGACAAAAGAAATATTATTTAAATAGAGAAGATACAAAAACGGCTCTTTTTGTTGGACTTACAGGTTCTGGTAAATCTGTATTAATGAACCACAAACATAGAGAAAACCTTGAAGAGGAGTTTCTTCATGATGACGCACTAATTATTTCTTTGAATAATGGGCGAAGTATTAGTATGGAAAAATCTTACTTTGACAAAACTAATGATGTGAAATTTGATGATAAAAGTATGGAATATGTTTTATCAGCTCAGAATCAGGGTGTTACCATAAATAAAGAGAATAAAAAAATTTTACTTGGAGAAGATTTGAGGAATGGTAATGGTAGAGTTATTCTTGCAAGTGGTGCTCATCAAAACAGGGTGTTAAGTATGGAGAATTCTCCAGATATAATTTTTTGGCTAATGAAAGATCCAGTACTTCCCCCGGTTTTAAAAATTAAATGTCCCCAACTTTCTGCAGCTTTTGGAGCAACTTTATCAAATATTAAAATTAAAAATACAGATTCTGATTTATTAAAAGAAACAGAACCTCTTATTATTCAACCCTATGCAAATCCATTTCGCACATATTCAGGGGAAAAGGATTATCAAAGAGTTCAAAAGTTAATTATAGAAAGAAATGTAGAAAGCTACATTCTAAATACAGGTTTTTTTATGGGGCTTGAAATTCCAAAAGAAGTAAGTATTACTGTACTTGATAATATAATAGTAGGCGAAGGAGAGTTTACACCTTGGAATGGATTTTCAAAGATTGAAATAATGGAAATTTCAGGGTATAAAGCGGATTTCAGTGATATAAAATATAAAGATTATTTTATGACCCGGATTCAAGAAAGAATAGAATATTTAAAGAAAAGATCTTATCCGGAAGAAGGAATAAAAGCGCTAGAGAATCTTCTGCAAGAAATAGTATAATGTATTAAAATGTGTTATAATGCTTGCAATAAAAATGGAGTTAATATATAACAGAGGGGAATAATATATGTTTGATAAAAAGTATTATATCTTTGATGGCGGATTAGGAACAATGCTTCAAGAAAATGGGCTAGAGGCAGGTGCATGTCCAGAAGAAATGAATACTAGAAATCCTGATGCTGTTTTTAAAGTTCACAAATTGTATGCAGATAGTGGAGCGGATTTTTTAACAACTAATTCTTTTGGTGGCAATAGATTTAAACTTGAAGAATATGGCCTTGGAGAAAAAGTAAAAGAATTTAATATAAAAGCGGCTCAGATTGCTAAAAAAGCTGCTGGAAAAGACTGTTTTGTTGCCGGTTCTGTAGGTCCAACAGGTCGTTTTCTTCAACCTTTAGGGGATATGTATTTTGAGGAAGCTTATGAAGTCTTCAAAGAACAAATAGAAGCATTAGCTGAAGGTGGAGCGGATTGTATAATCTTTGAAACCTTTAATGACTTAGGAGAACTAAGAGCCGGAGTCATTGCAGCAAAGGAGGCAACAAAATTACCAATAATAGCCTCTTTAACTTACGAAAAGCAGAAAACACTTACTGGTGTTTCTCCAGAATCTGCAGCGATTATCCTTGAAGCTCTTGGAGTATATTGTATTGGCGCAAATTGTTCAGGCGGTCCTACTGAATTATTTGAAGTATTGAAAAAATATCGCGAAGTAACAAATCTTCCTCTTTTAGTTCAGCCTAATGCTGGGATGCCAGAACTCAGGGATGGTATGGTTTATTTTCCCTTAAAACCAAATCAGTTTATGGTAGATATGGAACCATATTTTTCTCTAGGAGGAATTCGTTTTTTTGGCTCTTGTTGTGGTAGTAATCCAGAGCATACTTCAGCATATAAAAGAACTCTTTCTGAAAAATTTGTTGAAGTAGAAAGAGAGTTAGCGGTTTCAAGAGGGTTGGCTTCAAAAAGTAAGCATCTTTTTATTGGTGAAGGATATCTTCCAAAGCTAATAGGAGAAAGAATTAATCCAACTGCCAGGAAGAAATTAGCTGAGAGCATCAGAAATAATGATCTTTCTGTTGTGCAAGATGATGCATTCGGCCAAACAGAAAAAGGGGCACATCTTCTTGATATCAACCTAGGCATGGCAGATATTAATCAAAAAGAAAAGATGAAAGAAGTAATTAATCTTATACAACAAAGTATAGATACACCATTAGTTATAGATTCAACAGATCCAGAAGTTATAGAAGAAGGATTAAAATATTATCAAGGAAAGGCTCTTATTAATTCAGTGAATGGAGAAAACGAGAGCATGGATAGCATATTGCCCTTAGCTAAAAAATATGGGGCATCAGTTATAGCCCTTACTTTGGACGAAGAGGGGATCCCAGAAAAGAAAGAAGAACGTGTTGTTATTGCCAGTAAAATATTGGACAGGGCCCTATCTTATGGCTTAAGAAAAGAAGATATCTTTGTAGATTGTTTAGTTTTAACTATGGGAACAAGTGATTCTGCCGCTAGAGAAACGTTAGAGACTATTAAGCTTATAAAAGAAAAGCTTGATCTTTCTGTTGTTCTTGGAGTAAGTAATGTATCCCATGGCCTACCAGAAAGAAGTAAAATTAACTCAGCATTTTTGGCGATTGCAATTTATAATGGCTTAGATTTAGGAATCGTAAATCCTGAAAACAAAGAAATAATGAGTGCATGGGAAGCGTCATCACTAATTGCAGGTAGAGATCCTCATGCAGAGCATTATCTAAAAAGAAATTCTGAGCAATCTTTTCTTGAAGAAGATAAATTAGATGCAAAAGCAAGCTTTGAAACTGTTTCTCAATTGGTAGTTAGAGGTTCTAAAAATATTCTTTCTACAGTATCAGAATTATTAGAGGAGAAACACTCACCAGTAGATATTATAAATAAAGGGTTAATTCCTGGTTTAAATATCGTTGGAGATAAATTTGAAAAAGGTGAGTATTATCTTCCTCAGCTAATGTTAAGTGCAGAAGTTTCTCAAAAAGCATTTGATTATTTGGAAACTTTTCTCGGTGCGGGAGAACAATTTGCGAGCAAAGGAACTCTTGTCATAGGAACTGTAAAAGGAGATGTTCATGATATTGGCAAGAATATGGTAAGTGTAATGGTGAAAAATCATGGATATAAAGTAGTTGATCTTGGGAAGAATGTTTCTAGAGAAATGTTCATGGAAGCTGTTGAAAAATACTCCCCAGATTTTGTTGGTTTAAGTGCTTTAATGACAACGACAATGACTGAAATTCCAGGAACTATTAAATATATTAAAGAAAAATACCCAAAACAAAAGTTTATTTGTGGGGGTGCGGTCGTCACTGAAGAATACTCTTCTTCATCTGGAGCGGATGGATATTGTAAGGATGCTGTCCATACCATATCTGTAATGGAAAGGCTAAAGGAGGTTTAATTTTGGCGAAAAGTTTACAAGAAAAATTGCAAGAAAAAAAGTTTGTGGTTACAGTTGAGGTTGATCCCCCAAAAGGAGCTGATCCTTGGGATACTTATGAGAAAATAAGACCTCTTGCCAAGATTGTTGATGCAGTGAATATTGCGGACAGCCCTATGGCGAGAATGAAGATGAGCCCGATTGCACTTGCCCATCTTGTTCAAAATACCATGGGTCTAGAAACAATTTTTCATTTGACCTGCAGAGACAGAAATATCCTTGGACTCCAGTCAGAATTATTAGGTGCTTATGCTATGGGAGTTAGAAATATACTTGCAATTACAGGAGACAGTCCAAAAAAAGGTGACCATCCAAATGCAAAAGGGGTATTTGAAGTTAATTCTATTGGCTTAATCGAGGTTTCCAAAAAACTAAATAATGGTTTTGATAATGAAGGGAACCCTCTTTTAGATAAAACGGACTTTTTTATCGGAGCGGTACTTAACCCCACAGCTCCAAATATTGAAGTTGAGTTAAGAAGAGTTGAAAAGAAAATTGAAAGTGGCGTAAACTTTTTTCAAACTCAGCCTGTTTTTGATGTGAAGCAGCTTGAAGAATTTATGAATAAAGCTCACAATATAAAAGTACCAATTATATATGGGTTAATGCCTCTAAAAAGTTTAAAGCTTGCTCATTATTTAAATAAGAATGTTAATGGTATTCACGTTCCGGAGAGACTTATTAAACGTCTTGAAGACAAAGGAAGAGAAGCTGGTATCGAAATAGCAAGAGAGCTATATGAAGAAATGAAAACTATGGTTCATGGTGTTCATATTTTTCCAATGGGAGATCCTTCAATGGCTAAATCTTTTTTGACGGAGTAGAAAAATGATTAAGAAAATGCAAAACATATTTCCCGAGCTAGATGTAAATAAATATCCAGAACTTTCTGGCATATCTATTGAGGATGTCTTAGTCATTAGAAAAGCTATAAAGTCAGAAATTGTCTGGAAAGATCTTAGTGTTATTTCCATGGGCGATAAAGAGTTGAATCTTGAAGAAGAATTTAAAGTTGAGAGTTTTTATTTAAGGGAAGTTTTTAATGATGCTGTAAAAATTACTGTTGGCTGTGTTACTCTTGGTAAAGGTATCCCGGAATTAATTAATGACAAAATGGCTTCGGGTGAATATTATCTTGCAGCTTTAGCTGATTCTTACGCTTCTCAATATGTTGAGGTTTTAGCAGAAAAATGGTTTGAGATGAGAAAACAAGAGCAAAGAAGCAGAGGATTATTTCCTACTTTACGATTTAGTCCGGGGTATGGTGATTTCCGATTAAGTTATCAAAAACAAATTCTATCTCTACTGGAAATGGAAGATCGCATAAAAGTCACGGACAGTTATCTTGTTGAGCCAGAAAAAACTATAACCTTTCTTTTGGGATGGTGTAGAGAACCGCAAAAAAATGTATATCCAGAGATGGCTGTTAATGCTTGTCCTGGCGGAGGTAATTGTGCTTATTGTAGAACAAAAGCCTGTTTAAAAATGTAGTCGGATATTATATCCGGCTTTTCTTTTTTTAGAGGTTTATTTAGTACAATATTTAATGTATATTCATAGATAATTAATATATTTGCTATACAATTTATTAGGCAATAAAAGGTAAGCGGGGTGAAAAAAATGGAGCCGTTAGTAAAAATAAAAGATTTAAAGAAATATTACCGAGTTGGTGATGAGAAGATTGAGGCTCTTCGTGGAATTAATTTAGAAATTGCCCAAGGGGAATTTATATCAATTGTAGGTACTTCGGGTAGCGGTAAATCGACGCTTTTAAATATTATGAGCGGACTTGAACGTCCAACAAAGGGTGAGATAGTAATCGGCAGTGTTTCTTTAAATAAAATTAAAGAAAAAAAACTCTCTGATTTTCGTAGGAATTACATAGGTTTTATTTTTCAATCTTATAATTTGTTGTCTCCACTAACAGCCTTAGAAAATACTGTTTTACCTTTAATTTTTCGAGGAATTAGCAAAAAAGAGAGGGAAGCAAGAGGGAGAGAAATATTAAAGATTGTTGGGCTTGAAGATCGCATGGGTAATAAACCAAATCAAATGAGTGGTGGTCAACAACAGAGGGTAAGTATTGCAAGAGCTTTAATAAATAATCCTAAAATTATTTTTGCAGACGAACCAACTGGAAATCTTGATAGTAAAACAACAGAAGAAATTCTTGAATTACTAATTTCTTCTGCTAAAAGAAATAATTCTACTCTGGTAATGGTAACCCACGACCCTGCAGTTGCCTCTAGAGCAGATCGCTCAATTCATCTAAAGGACGGAGTAATAATTAAGGAGGAAATTTTTAATCATGAAGAAAGTAATTAGTATAGTTTTAATAATGTTCTTATTTATAAGTTTTACAAGTATAGCGGTAGAAGGAATTATTGTAGATGGGAAACCAGATATCTTAATATCTGGAATCAACTATCCAGAAATAGTATCGAAGGGTGAAGAGTTTGATGTTGCAATTAGTTTCAAGAATACAGGTGAATATTTTGCCTATAATCTTGTTTATGTATTAGATTTTGAGGACTATAATGGCTCAAATCCGGTTTCAATTATCGATTCCCCTAAAGTTTTAGATGCAAATACTTGGCAGAGAAAAAACATAAATCTTCGTATGAAAGTTTCTGAAGATGCAAATCTTGGAGATTATAAAATGAAACTTAGAATTGAATACCAAGATGAAAATGGTAATACATATGATTCATCGAGCTTAACAAGACCAATAAAAATTGATCTTGGCAAGACAAGTCCGGAAATTGTAGTTAACAAAGTTGATATTGTACCAAATGGAAGTGGAAGATTTCAAGCAAATGTGACATATCAAAACATGGGAGAAAAAAAGGCTAATAATCTTACTGTAAATTTTAATGGTGGAGCAAACTACCTGGTTGTTGATACTAGTAGTAAAAAACATTTAGGAGACCTATTAGGGAAAGGAGTTGGCACAGTATCCTTTTTAATAGAAGAAAAAGATGAGATTTTAGATGAGACAGCAACCTTAGAGTTTGCTTTTGAAGATGACAATAAAGTTCTAAAAACACAGGATCTTCAGATCTATCTTGGTACAGGAGGATCTTCGGATGCAGCTGGAAAAACACCTTGGGTAATTGTTAGCAAATATACACTTTCATCCGGGCAAGTTTATGCTGGAAATCGGGTAGTATTGAGTCTCTATATTCAAAATACTAATCCAAGACCTGTTAAAAACTTAAAGCTTTCACTTGGAGTGATAAAAGTCGAAGATGAGACTGTTGGTGGTACCGTATTTTCTCCTGTGAACAGCTCTAATACATTTTTTATTGAAAATATATCAGGTAAAAGTGTAATAAGAAAAGATATAGAAATTTTTGTGGATCCAAATGCTTCAGCAAAAACATATATAGTGCCATTAGATATAGTATATGAAGATGAAAAGGGCAAGCAACTTTCTGCAGAGGAGTTAATAAATATTCCGGTAATTCAGAATGCAATGTTAGAAGTTCTTTCGGTTGAATACCCTAAAGAAAGTTTTCTTGGAGAAATGGTGAATATTACTTCAGAATTTGTTAATGTTGGGAAGGTTGATCTAACTAATTTCAGAGTAAATATTGAAGGTAATGTTGAGAAAGATAATACGCTATATTACGTTGGAAATTTAGAAAAAGGAATAAGTGATTACTACCAAGGACGCATAATACCAAATGAAGAGGGACCTCTTAAGGGTAAGATTGTCTATACCTACCTAGATGCTGGAAATGAAGAAGTAAGAGTTGAGAAGGATTTTGAGATGAATATTATGCCAATGAGAGAAATTGATCCAACGCAGGATGGAATGGGAGAAGGATACCCAGGAGATCAAAATTTTGATGAAGCCAAAAAAATAAATTGGCTATTAATATTGTTAATTCTTGCAATTATTGTTCAAGGTATCGTTATATTTAAAATGAAGCGTAATAAATCAAAGGAAGATTTTTATGAGTAAACTTGATATATTGTTAATGGCTTACCAGAATTTAATGCGACGGAAGGTAAGAACAGCATTAACAGTTTTGGGTGTTCTAATAGGGACAACATCTATAGTAGTTATGATATCCATGGGTATTGGTCTTAAAGAAAGTATTACTCAAAATATGGCTCAATGGGGTAGTCTAAATCAAATAACAGTAAATTCAAATATTCGTTTTGATGAAGAAGGTAATCCTATGGGTGATGCAAAGCCTCTAAACGATGATGCAGTAGAAGAACTAAAAAATATCCCTGGTATAGTCGGTGTTAGTCCCGGTTATGAAATTGGGGGAGAGGCTTTTTGGGGAAAAAGACAAGGATATTTTTCGTTAATAGGTTTAGATCCATCTCAAATGAAAAATTTTGAATTTGAGACAACTAGAGGGAGATTATTAAAAGCAGATGATAGGTTTAATATAGTTCTTGGAGGAATGGTGGGGTACAATTTTAGAGACCCGAATAAGCCTTTTGAAGAATATGATGAAATACCCTGGGAAGATCGTTATCTCGACGAATATAATCCTACAGTAAAAATGATTAATGAAAGAATAGTCTTTTCTGTAAGAAACAATACTGGAAAAGAAAGAAAATTTAATTTCAATGTTATTGGTGTTATTGATCCTCAAAAGATGGATAAAAGTTACTCGGCTTATGCACCTCTAAATGAGGTGAGGGAAATAAGAAAATATCTTCAAGGTGGCTCTGCTTCTAATAATAGTAGGCAAAGAACCAAAGAAGGTCTTCTTGAAGGTCCATCTCCTGATGATTATAACTTCATTTGGGTTAAGGGAGAAAGTATTGAAAGAACTAAAGAACTTTCTAAAGAACTAAGGGATCTTGGTTACCAAGCCTACTCTATGGCGGATAATTTAGAAGGGATAGAGGAAATGTCTCGTACAATTCAAGCAGTGTTGGGTGGAATTGGGGGCATAACGTTATTGGTTGCTGCAATTGGCATTATTAATACAATGATTATGTCAATTTATGAGAGAACTAGAGAAATTGGTGTAATGAAAGTAATTGGTGCTACTTTTGGTGACATTAGAATGTTATTTCTTACTGAAGCTGGATTAATTGGTTTGGCTGGTGGTTTTATTGGACTTGGGCTAAGTTATTCTCTTTCATTTGTTGTAAATAAATTTGCAGGAAACATGATTAGCGGAGGTCTTGGAATTGGAGGTGGTGGGAGTGATGTAGCGATATCACTTATTCCACCTTGGCTAGCTTTATTTGCCTTAGTATTTTCTTTTTCTATTGGTATAATTGCTGGAATTTATCCAGCAGATAGAGCAGTAAAAATTAGCCCTATCGAGGCAATTAGATCATCATAATTTATTCTAATATAAAAAGGTTCAGGGCATAAAGTATATATTTATGCTGACTGAACCTTTTTTATTGATATGGGCGGAATGAATCAAAAATATTTTTAATAGAATTTATATTTCCGTACAAGATAAGCTTATCTCCGATTTCCAAAGTATCAGATCCTTTTACAGTTTTAAACAATTTATTACCCCTTTCGATTGCAAGGATTGTAATATCTATATTGTTTAACCGAAGTTCACTAATTCTTTTTCCAGCAAGAGAAGTGTTTTCCATTATTGTTTTGACAATTTTATAATTTCCTTTCAAGTCGAAAAGATCTTCTATAGAAGAAGCTGGAACGATATCGTATCTTATAAGTATAGCTTTTATGGCATTTTCTATTACTCCTAAGACTTTTTTATTTCTTATGAAGAAAAAATAGAAAACAAAAAAGCCAATGAGGATCAATACCTCTCCTTTACTAAATCCTGTTGAAAGAATCATAATTAAAAGGGTGATTATGACAGGCAAAGAAACATAAAAAGTGCCCATTAGAAAATAAGCAATCTTCCTTCGGACTCTATGACGAACAATCAGTTCAGCTTCTTTTGTGGTAAATCCAGTATTAGTGACAAGAGATATTGCCTGAAAACGTGAAGCTTCTTTGTTTAAACCTGTTAAATTAAATGCAATAGTTGCAAATTCTATTATGATAAAAATTACTATAATTGTTAAAAAGAATAAAAATAGAAACATAACTCACCTCCAAAAAAGTTCTTTTAACATATGATACATGAATGTCAATAAAATATATAGTGGATAAATACCGTTAAAATGTTTTCCACAGCCGAAACCCTTATATAAAGAGTTATCCTCAGATTTATCCACGTTATCCACAGAAAAAAGAGGAAAAAGATAGAAAATTAAGATTCCCTTTAGAAATACGGTGTTAAATGGAAATTTTAAAGAATTTATGAGATAATCAACAGGAGGTTGTTGAAAAGAAAGTTTTCCACAGGAGAAAGGCAGATGTAGCCACTTATCCTCAGATTTATCCACGTTATCCACAGAAAATAAAATAAAATTTTATATCCCCGATCCCTTGTATTTGCTGGGGGTTAAGAACATATTAACAATTTATTAACAGGAGTGAATTTAATGGAAGAAAATAACTTTTCTAAGTTTGAAACAAAAATTATTGTAAGAGAAATACAAAGGAAAGATATCGAAGAAATAATAAAATTGTCTAAAGTATGTTTTCCTAACATGATTCCTTGGGAGAAAAAGCACCTTGAAAGTCATCTTAAGATATTTCCAGAAGGACAACTTTGTGTAGAATATGAAGGTGAAATTGTTGGGTCTAGCTCTAGTTTGATTGTGGATTTCGATGAATATGATGATCAACATACTTTTGATGAGATTACAGATAGTTATTATATTACTAATCATGACCCACAAGGGAAACATCTTTATGGAATCGAGGTAATGGTTCATCCTGAGTTCAGAGATTTAAAAATTGGCCATCGAATTTATGAAGCAAGAAAAGAATTAGCAAGAAGTTTTAATTTAGAAAGTATTATTATTGGTGGAAGGATTCCTAATTACCATAAATATGCAGAGGAATTTACACCTAGAGAATATGTTAAACAAGTAATTGATCACAAAATTTATGATCCTGTATTATCTTTTCAACTAAAAAATGATTTTGTTGTAAAAAGGATAAATACTAATTACCTTGCGGATGACAAGGATTCTTTGAAATATGCTACATTGATGGAATGGAATAATATAGATTATTCTGCACCCAAAAAACAGAATTATATTAAGTCTCATCCTGTAAGGATTTGCGTTGTTCAGTATATGTTGAAAAAAATATCATCATTCCATGATTTTGCTCAACAGTGTGAATATTTTGTGAATGTAAGTTCTTCTTATAAATCTGACTTTGTTGTTTTTCCGGAAAATCTTACTTTACAATTACTTTCATATTTAGGGGAATGGATTCCGAGTCAGCAAGTTAAAAAGTTGACCGAATTTACAGATGATTATATAGAACTATTTGTAGAACTAGCGGTTAAGTACAATGTTAATATTATTGGTGGTTCACATTTTGTTCTCGAAGATGAGGAAGATATATATAACGTATCCTATTTGTTTAGAAGAGATGGAACGATTGAAAAACAATATAAAATTCATATTACCCCAAATGAAAAAATGTGGTGGGGCATTAAACCTGGGGACAAAGTTAATGTATTTGATACTGATTGTGGAAAAATAGCTATTCAAATATGTTATGATATCCAATTCCCAGAACTTGGAAGGATAGCGGCTGATAAAGGGGCAAAGATTATTTTTGTACCTTTCTGTACTGATGATCGTCAAGGATATTTAAGGGTTCGCTACTGTGCGCAAGCAAGGGCCATTGAAAATCAAGTTTATACAGTAATTTGTGGGACAGTGGGTAACCTTACTCATGTTGAGAATATGGATGTTCAATATGCAGAATCTGGGATATTTAGTCCTTCTGATTTCACATTTGCAAGAGATGGTATTGTGGGTCAGTGTAATCCTAATATAGAAACAATAATTATCGGTGATGTTGATCTGGAATTATTGAGAAGGGCTCGTATAAGTGGAACGGTTACACAACTCAAAAACAGAAGAAAAGACTTATATTTTATAAAGAAAAGAAAAAGGAAAAAAATGAAAATTAAAAAAGATTAGAACTGTTTTAAAGATGAAAATGTTGAAAATTATGCCTAAAGGTCCTAAAAATAAAAAAAAGAAAATAAAGATTTCACAAAGAAGTTATCCACAGGCAAAACCTCAATATTGGTACTTATCCTCAGATTTATCCACTTTATCCACAGAAACTTGACTCAAAGTGGAAAAGCTGAAAGCCTTATATTACGTGGTATTATTTGTGGGAATGTATGTTCACACAGGTCCCTGTTGATAACACAAAATAAAAACAATTAACTTTTTATTGATTAAAACTACTAGCATAGTTATAATTATTATTGTCTTTGAATATTTATTTAAACATTAGGGGGTATTATAATGAACAAATTTTTTAAATCAGCATTGGTAGTAATGCTCGTTGCTCTTTTAGTATTTTCAGTAGGTTGTACTAAAGAAAAAGCTGAAACTCCAGCAGATGTTGAAAAGAAACTTATCGTAGGAACAGAGCCAACTTTCCCTCCATTTGAAATGACAGATGAGAAAACTGGCGAAATCATTGGTTTTGATATTGATTTAATTAAGAAGATTGCTGAAAATCAAGGGTTAGAGGTTGAAATCCAAAGTATTGGTTTTGATGGATTAATCCCTGCTCTTCAGTCTGGTCAAATTGATATTATTGCATCTGGTATGACAATTACGGAAGACAGAGCTAAAGAAGTTCTTTTCTCAGAACCTTATATTAATGCAGGGCTTGCTCTTGCAGTTCTAGAGTCAAATATGGAAATTACTTCTGTTGAAGATCTTGAAGGATTAACTGTTGGTGTTCAAATCGGAACAACAGGTTCTGAAAAAGCAGAAGAGTTGTTAGCTCAAGGTTTAATTAAGGAAGTAAAAACATATAATACAGTTGATATCGTTATGATGGAACTTGTAAATGGTGGTATTGATGCAGTTATTAATGACCTTCCTGTAACAACGGCTTATATTGCTAAGCAACCGGGCACTATTAAAATGGTTGGAGAGCCACTATCAAGTGAGTCTTATGGATTTGCTGTTCGTTCTGAAGATACAGAATTAGCAGAAAAAATTAATGCAGGTCTTGCTGAGCTTACAGAAAGTGGCTATTATGATGAGTTGACTCAGGAGTACTTCTAGGATTACCTGATAGCGTAGCACTTTTAATAAGTGTTACGCTATTATTTTGCAATAAGGTGGAGATATATTGGAAACTTTAGTTAAATACTATGCTCATATAAGTACAGTAATGCCCCTTCTTATAAAAGGTGCTGCTTTAACTGTGCAAATTACAGCACTATCCGTTTTTTTTGGAACAATAATAGGACTAGGATTGAGTCTTATGAAAATATCTTCTAATAAGATATTAAAATTTATCAGTACATTATATGTAGATTTTATTAGAGGAACTCCTTTGCTTGTTCAGATATTATTAATATATTTTGGAATTCCGGGAGTAATAAGAGAAATAACAGGAGAAACTTTTAGAATGGCCCCACTGATGGCCGGAGTAATAGCTTGTAGCATCAATAGTGGTGCATATGTTGCGGAAATATTCAGGTCTGGTATACAGTCTATAGATAGAGGACAAATGGAGGCTGCTCGTTCTTTAGGTATGACTAAATCTCAAGCTATGGTTAATGTTATTTTACCTCAAGCTTTTAAAAGGGTAGTACCGCCAATGGGTAATGAATTTATTATTTTACTTAAGGATAGCTCATTATTGTCGGTTATTGGAGTACACGAGCTTACGAGACAGGGGCAACTTTATATAGCAGCAACCTTTGCTTCTTTCCCAGTATATCTCGCCATAGCATTTGTGTATCTAATAATGACATTTAGTATATCAAGATTAGTATCTTATCTTGAAAGGAGGTTGAGCATAAGTGATAGACGTGATTAACCTTCAAAAAAGTTTCGGAAAGCTGGAAGTGTTAAAAGGTATAAATCTTAATGTTAAGGAAAGAGAAGTTGTTTGTGTTATTGGACCATCGGGCTCGGGAAAAAGTACTTTGTTAAGGTGTATAAACCTTTTAGAAATGCCAACTTCAGGAAAGATTGTAGTGCGAGGAAATGAGATAACAGATCCCAAGGTTGATATAAATAAAGTTAGAGAAGAAGTTGGGATGGTTTTTCAACGATTTAATCTTTTCCCACATAAAACCTCATTGGAAAATGTTTCTATGGCTCCTATAAAAGTTAAAGGGATGTCTAAGGAGAAGGCAACAGAAAAGGCAAAAGCTTTACTAAAAAAAGTTGGGTTATCGGATAAAGAAGATGTTTATCCTGATTCTTTATCTGGGGGGCAGCAACAAAGAGTTGCTATTGCAAGAGCATTGGCAATGGAACCCAAAATTATGCTTTTTGATGAACCAACATCTGCTCTTGACCCAGAGATGGTAGGAGAAGTTTTATCAGTAATGAAAGATCTTGCAAATGAAGGAATGACGATGATGGTGGTAACCCACGAAATGGGATTTGCAAGAGAAGTTGGAGATAGGGTTGTTTTTATGGATGAAGGTCTTCTGGTAGAAGAAGGAATCCCAAAAGAGATATTTGATAATCCTCAACAAGAGAGAACAAAATCTTTCTTAAGCAAAATTCTTTAGAAAACAAAAAATTTTAATATTAAAAGATATATCACTTATTTTAGATAAAATAGGAGGATATATCTTTTTTAGTTAAAAAAACAATAAAAAAAGCACTGATATTTTCATATCAGTGCTGATTCATTCGCTATTAGTCTTAATTACAGTTTAATTACATTAGCTGCTTGTGGGCCTTTGTCGCCTTGTACTATATCGAATTGAACGTCTTGACCGTCCTCAAGAGTTTTAAATCCATCAGTTTGAATTGCTGAAAAATGTACGAATACATCTTCTCCGCCGTCTACTTCAATGAAACCAAAACCTTTTTCTGAGTTAAACCATTTTACTTTACCTTGCATCATCTTAAAAAACCTACCTTTAAATAATCTAATAAAAGCTCTAAACTTCTACAAGGAAGAGTATAACACATCTACAAAGAAAAGGGAAACTTTTTTTATTTTTATTTTTATTTCATCAAATACTAGCAAACCTCGGGTACATTATTTAGTATCCGAGGTTTGGTTTATTAACACAATTAATTGTATATTAGTTGAAATCTGGTTCTATCAATCCGTATTGACCATCATTTCTTCTATATATAACATTTACTTCATCAGTATCCGCATTTAAGAATACAAAGAAGCTATGATCTAATAGACCCATTTGAAGAACAGCTTCTTCTTTGCTCATTGGCTTCACTGCAAATTTCTTAGTTTTTACTATTTCTGGGATTTCCATCTCAAGCTCAGTTGCTTCAGTAGCTGGAATAAACTCATCCTTTGGATCAACCTGCTTACCTTTACGGTTAATTCTTGTTTTGTATTTTCTGATCTGTCTTTCAAGCTTATCAATTACATTGTCGATAGTGTTGTACATGTCTCTGGTTTTATCTTCACCTTTAATAACGAAACCTGATAATGGTAAAACAACATCTATTTTATGCAAATCTTTTTCAACGGACATTGTGGCATTAACCTCAAAATCCTTTTCGAAATATTTTTCCAGTCTTTGGAATCTTTTCTCAGCGTAATCTTTAATACCATCTGTAATTTGAACATTCTTTCCTTTTAAATTTACTCTCATAATGTTTTCCTCCTTCTTATCTTGTGCTTGTATATTTATACCCTCAAGGCAAAATGTTAAAACTAGAAAGAAAATTTGATAATGCAAATTATTTGCATTATCAAAAAAGTTATGCTAAGATAACCTAAAAACAAAACAACTTAATATTTTTCGGAATTTAAGGTGCCTCATAATTATTTGAGGAGAATAGGGAAGATCGTTAAAAACGACGCGGACCCACCACTGTATACGAAGACGAACCTCAGTTTACCACTGGAACAATATTTGTTCTGGGAAGGTTGGGGGGAGAATGAATCGTGAGCCAGGAGACCTGCCTTAATAGTAATCATTGACAATAAGGGGATAAAATTATTAGTCATTGAAGCATTAGTTATTAATGTTTAATCATGAAGACTTAAAAATGGGAAGGTCTCTTGGATTTTATTAAAATCTGAGGGGCTTTTTTTATATAAAAATTTATTTATCAAAATTAGTAAGTTGAAAAGAAAGGCTGTGGTTCTTTGAAGAAAGAGATTAAAAAAACCGAATTAGAGTATTGGAAAAATTATTGGAGTAAAGAGGATATGGATTTTAATGCTTGCGAAGATTTTTGGAATGGGCGTGCAGAATCTTTTAATCAAAATTTAAAAGATAAAGAGAAAAAAACAAAAAAATTAATAAATTTACTAGAAGATAGAAAAATTTTGCATTCTAAGGCAAAGGTTCTTGATATTGGATGCGGTTCAGGAACTCATTCTATTCCCATGGGGAAAAAATGCGAAGAAGTTTTTTCTTTGGATATTTCTGAAAACATGTTGAAAATTTTGCAAGATAAAGCTGCGAAAGCTGGATTAGAGAATGTTTATCCAATGAAAATTAACTGGGTAGATATTAATCTTGAAGAAAAAAATTGGTACAAAAAGTTTGATTTGGTTTTTGCCTCTATGTCCCCGGCGATACATAATTATGAAACTTTAACAAAGATGTGTGATGCTTCTTCCGGGCATTGTTATTTAAGCGCCTGGGTAAAACGTCAATCTCGGGTTGAGGATGCATTATTTAATCTGGTTAATAAAAAAGTAGGTGAAACAGGGATTCTTGAGGATAAAATTTACTACGCCTTTAATATCCTTTGGAATATGAGTTTTTATCCGGAAGTAAGTTATAACGAAAGAAATTGGAAAAGTACTCAACCTCTGGATGAAGCCATTGAAAGTTATACTAATAAATTACTTATTAAAAATGAACTTAATGATGAAGATAGATTAGTTATAAAAGATTATTTAGAAAAAATTGCTCTAGATGGAATGATTCACGAAGAAAGCGTTGCAGTTACAGGTCATATCATTTGGAAAGTATAAAAAGTTGAATAAAAAGGAGAAGGTTGAATTGAAAAGTATTAATAAATTGCTCAGATTTTCATTATTATTGTTTTTATTATTTTCCCTTGTTTTTATTATTACTGGGTGTGCTGATAAGCAAGGTAAAACACTTAAAGAAGGTACATATACAGAAACTGTGGAAGGTTATCATGGAAAATTTGAAGTTACAACAAAGGTAGATAAAGATGGGAAAATTGTAGATGTAATTGTAGGCGATCACTGGGAGACAGATGGGGTTGATACAGTTGCTATAGAAAAATTGCCAGAATTGATTATTGAGAAGCAGTCTCTTGATGTAGATGGTGTTTCAGGTGCTTCCATCACGATGGCTGGGATTTTGAACTCTGTTGCAACATCAATTGAAAAAGCCGGTGGAAAT
>CAZNNQ010000014.1:26897-29704 GCA_964574445.1 uncultured Eubacteriales bacterium
GGGCAAGATGGTGGCCATGGTTTAAATAAGTATGCAGAGCTATACACACCGGTTGTTGGTAATTATATGGAACATGTTGGTCAGATTTCTGAACATAATGCTCCTTTTGACTTAGAAATGTTACTTGCAATGCAACCAGAAGTTCTTATTGCAAACTCAGCTATGGGAGCTCATAAATATGCTCTTGAAGTTGAAGATGTTTTAGAAAGTGCTGGAATAAAAATTATTTTAGTAGATGTTCCAGGGAAAAATCTTGAAACATCTGTTACAGACACAATGAAGATACTTGGAAAAATTTTCCAAGAAGAAGATAAGGCTAATGAAGTGTCAGAATTTATTGATAGCCAGTTTAAGCTGGAGGCTTTTAAAAACTTACAGGAAAAAGGAAATATGCCAAGGGTTTATTATGAAAAATCGGGGTATTCACAAGTTTTTGGCTCAACAGCAACTAGCAAGAGTGGATGGGGTCTTCCAATAAAAGTGGCTGGAGGGAAAAATATTGCAGATGATGTTCTTTTAAATACTGCGGCATCTGGGGGAGCAAGTAACACCCTTGACCCAGAATATGTTTTAGAGAAAAATCCGGAATTTGTAATTTTAAGTGGAGTAAATGATGGATGGCTTGATATTTTAAGAGAGAAAAAAGAACCAAGCTTTGATATTCTAAACCGAAATGGATGGTCAAATCTTCAAGCTGTGAAAAATGGAAATGTATATGAATTTGCCCATTCAACAAGCAGATCGATATATGCATTTTATCCAACTTTAAAAATGGCGAAATTATTTTATCCTGAAGAGTTTACAGACCTTGATCCAGAAGCTGTATTACAGGAGTTTTTTGATAGATATATGTTGTTAGACACAGATATTACCACATGGTTTACAAAGGTAGAGACAAGTAATGTCCAATAGGGATTCTTATAATAAATTAATAAAAAACAGAATAATAATTATTTCCATATTCTTGGTAGCCCTGGCAGTATTGTTTTTGTTTAACATATCTACAGGTTCATCATCAATATCAATTAAGGAAATATTAAAAGTTCTTATATTTAATGAAGGTGATAATAATACTCCCCTTATTATAAAAGACATCAGACTGCCAATGGCCCTGATGGCGATTGCGGTAGGAGCGGCTCTGGGGATAGGTGGATGTGAAATTCAGACTATCCTCAGAAATCCTATTGCAAGCCCTTATACCCTTGGTATCTCTGCTGCAGCCTCTTTTGGGGCAGCTTTGGGGTTAATTCTTAACGCCAGTATTTTTAAAGTTTCAGAAACTTTGGTGGTAACTGTAAATGCTTTTGTTTTTGCTTTAATTGTGGCTGGTGCTATATATTTGTTTTCCCTTCAAAAGCAAATTGGTAAAACTGCAATTATTTTATTTGGTATAGCACTAAATTTCCTATTCAATGCAGTAACAATGATATTACAGTATATTGCCGATGAAGATCAGCTCCAGAGTTTAATTTTCTGGAATTTTGGAAGTTTGTTAAAAACTACCTGGAGTAAATTTTATATCGTTTTATTTGTTTTGGTAGTATGTTTTCTTATTTTATTTAAAAACGCCTGGAAGTTAACGGCAATGACTCTTGATGATGCAAAAGCTAAAAGCATTGGGGTTGATACAGGTAAAGTAAGAAGATTGGCTATATTGATTTCTTCTCTCCTTTCAGCTGTGGCAGTAAGTTTTGTGGGAACAATAGGCTTTGTTGGCCTTATTGCTCCCCACATTGCCCGGCAATTAACAGGAGAAGATCAACGATTTTTCATGCCATTATCAGGGTTAGTGGGAGCTTTTGTGCTCTCTTTTGCCTTTTTAGTAAGTAAAGTTATTATTCCGGGAGTAATACTTCCAATTGGTCTGGTAACAGCAGTTATAGGGATTCCATTTTTTATAACTATTATCTTTACGAAAATGAGGACAATGTAATGTTAAAAGTAAGAGGTTTATCCTTTGCTTATAAAAAAAGAGGAAAAAATCATCAGGTTTTCAAAAATTTAAATGTTGAGTTCAAAGAAGGGCTTAATGTAATTCTTGGGCCAAATGGTGCAGGGAAATCTACATTAATAAAGTCTATCTTTGGTCTTTTAAAATACGAAGGTGAGATTTTTTATAAAGATAAAAGTCTGACCACAATGAAAATGGAAGATAAAATAAAATTCATGTCTTATCTTCCCCAAATGGATTTAGATACTTCAACTCTTACTGTTTTTGAAATGGTAATGTTGGGGCGACTTCCCGATTTGGGATATAAAATGTCTGATGAAGATATTGACCTGGTGATGAATATACTAGATACATTGAATATAAAAGATCTTGCCTTTAGAAATTTTGGAGAACTAAGTGGTGGACAAAAAAAGCTGGTTTTTATTGCTCAAACCTTGGTAAGAACACCAAAACTCATACTTATGGATGAGCCGGTAAATTCTCTTGACCTTCAAAAACAGTTGGAGCTTTGCCAGTTATTGGAAAAAGTCAAAGAAAAAGAAAAGGTAGATATTATTTTGATTCTCCATGATATAAATTTAGCCTGCAGATATGCAGATCATCTGATAATTATAGATGAAAATGGACAACCTTTTAGCTCTGGGGAAAGTCGGAATGTTATAACCGAAGAAATGCTTGAGAGAGTTTATGGAGTAAAAGCTGAGGTAAATTACGATAAAAAAGGGATTCCTCTAGTATCACCTCTATGTTCTGTAAGGGCGGTATAAGAAAATTTTTATGAATAAAAAGATTTTGGCAGTCATTTTTTTAATAATTATCTTAGCAATTACTGGTTGTAATTCTGAAGAAAATAATA
>CAZNNQ010000015.1:0-23420 GCA_964574445.1 uncultured Eubacteriales bacterium
TAAAATATTTGTTCTATTTTATCATAAATTTCTGATAAATATCATTTTTACTATGTCCACTAATTTCAGCCATCTTTTTCATAGCTTCTTTTTTGCTTAATCCATCCTCAAGAAAAGTGTTGAACAGGATTTCAAGGTCTTCTTCTGAAAAACTTTCCTCTTGGTTCTTTCTTTTTCCTTCAATAATAATAACAAACTCCCCTTTTAGGACTCTGTCTTTTATTTTCTCTTTAACTTCCTTCGCTGTGCCAGAAATCATTTCTTCATATATTTTAGAAATTTCCCGTACTAGGGCGATTTTTCTTTCTGGAAAATTTTCTGCAAGAAATTCTGTGGTTTTTTGAATTCTGTGGGGAGACTCATAATAAATCAGGGTGCCATCTTCTTTATCTAAAAATTTTTTTACTTCTTTTTTCCCTGAGTTTTCCCTAGGAAAAAATCCTGCATAAGTAAATTTCTCATTATTTATACCAGAGAAAATCAAGGCTGTTAGAAATGCAGATGGCCCCGGAAGGACAGTATAGCCTATATCTTCTTGAAGACAAAGTCTTATTAAATCTGTACCAGGATCATTTACACCAGGCATTCCCGCATCTGAAACCAATGCACATCTTTCTCCCTCTTTCAATCTATGAAGGATTCTTGCTCCTGCTTCTTCTTTATTGTGTTCATGATATGAAAGTAATTCTTTTTGGATTCCAAGATGATTAAGAAGCTTTTTACTTACTCTCGTATCTTCGCAGGCAATAAAATCTACTTCTTTAAGAATTCTAATGGTCCGCAATGTTATATCTTCCAGGTTCCCAATTGGTGTCCCGCAAACATACAGTCGTACTTTTTCTTGTTTTTTAGTCATAAAGACACCTCACTTCTTCCTTATAATTACCTTGATTGTCATAAATTATTAGTGGAGGTAAAACCTTAAGCTGTGGATTTTTCCTTTTTACTGCTTCTCCTAAAAATAATTTAGAAGCCGTCTTTTCATCATTATGAATTAATTTCATCCTGCTTAAACTTAACCCTTCTTGGGGAAGAACCCTGCAAATTTCCATTAACCTTTCACTTCTGTGTATAAAAAAGAACTTCCCATTATCTTTTAATGACCAAAAAGCAGCCCTAATAATTTGTCTAAAATCAACCTCCAGTTCATGACGAGCTAGAGCGATTTCTTTTTTACTATTAATTTTACCCTCATTAACCTTAAAAAAAGGAGGGTTCGTTATTACCACATCAAATGAATTTCTAAAATTGGCAGCTATACTTTTTATGTCCATTTCTAGGAAATTAATATTTTCAGTTTTATTAATTTCTTTACTTCTTAAAGCCATATCTATATATTCTCTTTGGATATCAATCCCGGTTATCTGCAAATTTTTTTCTTGGTTATTTTTTTGCAATAAAAAGGGGAGAATGCCTCCCCCCGTTCCTAAGTCAAGTATTTTGTCATGATATCCCATTTCAGTAAAGCCCGCTAATAATATTGGGTCGATAGTAAAGCGGTATCCTTCTTTTTTTTGGAGAATATAGTATTCAGCCAGTCCAAGCTTTTCCAGAACTTCATTTTCCTGAATAATTGGATTTCTCATACTATCACCTTGTTCATTTATTAATCTTCTAACTTTTTCAGTTCGTTAATATCTATCTTTTCTTCTTCAAGATTCTGAGCTGCTTTCTTTTCGCAACTTCTGTCACATTCTTCATATTGATCATTCTCATATTTCAAACAACACATTAGTCTTCCACAAATTCCCGATATTTTTGTTGGGTTTAATGAAAGTTGTTGTTGTTTAGCCATTTTAATTGATACAGGTGCAAAATCCGAAAGGAAGCTATGGCAACAAAGGACTCTGCCACAGCTTGCAATTCCCCCAAGCATTTTAGACTCATCTCTTACTCCAATTTGTCTTAATTCTATTCTTGTATGATAAATTGCTGCAAGATCCTTAACCAATTCTCTAAAGTCAATTCGACCTTCTGCCGTAAAATAGAAAATTATTTTTCCCCCATCAAAAGTGTATTCAACATCAATTAACTTCATTGGTAGGTTATGCTCTATAATTTTTTCTTTCCCTGTTCTAAATGCTAATTTTTCATTAGCTTTATTTTCATTATACTTTTGTGTATCTTCATCGGTTGCAACTCTAATAACCTTTTTCAATGGTTGAATTATCTCATCCGACATTACTTCTTTGTTACCATAAATAACTGTACCATACTCTATTCCTCTGATGGTTTCCACAATAACATGCTCCCCATCCTTAATTTCAAAGATATCCGGATCAAAATAATAAATTTTTCCTGCTCTTTTAAATCTAACTCCAATAACTGTCTGCATATCTCTATCCTTTCAAAAGTAATTTGGTCTTAATTAACAACATTTCTCCCACAAATCTTGGGTTTATATTTCTAATAAGCATTTCCTGAGCTTTAATTATCTCATCAATAATTTCTTTTTTTTGAGAACCTGAGTATCCTGAAAAATCTTTTTCTAAAGAATAAACATAAAAATCCAAAAAGCGAAGAAGTTTTTTCTTGTCTTTTTCAAATTTTTTCCCTTTTTGCATAACTTGAAACAAAGGTTTATCCTTAATTTCTAAGAAAATATCTCTAAATTCTTTGAGTTCATCAAGAAAATCTTTATCAGAAATAAGTTCGGATAACTTTCCAAAGGAACCTTGAGAATAATTTATTAAGAATTCTATATTTTCTAAATTTAAAGTTCTTTCTTCTGCTAGTTCAATTAACTCCTTTGGTGAAAGTTGCTGAAAATTAATTTTTTGAGCTCTCGATCTTATTGTGGGAAGAACCTTGTTCTCATTAGATGTAATAAGAAAAAATATAATATTTTCTCCTGGTTCTTCTATAATCTTTAGTAAACTATTAGCTCCTTCAGCTGTTATTAATTCACAGTTGTTAATTATAACACATTTATATTTTGTAATAACATTCTTATAAGATAATAAGGCTGTTAAATGTCTTACCTGTTCTATTTTAATACTTCCCTCCAGATCTGTAATCATAAAATAATCTGGCTGATTGCTATTTTTCATTCTAAGGCAACTTGGACATATCTCACAAGAGATGATGTCTTTGTCATCAGGGTTTAAACAATTAAGATACTTAATAAATTCCTCTGCTACTTTTTTCTTCCCTACACCTTCAGGACCTGAAAACAAATAAGCATGAGGTATCCTCTGGTTTCTGATAGCATTTTTTATTTGTTCGATTTGTTTTTTATGACCTATAATATCATTAAATGACATTTCTTCACCCACACATATTTATTAACCTGTAATCATTTTTTTGGTTTTCAGTAATTCCATGGTTTTTTCCCAAATTATCTCGTGAATTTCTTGGATTTCTAAGGATGCATTTATTACCTTTACTCGGTCCTTTTCAAAATCTGCAATTTTTAAAAAACCTGCTCTAACTCTTTCTTTAAAGTCCATCTCTTCTAAATCTAAACGATCTAGTTCTCTAGTATTTATTCTTTCACTTGTATGATCAGCAGGTATATCTAAAAGAAAGGTAAGATTGGGCTTTACTTCTTGCATCGCGAAGTGATTGATATAATATAAATCATCTAGGTTCAACTCTCTTGCATATCCTTGATAAGCAAGTGTTGAGTCAAAAAACCTATCACAAATTACGATCTCACCTTTTTCTAAAGCTGGCTTAATAATTTCATTTACATGTTGTGCCCTGCTAGCTGCATATAGTAAAGCTTCCGTCTGGAAACACATTTCCGTATTTTCAGGGTCCAAAATTATTTCTCTTATTTTTTCGGCGATTGGAGTTCCACCTGGTTCTCGTGTTTTTTTATAAGGAAAACCTAGATCCAATAGTTTATTTTCAAGCTTGTTAATTTGTGTTGTTTTCCCCGTACCATCAAGGCCCTCAAAGGTAATAAATATTCCTCGCATATCTCTAATTCTCCTGGTCTATATAAATCTGTATTCCTTCTTGTAAGCTATAGTTTATCTTATGTCTATTGAGATAACAAACAATTTCTTCCGTAAGAACTTCTCCAGGAAATAGAAGCGGAACTCCTGGAGGATACTTTAAAACTTTCTGTGCACAAATTTTTCCAGAGCTCTCCAAAATTGGAACTACTTTTTTTTCTAAATTATTTAGCTCTTGGGGTGTTTTTGTAATCATGAAGACTTTTTCTCTTCCCACTTCCTGATGTTTAATTAGTCCTGGATAATTATTCAATTCTATATCTAACTCTATTAAAGATTCTTGAATTCTTATTGCTAGCTCTTCATCAAAAAGTAAAGGCAACATAAAAAGCAACCTTTCTTTATCAATAATCTCTGGCTGAATTTTATATTTTTCAACAATAATTTCTTCTGTCAAATTATCTGCCTTTTTATTTAAATAAACCAACAGTTTAAATGGATCCGATTCAGATTCTTTATAAGTAAATATTTTTAGGTTTTTCAATTCTAACTTTTTAAAAAAATTCTTCCATTTTTTACCAGATTTAATAATATCATTTTTTTTACCAATTAAAAAATCTGCCGCTGAGTCAATAGTGCTCATAATTAAATATGAAGGAGAAGTTGTTTGAAATAAATTTATACTTTCTCTAAAATTATAATCCTTTGATTCTTTTCCAGAAAGAAGTACACTGCCTTGATTTAGCACAGGTAGTGTTTTATGCCAGCTTTGAACAACTGCATTTGCTCCTAGTGCAATACCATTTGGATAGTCTTCACCAATAAAATTGAAATGGGCACCATGGGCTTCATCAATAATTATTTTTAATTTTCTCTCCCTTGCAATACTTAGAATTTCCTTATATTTATACCGAATTCCATAATAATTCGGTAGCGTAAGTATTAAAACTTCACAGTCAGGATATAAGTTTATTGCTTCAATTAGAGTTTCTGGAGCAACACCAAGCTCCGTACCAGTATCCTCTTCAATCTCAGGAGTTAGAAAAATAGGAATTGAGCCCGAAATAATCATAGCATTATATACAGCTTGATGAGAATTTCCTCCAACAAAAATCTTTTTATTTTTAGCCATTGAATAGATTACAGACAATAATCCAGATGTAGATCCATTAACAAGAATAAAAGCTTCTTCGGCTCCCGTAATGTTTGCTATTTTTTTTTCTAGCTCCTTTATAATCCCCAAGGGATTTTGCAGATTATCCATTCCAATTATCTCTGTAATATCAAATCGAAAAACATTTTCTCCAAAAGAATCCTTAATTTCATCTGAAATTAATTTCCCTGATTTGTGACCTGGCATGTGAGCAGATATATAGTCTTCTTTAACATAATTTTTCATTTTTTTTAATAAGCCCAACTCAAAAACTCCTTTAAAAAAAGAGAGTGTATTATCACTCCCTTAAAAATTAAATCTTACGGATAATACCCAGTGGTGTTTGTTCGTGATCCTGTCCCAATGGGTTGTCTTTTAATATTTTTACAACTTTTGCTCTATCTATCTCTTTATGAGAAGCGCCAAGAACATTTCCACTTAAATCATTTATATCTACTACAACTACCTTTTTACCATTAAGATGTTTGCTGACTTCTTCTGCTACTGCATCAGGCTTGTCCGGTCCCAAAACGACATATTGATTGTATGGAGGTAATGTATTAGGTGTCGGTCCATCAATAGATGAAGCTTTATATCCAGCGATTTCATAAAAAACGCCTTTTTTACCAAAGGGCTTTGTCACCGCACTTGCAACTGAAGCATACAAAATTCTTCCTGTACCACATTCTTTTAAAGCCATCTCCATAGTCTCAGGCATTCCTAGACCAATTCCTGCTGGTGTTTTCGTAACAAAGTATGCAAGAATCCTTGCAAGAAAACTTGGATTGATATCTGTAAGTTTAATCGCTCTTCCTTGAGTTATCGCAACAATTTTTTCCGTGATAAAAAGGATATCATTTTCTTCTAAAAGTGGTTTTGCATATTTATCTACTACATTAAGCAATATATCATCTTTTAAGATTACATGGGTCTTGATGGGAATTCTTAGAAATTTTTCTTCCCCAATAATAATTTCGGGATGCTTTACCTTCTTTTTTACTTCGGTCAATTTAATTCCTCCAGTTTTAAATTAAAAGGATATCTCTCTTCTTCCTATAAAAGCTTTTGAAAGAGTAATCTCATCAGCATAATCAATGTCTCCACCTACTGGTATTCCTTGAGCAATTCTTGTTACTTTAATATTCAAGGGAGATATTAACTTTGCAAGATACAAAGATGTTGTGTCTCCTTCAATTGTAGAATTAGTAGCGATAATTATTTCTTTTATTTTTCCTGATTCCAAGCGCTTTATTAATTCTCTTACGCGAAGTTGTTCTGGTCCAATGCCATCAATTGGAGAGATTGCTCCATGTAAAACATGATATAGACCTTTATACTCATTTGTTTTTTCTAACGCAAGAACATCCTTCGGATCCTCAACTACACAAATTATTTCTCTGTTTCTTGTGTTACTTCTACAAACTGAACAAAAATCTTGATCAGTATAATTTCCACAAATTTTACATAACTTAATTTTTTCTTTAATCTCAAGAACAGCCTTACCGAGTTCTTTTGGATAATCCCCTTTACTTTTCAAAACATAAAAAGCCAATCTTTGAGCTGTTTTTGGACCAATTCCAGGTAATTTTGCAAAAGCTTCAATTAATCTCTCAATTGGTTCTGGATAATCATACATTTAGAACATTCCACCTGGCATTCCAGGAATCTTCATATTTCCTGTTAATTTATTCATTTCTGTAGCCATTGTTTCCTGGGCTTTTTTAAGAGCTTCATTTGTAGCTGCAAGAATTAAATCTTGGAGCATTTCAACATCATCAGGATCAAGGACTTCAGGGTTTATTTGAATATCAAGCATTTCATTTTTTCCATTAACAATAACCTTCACAACGCCACCACCTGAAGTTGCTTCGTAACTTTGTTCTTCAAGTTCCTTTTGAATTTTTGCCATTTCAGTTTGCATCTTTTGAACCTGTTTCATCATTTTATTCATATTTCCAAATCCCATTATTTAAATCCTCCTATTAATAAATAATTTATTCTTTAATTTCAACTACTTCTGCATTAAAAATTTTCAAAGCTTCTTCTAATGCATCTGTTGCCTTTTCTTCTTTTAAAACTACTTTTTTATCTTCAACTATTTTCTCTTTGACATTTTCCCCTTCACGTTCACCTTCAAGAAGGGATATTACTTTAACTTTATTATTATATTTTTTTTCCAACACTTTTTCCAGAATTTCTATATTTTCTTTTTGACTTACTCTTTCTTGATGAAATTTTTTTGTATCTGGGAAAATTACTTTTCCCACTCCATCTTCGAAAACATATCTTCCTTCAATTAAACATGCATGAAGAATTATTTTTTCTTTTTTAACTTGGGATAGAACATCTTCCCAGGTATTTTCCTCAGCTTTTATTTCTTTAACAACTGACTCAGTCTTTGTAACTTTATCCTTTAATTTCTCTACGGGTTTAACTTCTTCTGTTTTTATTCCATCCGCCTTAGGTTTCTCAGCATTTTTTGCCTTTTCTGACTTAATTTCTTCGCGACCCATTAATATTGTTTCTAATATTATCCTTGGGCGAGAAAAGAAATACATTTTCTGCTCTCCTTCAATCAAATCCTTAAGCAAAATATTTAAAAATTCTAAGTTCTTCATTTCTGCTAGTTCTTTTATTTTTATGCTTTCACTGGTGGAGGTAACTTTACAAATAATTATTTCCCTTAGGTAATCTATCATGTCCTTCACGATTTGCTTAATATCTTTACCTTCTGACAAATATTTATCTAATGCTAAAAATATTTCTTCTGGCTGAGATCTAAATGTTGCAAGAAAAACATCAGACAATTGTTCTTCATTTAAAGTTCCAAGAATCTCTTCAACTTCAAGAAGAGTTAATTCACTTTTCCCAGATGCAGAAATTCCTTGATCAAGAATGCTAATTGCATCTCTCATTCCCCCTTCTGCTTTCCGAACAATTAAATTTAAGGCTTCATCTTCAACTTTAAGATTCTCTAATTCAATTATCTCTAATAATCTTCCTTTTATTCCATCTTCATATATCTTTTTGAAATCATATCTTTGACATCGAGATAAAATAGTTAAAGGAATTTTATGAGGTTCTGTGGTTGCAAGAATAAAAACTACATGCTCTGGAGGTTCTTCTAAAGTTTTAAGTAGTGCATTAAAGGCTTCATTTGTGAGCATATGTACTTCATCAATCACATAAACCTTTATTCTCCCTTGAGAAGGGGTAAACTTAACTCTTTCTCGCATGTCTCTTATTTCATCAATACCTCTATTGGATGCAGCATCAATTTCAAAATAATCTAAAAAGGAGCCCTCATTAATTCCTATGCAATTCGAGCATTTATTGCATGGTTCTCCTCCTTGCAAATCAATACAATTGAGAGCCTTGCCCATAATTTTTGCCATACTTGTTTTCCCAGTACCCCTAGGTCCGGAAAATAAATAAGCATGACTTACTCTATTTTGCAAGACAGCATTTCTTAATGTCTGACTTATATGATTTTGCCCGACAACTTCCGAAAATGTTCCAGGGCGCCAAACTCTATATAGTGCAACGTACGACATTTGTATCACCTATTTCCTTTACTTACTTACAATAGCATATCTACTAATATTTTTGAACAAAAAAAAGGGACCTTTTAGAGTCCCATTTTTATAAATATAATAATGCCGTGCACTTTTCTTTGTGAATAGTTCCCAGGTGCTTAAACAGCAGTTAGCTCAAACCAGGATGTCTGCGGCACACACAAATTACTGCTTACCGCTGCTTCCTTCCGGACCTGACGGAGTTCACAGGTCTGCGTTGCGCAGGTCCCAATTATCCTCACCACTTACTGCCCAGCAAAACCCTCAAAACTAGACCCGAGGAAAAGCATCAACCCCGCTATAGCGGATTGCGGGTTACAGAGAACCGCTAGCTCCCCATCTAGCACGGCAAATCTAAAATCAATGTTGTGGCGGAGAAGGAGGGATTCGAACCCTCGGTACGACGTTAACCGTACACACGCTTTCCAAGCGTGCACCTTAAGCCACTCGGACACTTCTCCTTTTAATGCTTAATACACAAAAGGTATATTATCATTTGAAGGTTATTTAGTCAAATTTTTAGTAGTTGTATTCTTTGCAAATCCAGGATTTCTTATTCCCTCTCGAAAAGCACTAAATGCTCTTTCGGAGGATTCTATTTGATATTCCCACAATCCATCCTGCCCATCAAACCATACCGCAATTTTAATATTAGGATAATTTTGGGCCAAGAATTTAAACCCATCTTGTATCCACTTACCTTTATCTCCTCCAACTTCATTTGAAGAAAATTCAGTTATCATAAATGGTTTTATAGAATACCTTTTTAAGTAATCTATATAAACTGGCTTATAAATAGAATCAAATTCTCTCCAAATATCTCCTGGATGACTTGTCCCATTATTATAGCCTGTAAGTCCAACCCAATCTACATAATCATCCCCAGGGTAATACATATGAGGACTGTTCCAATTAAAATCCGGATAAGACCGATCATGGGGATTCCAAACAAACTGAAGCTTATCTCCTCCATGCTCTCTCATTAGGGTTACAATATGTTGCCAAGCTTTTATATATAAATCTGTGTCTTTTCCATAAAACCAAGCACACCATGGATCCCAATCGCCATTCATTTCATTCAAAGGACGGATAAAAATAGGTTCATTAAGGCCCTTTAGTTTTTCTGCTAGCTCTATAATTTTCTCGTCGTGTTTACCTTCAATAAATTCTGGAACCGCAATCCAATTTAAATCTTTAGTAAATGGCTGTAATGTTAGCATAACTATTCTTCCCTCATCATATACCTTTTCAATTTGTTCTATTGGAAAAGGTTCAGACGATGGAAAGGTTTTATAAGTCATAATAAACTCAAATTTATGATCCAATCTCTCTTCAGATTCTGCCATTTTCTCTACGGAATCTTTATAAAATGGATACCCCGGGAAAAATCTCCCCCATAAAGTTTTATCTTTAGGTATATTTAAATTTAAGCTTTCACCCTGAAGATTTATCTCTTTAATATTACTATCATATAAATATCTATGGGAAAATCTAAAACCATCATATGTAAATTTCATACTTTCGAACATTTTCTCTATATCCATCTTAAGTTTCTGTTGATTCGATTCCTGTGTTTTACCCCAAATAGTCAATGCTCTATTCCTAGCGTTATCAAAAACATGGCCTTCAACATAAAGATTTTGATCTTTTTCAATGTTTTCAATAGTAGGTCTCTTATAAGTGTAAAACTCTACATTATGTGCATTTAATTTTTTTACTTCTTTATTTATAAGTTCAAAATCAGCTTTCCCAAGATAAAGCTGCTGATTTCCATATTCAATGTAAGATCTAAAATAATGTTTATCTAAATTTTGATTAAATATTCTAATTTTATTATTTTCATTTATAAAGGTTCGAGCTATTAATTGGTTTTCTTTTTCAATTTCTTCGTATCCATCAGGTAAAATAAAATGATATAGATCTCCCTCAACTTTTGCATAAGAAGCTGAGCTAAATATTAAAAAAATGAATACTAATAATAATGTTTTTTTCAAAATAACCTCCTGTATATAAATAGAGGTGATGCATAAAAAACCATGCACCACCTACACAATTTTAAGCTTTTTAGTCTTCATAAACCTCAAACTGATCTTTGCCTACTGCACAAACCGGGCATACCCAATCTTCTGGGATATCTGCAAAAGCCGTTCCTGGCTCAACGTCGTTTTCTATATCTCCAATCTCTGGGTCATAAATATATCCACAAACCTGACAAACATATTTTTCCATTCCAAACCCTCCCCTACTGTAATTTCTATTTTATTTTCCCTATCGATTACATTCTAATACATTGAAGATAATTTTGGCAATTACAAATGACAGAATTTCTGATATTATAAAGAAAAATCTATTTTTTGGAGGATTATTAATGAAGAATTTTAAATTTATACTTTTAATAATAATTTTTTGTACAACTGTAACTTCTTTTTCTATCAACCTTGTTGTAAATGACAATGACATTGATACTGATGATTATATAGCCAAACCAGAGATTATCAATGATAGAACCTATGTACCTTTGAGATTTGTTTCTGATTCTCTTGGCTACAACGTAGATTGGGATGGGGACAATAAACAAGTTTTAATTAGCGATACAACTGATCCTATGAAGGATTTTCTTCCTGAGAATCCAAATAAAGAACTTCGGATTATTCTTAATGGACGCCCATTATTATTCCCAGAAAATTATGGTCAACCCTTTATAAATAAAGTAAATATTACTATGGTACCAGTAAGAGGCGTTTCTGAATCTATGAATTTTCAAGTAGCTTTTGCAAATAATACTGTTTACATAAAAGGGAACACTAAGCCTGAACCTCAAATAATTCCAGTTTCTAATGTAGAAGAGGTAGAAGAAGAAAAAGTAGATAAAGAAAATGATTTTTACTCCAATGAATTGTCTATAATGGGTGAAGCAATTGCTACAAGGGAGCAACTAATTTCTTTTTCAAGAGAACGCGAACGTGAATTCAGAGTACTTATCCCTAAAGTCTACGGAAGACCTTATATTGAAATACCTAATCTGATAGATTATTATCTTGAACTAGGCGAAGAATATGGAATTAGAGGTGACATTGCCTACCTTCAAGCAATAAAAGAAACAAACTTTTTCCAGTTCACTGGTCTAGTGCAACCCTTTCAAAATAATTATTCTGGTATATGGGCAACTGGATCTCCTTTAACAGGAGAGGAACCTTTTAACGGAGTAAGTCCTGATAAGATGAAATTTGAACCTGGATTGCATGGTGTAACATTTATCTCACCTAGAGTAGGTGTAGAAGCTCAAATTCAACATCTTTATGCATATGCTACTACAGCTCCTCTTCCAGAAGGAAAAGAATTACTAAGCCCTCGATTTAAATATGTAAATAGGGGATGTGCTCCTCGCTGGGTTGATCTTGGGGGTAAATGGGCTTATCCTGGATATGATCCTTCTAGCTTTAGCTCTTTACAAGAAGCTTTCCAAGCTGAAAAAACTTATGGACATAGTATATTAACTGATTATTTAGCAAAAGTTCTTGCATATTAATTAATAATATAAATCATTGAGGAGGGATCTTATGGCAAAAAAGATCTGCAAACAAGTAAAAGAAGACTTAATGAAAGAAGACTTTAAAAAATACTCAAAGTTAATGGATAAGCCTAAATATATTTGTACAAAGTGTGGTCATGCTGCAAATGAAGAAGATAGCTTATGCAAACCAAAAAAAATATAATTTTTAATATATTATAAAAGAGCAACTACTAATAAAAAGTAGTTGCTCTTTTTTCTTTAATAATTTAATTCTTAAATACCCAATTCCTCTAAAAGTTCTTTTGCATTTTTAATATCAAGAGCATCTTGTGCTTCATTAATTAAGTTAAGTGTTCTTATTAACTTAGCTTCTTTAATGCTCTTCAAACTTTCTGGGTCTTCAGATTCTGCAAGGAACTTTAAAGCCACTTCATAACTTGCTTTAACTCTGTTAATTTCATCTTGTGTGTCTGAACCATCTCTTTTTAATGTCTCCGCAAGAGCCATTGCTGAATCAACAGCATCAGACTCTTCTTCTATTCTTACCTTTGCCTTAATTTCATTATACATAATTGTTTTAAGGTCTTCATCAGCAATCTTTGCAACAAGAATTCTTGCATATTCTGCATCACTTTCTGTTTTAATCACATCTATTGCTTCTCTTGCCTCTAAAATATTCTTTTGATTTTCTGCAGAAGCAATTAGAGCTTCTGCTTTAGCAAGTCTCTGAATAACTTCTGAGTCTCTAACATCAATTTGTTTTTCTAAAGCTAGTTGTCTTGTTGTTTCATAGGCTCCTCTTGCTCTGTCAATATCATCTTGTGATGCCTTACCTGTCTGATCCAAAGCTTTCGCTAACTCTTCAACCCTTCTTACGGGCTCTTGTAGGTCTAAATTAGCCTGAAGAATGCGAAGTCTTTCTTCCATCTCTTGTTTATCAGATCCTTCTGGAAGATTAGCAATAATTGATTTTAGATTATCGATATCTCCTTGAGTTATTATCCTCTCCGTTGGATAATCTCTTTCTATCCATTCGCTGTAATTTCCAGATAATCTAAATACATATTCAAAACCATTATCGACTAGTACCTTTGTAACATATAATGATTGTTTGTCATTTTGACCATATACAAGAATATTTTTACCTTTATTAAGGTTATCTAAGTTGTCCCAAATTTGTACCGCAGGTATGTTGATTGATTTCGGTATGTGACTCTGTTGATAAACATTTAAAGGTGACGCATCAATTATAACTGCATATTCATCACTAAAAGTATCTACAAAAAATTTAAATCTTCTAGCATCTATATTTGAATATCCATCTTCATCGTTAACAATAATAAAATTATCATAATCAGCCTGAGGATTTAATACAGGCTCTGGCTCTGGAGTTGGAGCCGGTTCTTCTGGCTCAGTAGGTTCTGGCTCTGGTTCCGGAGTTGGAGCCGGTTCTTCTGGTTCAGTAGGCTCTGGTTCCGGAGTTGGAGCCGGTTCTTCTGGTTCAGTAGGCTCTGGTTCCGGAGTTGGAGCCGGTTCTTCTGGTTCAGTAGGCTCTGGTTCTGGAGTTGGAGCCGGTTCTTCTGGTTCTGGGACTGGTGTAGGTGTTGGGGTTGGAGTAGGCGATGGCGTTGGCTCTTCAACCTTCTGGCATCCACTAAAAATTAACAGCCCAACTAATAATAAAACTAATATAATTTTGACTTTATTTTTTTGCATTTTCATTCCACCTTCTTTTTTCTATTGATGTAATTAATTACCACTTTTTATAGAAATCGAAACTTTCTAGTTACTACTTCTTAATCCACTAAAAAATTTTTTCATAATTTCTGCGCTTTCTTCCTTTAATACATTTGGAACTATATGAACAAATTCAGTAAACCCTGGAAATTGTAAAAGATTTAATACTGATCCTGCTGTTCCCGTCTTTTCTTCATCTGCACCATAAACTACTTTTGAAATCCTAGAGTTCATTATCGCTCCAGAACACATTGTACAAGGCTCTACTGTAACATACAATATTGCCCCATTTAAATATTTATTATTTAAATGTTTACATGCTCTCTTTATAGCTATGATTTCCGCATGATACAAAGTTGATCCTTTTTCTTCAACTTGATTATGTGCTTTGGAAACAATTATTCCATCTTTAACAACAATTGCTCCAATGGGAACTTCTCCTTTACTGAATGCTATTTTTGCTTCTTCTAAAGCAATTCTCATATACTCTTCATGTTCTTGATAATTTTTAGTTGGTTTTTCCATTTTATTCTCCTATCGAAAAAATCCATGAACAGGAATACCTGAAACATGGATCTATGGTGCGCCTGGCGGGATTCGAACCCACGACCTATGCCTTAGGAGGGCACCGCTCTGTCCTGCTGAGCTACAGACGCATAAATCTTAATAGAATTATACTATTATCTATCATTTATTACAAAAAAAAATCCCAACACCTATATGGTATTGAGAAATATTATCAACTGGCGCGCCCGGCAGGAGTCGAACCTGCGACCTTCAGATTCGTAGTCTGCTACTCTATCCAGCTGAGCTACGGGCGCAAAAAATGGCGGAGAAGGGGGGATTCGAACCCCCGATACAGGTTTCCCCGTATAATCACTTAGCAGGCGACCGCCTTAAGCCTCTCGGCCACTTCTCCACATAAAAGCCACCCTGTAAAAATTGAAAAAAAAATGGCGGAGAGGGTGGGATTCGAACCCACGGAACCCGCAAGAGTTCAACGGTTTTCAAGACCGCCTCCTTAAACCGCTCGGACACCTCTCCTTAATGATTTTACAAAGTAAAACCATTAGTAATATTAACAAAAATATGCCAAACTGTCAATCATCCTCGCAATATTTTTATTAATTATTTTGTAATTTTTTCTATTCCACCCATATAATGAATTAATGCCTTTGGCACCGTTATACTGCCATCTTCATTTTGATAATTTTCCATTATTGCTGCCGTTGTTCTCCCAACAGCTAATCCAGATCCATTTAAGGTATGGACAAATTTTACTTTACCATCAGATCCTCTGTATCTAATATTTGCTCTTCTTGCTTGGAAATCCTCAAAATTACTGCATGAGGAAATTTCTCTATATCCTTCAAAACTTGGTAACCATACTTCTAAGTCATATGTTTTAGCAGAAGAAAATCCTAAATCTCCTGTTGAAAGAGCAATTCTTCTATATGGTAATTCTAACATTTCAAGAATAGATTCAGCACTTCTTGTAAGTTTTTCAAGTTGTTCATAGGAATCCTCTGGATGTGCAAATTTCACAAGTTCTACCTTATTAAATTGATGTTGTCTAATTATTCCCCTTGTATCTCTGCCATAAGAGCCAGCCTCAGCTCTAAAGCAAGGAGTATATGCACAATAAGAAATTGGAAGCTCTTTTTCATCAAGGATTTCATCTCTATAATAATTCGTGACAGGAACTTCTGCCGTTGGAACTAGATAATAATCCGTATTTTCAAGTTTAAACATATCTTCTGAAAATTTTGGAAGTTGCCCTGTTCCGGTCATGCTTGCTGAATTAACCATAAATGGAGGTAATAATTCTGTATATTCTTCATTTGAGTGAGTATTAAGCATGAGGCTTACTAGTGCTCTTTCTAAACGAGCTGCCATTCCTCTGTAAAAGGTAAATCTTGCTCCAGTTACTTTTGTTGCTCTTTCAAAATCAAGGATATTTAAGTTTTCTCCTAAATCCCAATGAGCTTTTACTTCAAAATTATATTTTTTTGGATCTCCAACAGTTTTTTCTAACCTAAAATCTTCTTCGTTTAATCCAATCGGAACTGTTTTATCAGGAATATTTGGTATTAACAATAATAGATCATTTAATTCTTCCTCGACAATCCTTACTTGATTATCCAATTCTTTTATTTTTTCTCCAAAATCACCAACTTCATTCATAATTTCAGAAGCATCTTTTCCTTCTCTTTTTAGTAATCCAATTTTCTTTGAAACAGAATTTCTAGTACTCTTTTTCTCTTCAACTTCCGTTAATAGTTTTCTTCTAATTTCGTCTAATTCAACAACTCTTCTAACCTCAGCTTTTCCACCTCTGTTTGTTATAGCTTCTTCTACTTTTTCAATATTCTCTCTAATAAACTTTAAATCCAACATTTTTTGTTTTACCCTCTTTCAATAATTATTTTTTGAGCTGTACTTACACCTTTGCCAAGTTCAAACTTATATCCTAATTCAAAAAGCGCCATCTCAATTGCTGCAATCCCTGATAAAATATCTAAATCTCCTAAGTATCCTAATGTTCCTACCCGGAAAATCTTTCCTTTCAATTCATCTTGTCCACCGGCAACGAGAACATTGTGTTTCTCACTAAGGATTTTCTCAAACTCAGACCACTTAATTCCTTCTGGAACGTAAACTCCCGTAACCGCACGAGATGCTGCTTCTTCATCTTCTACAACTAATGCCAATCCTATGGCCTTAAAAGCTTCTCTTAACATTTTTGTATATTTTTCTTGTTTTTCATAATTTTTCTCTATTCCATACTCTAGAATCATATCAAGACTTGCATCTAATCCTTTAATTAATGAAGTTGCTGGAGTATATGGTGTTGTTGATTTTTCTAAATTCTTCTTGGCCGCCTTTAAACAAAAATAATACCTTTTATTACCACAGGAAAGTAGTTTTTTCTCTGCTTTTTCACTAACAGCTACAAAAGCTAATCCTGGTGGAAGCATAAATGCTTTTTGTGAACCTGCTACAATTACATCTATACTCCATTCATCCATTTTCATTTCTGTTACTCCAAGGCCTGAGACAGAATCAACAATTAAAAGAGCATCATACTCTTTAACTACTTCTGCTATAGCTTTAACATTATTTAATATTGCAGAGGATGTTTCGTTCTGTTGCATAAAAACGGCTTTTGTATCCGGATTTTTATTTAAAAAGTCTTTAACATCTTCTGGTTTTGCAGAAACACCTAATGGATAATTTATTTCATTAACATCTGCCCCAAATATTTTATTTAGACTCAAAAATCTTTCTCCGAATTTCCCATTAATTAAAACTAAAGTTTTATCTCCTTCGTTTATAAAGTTTGCAACTGAAGCTTCCATAGCTCCACTTCCTGAGGATGTTAAGATATATACATCTCTTTCTGTTCTGAATACTTTTTTTAATTTAGTTGTAACATCATTAATAATATTCTCAAAATACTTTGTTCTGTGTCCAACCGCTTGAGTATTCATAGCATTAAGAATTTTTTCTGGTATCATTGTTGGTCCTGGTATCATTAATAACTTCTCATTTTTCAAGACATACACTCCCTCGTATACTATGTTTAGACCTTGTTTTTTTCCGGTCTAACATTATTTTTTTATTGTTAAAAGAGATATCCTAAGGCTAAAATTTAATCAAGAATAATTAGCAAAGGATAATTCTTTCACTCCCTGCAAAGCTTAAACGCTATTGCCGAAAAAGCGTGCTTCCTGACGTTGTCGCCATATTCTGCTAACTCAGATGCTGCATCTCTTTGATTAGCCAACAGCAAGGTATTTTTCAAAGATGAATGCTAATAATGCGAGGTTGCGGTTAACGGCATCGATTAGGATATCTCTTTTACTAATTGTTCAAACTAATCTTACATGAAGGGTGGTGATCTCATGAAAGACAAGTTTATGTCTACTTTATTTGTTGGTATTGATGTAAGTTCTAAGACTAATGTCTTATGTGCCCTCGATTTCCGAGGTAATAAGCTTCTTAATGTTAAGGCACTGAATAATCAACCAGGTGCTGAAGCTATTTTAGATAGCATTCTTTCCTGTTTAGATACTAATTGCCTTAAAAATGTTGTTATTGCTTTGGAATCTACTTCTTTTTATAGCACTCATATTGCTAACTTTCTGTCTTCTAATGAACCACTTTTATTATACAATCCCATGGTTTATTGTCTAAATCCTAAGTCTGTTGCTAATTATCGCAAATCTTTTGTGGATATAGATAAAACAGATCCCTTGGATGCCTATGTCATCGCTGACTTTGCAAGAGTTGGGAGAATTACATCCCAACCTTGGCGAGGAGCCCAATTCCTTGCCTTGCAAAGACTTTCCAGACACAGGCTCCATTTGGTAGAATCCATAACCAGAGAAAAAACTTATATGGTCTCAAATATCTATTTAAAATTCAGTGAATTAGCTGTATTAGACAAGCAGGAAAGGCCTTTTTCAAATACCTATGGCTCAACATCTGCAGCCGTTTTAACAGAGTTTCTTTCTTTAGATGATATTAGCTACGGACCTGTTGAAGATCTCGTTGCTTTTGTCGCTAAAAAAAGCAAAAATCGTTTTACTGATCCATTGCAAACTGCCAAACTACTGCAAAAGGCTGCCAGAGATTCTTACAGACTAGATAAAGTCTTATACGAACCTCTAAATTCTTCCATTTCTTCTTCCTTTAACGTGATTAAAGCCTTTGAAGAAGAAATTAAGGCCATCGATAAAGCCATAGAAAAAACCATTAAAGGACTTAATACAACAGAGTACCACTCTCTTATTTCCATTCCTGGAATTGGCCCGGTGCTTGCCAGTGGCATTTTAGCCGAAATTGGATCCATGACTTCTTTTGATTCTCATGATAGTCTGGCGAAATACGCTGGATTGACATGGAGAACGAATCAGTCTGGAAACTATACATCGGAAAACACACGGATGACAAAAACAGGAAATAAATATCTTAGATATTATCTAATTGAAGCAGCTAACAGCGTTAAAAATAATATTCCGGAATACAGAGAATTTTACAACAAGAAGGTTAGTGAAGTATCAAAACATTCCCATAAACGAGCACTCGTCCTTACATCTCGTAAATTAGTACGTCTGATTTTTGGATTGCTGACCAAAAATCAACTGTACTCCAGCAGTAAAGTTGGAGACATTCAGTAGAATATACTTTCTAATAGTCCTATTTTTTATTAAAAATAATAGGATGTGTTTGCTATGCCTTTTTTTAAAGCTTACGCAAATTATTCTTTGAAAATAAATCTTTACATATTACCAGATTGCTTTTTATTGATCTTTTTAAATAAAAAACTCGTCCCATAAAAATGGGACGAGTTAAAACCCGCGTTGCCACCCAAATTAAATAGTAATAAAAATTACTATCTCACTTGATCAGTTATAACGTAACCAACGGAAATATTCATCATACTCAGTTTACAGGCGGAATTCTAATAGTTTGTACTGATTTGCACCCACCATCAGCTCTCTTAAACAAGGTCAATTAGAACTTCCTGATCATTACTCTTGGATTTATTTGTTTACGATATATTACAATATTACTTGTTTTATATCAAGTCTGTTCTTATATTTCTTCATCTGTACTCTTAATAACTGTCATTGACACAACTTCATCATCTTTCGTCATATTCATTAAACGTACGCCTTTTGTAGCTCTTCCCATAGAGGATATGTCTTCAGCTGAAAATCTGATGATTATTCCGTTTTTAGAAATCATCATAACCTCATCATTATTACTTATAATATCCGAGCCAATAATTTCTACATCTTTCTTCTTGTTACGATTAAAGGATATTAATCCCTTGCCACCTCTGGCTTGAATTTTATATTGCTCTATTGGTGTTCTTTTCCCATAACCTTTATTTGAGACTATCAACAAACTTGAATCTTCTTCTACAATACCTAAAGATACAACCTCATCAGCTTTACCAACATTAATACCCTTTACACCTTTTGCAGTTCTTCCCATAGCTCTTACATCGCTTTCCTTAAAACGAATAGCCAAACCAAGTTTAGTAACCATCATAATATCTTTACTTCCATCAGTAAGTTCAATACCTACTAATTCATCACCATCATTTATGGTTATTGCAGCTATTCCATCTTTTCTTTGAGTATTATAACTTTCAAGATCAGTTTTCTTAATCATCCCTTGTTTTGTAGCTGCAATCATAAAGTAATCTTTTGTAAATTCTTTTATTGGTATTACTGTTGTAACCTTTTCTCCTGGGTCAAGATTAATAAGGTTTTTCATATGCATTCCTTTTGCAATTCTTGAATGCTCTGGTACTTCATATCCTTTAATTCGATATACCTTACCTTTATTCGTAAAGAAAAGAATAAAATGATGAGTATTTGTAGTTAAAATTTTTACAACAGCATCTTCATCTTTTGTATTCATTCCACGAATACCTTTTCCGCCTCTTTTTTGACTAGTATAGTTACTAATATTCATTCTTTTAATGTATCCACTATTTGATATTGTAATAACAACATCTTCTTCTGGAATTAAATCTTCCATATTAATATTTTCATCAGATAATCCTATTGTTGTTCTTCTCGCATCAGAGTATTTATCTCTTATAATACTTATTTCTGTCTTAATTATCTCAAGCATTTTATTTTCATCAGCTAATATTCCCTTTAATTCTTTAATTGTTTTTGCTAACTCTTTATATTCTTCTTCAAGTTTTTCTGTTTCAAGAGATGTTAAGCGATTTAATCTCATATCTAAAATAGCTTGTGCTTGAATTTCACTTAAGAGAAACTTACTCATAAGACTTAGTCGTGCTTCTTCAGGATTTTTTGCTTTTTTTATTGTCCTAATAACTTCATCAATATTAGATATCGCAATTCTTAAACCCTCTACAACATGAGCTCTTTTTTCTGCTTTATCCAAATCAAATTGTGTTCTTCTTTTAATAATTGTTTCTTGATGAAGAACATATTCTTTTAATATTTCTTTAATATTTAATACTTTAGGAACACCATTAACAATTGCAAGAAAAATAATTCCAAAAGTGTCCTGAAGTTGGGTATTCTTGTAAAGTTGATTTAATATTACCTGCTCATTTACATCTTTTCTAAGCTCAATAACCATTCTCATGCCTTTACGATCTGATTCATCTCTTAAATCTGTTATTCCATCTATCTTTTTATCTCTAACTAAATCAGCAATTTTTTCAATTAATCTTGCTTTATTAACCATATAAGGTATTTCTGTTACAATAATTCTCTTTTTACCATTTTTCATTTCTTCAATTTCAGATTTTGCTCTGATTTTTATTACTCCACGGCCAGTTTCATAGGCTTTTTTAATCCCTTCTTTTCCAAGTATTGTTGCTCCTGTTGGAAAGTCTGGACCTTTGATTATCTTATTTAACTCTGAAAATTCAATTTCGGGATTCTCTATATATGCTATTACACCATTAATTACCTCTCTTAAATTATGAGGTGGTATATTTGTTGCCATACCTACTGCAATACCAGAAGAACCATTAACTAATAAATTAGGGTATCTTGATGGTAATACTGAAGGTTCTTCTAAAGATCCATCATAGTTTTCATTATAGTCAATAGTATTTTTTTCTATTCCATCTAATAATTCATTACTAATTTTTGCCATTTTTACTTCTGTATATCTCATTGCTGCTGCTGAGTCACCATCAACAGAACCAAAGTTACCTTGGCCATTTACTAAAGGATATCTTGTAGAGAAATCCTGTGCCATTCTTACCATTGCATCGTAAACTGCCGTATCTCCATGTGGATGATATTTTGCTAAAACATCCCCAACTACGTGAGCAGACTTTTTAAATGATTTTTCTGGTGTTAAACCAATTTTATACATTGAATAGAGAATTCTTCTATGCACTGGCTTTAAACCATCTCTTATGTCCGGCAATGCTCTACCAACAATTACACTCATTGCATAATCAATGTAAGAATTTTTCATTTCATCTTCTATTCTTATAGGCAGCATTTTTCCATGGTTAAAATTTTCCACTTAATTTTCTCCCTTCAATCTAAATATCTAAATTTCTAGCATATGTTGCATTTTCATTAATAAATTCTCTTCTTGGTTCTACTTTATCACCCATTAAAATTGTGAACATTTTATCTGCCTCAATTGCATTATCTAAAGTAACTTGTAAGATGGTTCTGAACTCTGGGTCCATTGTCGTATCCCATAATTGATCAGCATTCATTTCACCAAGACCTTTATATCTTTGAATATTAATTTCTTTTCCATTTTTCTTTTGATAATCTTCAAGATCTTTATCGTTAAATAAATATTCTTCCTTTTTTCCTCTTTTTACTTTATAAAGTGGTGGCTGAGCTATAAATACATTTCCATTTTCTATTAATTTCCTCATATATCTATAGAAAAAAGTTAATAATAATGTTCTTATATGTGCTCCATCAACGTCCGCATCACTCATTAAAATAATTTTATGATATCTAATTTTTTCAATATCAAAATCATTTCCAATACCTGCACCAATAGCAGTAATCATAGCTCTAATTTCTTCATTACCTAAAATTCTATCTAAACGTGCTTTTTCAACGTTTAAAATTTTTCCCCTTAGTGGTAAAATCGCCTGGAATTTTCTATCTCTTCCCATTTTTGCTGAACCACCAGCTGAATCTCCCTCAACAATATATAATTCTGAGATAGATGGATCTTTACTTGAGCAATCTGCAAGTTTTCCTGGCAGGGAATTACTATCAAGAGCATTTTTTCTTCTTGTTAATTCTCTTGCTTTTCTTGCCGCTTCTCTTGCTCTCTGTGCTTGAATTGTTTTTTCAATTATTTTCTTTGATGAAGCTGGATTTTCTTCAAGGAAATTTGATAACCCTTCACTTACTACTCCATCAACAATTCCTCTAACCTCACTGTTACCTAATTTTGTTTTTGTTTGTCCTTCAAATTGAGGATTTGGTACTTTTACACTTAAAATACAAGTAAGACCTTCTCTAATGTCTTCACCAGATAAATTTTGTTCATCTTTTTTTAGTAAATTATATTTTCTTGCATAATCATTTATTACTCTGGTTAGCGCAGATTTAAATCCTGCTTCGTGTGTACCACCCTCTTGAGTATTAATATCATTAACATAAGAAAAAACTGTTTCTGTATAAGACTCAGTATATTGCATCGCTATTTCTACAATTACTTCATCTTTTTCTTTTTCTACAAAAATAACATTATTGTGTATTGGATCTTTGTTTTTATTTAAATAATTAACAAAATCAACAATACCACCATCATTTTTATAAATTTCTTTTTTATTATTTCTTTCATCTAAAAGGTCAATAACTAAACCTCTGTTTAAAAATGATAATTCTTGAATTCTATTTGCTAAAATAGAAAATTCATATTCTAAAATTTCAAATATTTCATGATCTGGTTTAAATTGTATTTTTGTTCCTGTTTTCTTTGTTTGTCCAATAATTTCAAGTTCAGTTATTTTAATACCTCTTTCGTATCTTTGAGAATAA
>CAZNNQ010000016.1:0-11804 GCA_964574445.1 uncultured Eubacteriales bacterium
TCCGTTCGACTTGCATGTGTTAGGCATGCCGCCAGCGTTCGTCCTGAGCCAGGATCAAACTCTCCGTTAAATATCCTGTTCAAGCCAAAGCTTGCTCATTTCACTAATTGTCTTACTTTTTATAACTCTTTCTTTTCGTTTCTTCACAGCTGTTTAATTTTCAATGTGCCTTGTCACTTCTCTCAGCAACGTTCTATATATTAACAAGTTTAATTGCTTCTGTCAACATCATTTTTGATTTTTATGTAAACTTTTTAGAAGCTTGCACAGAATCTTTTTTTAGATTTTTGGTGACTCCAATAATATATCATAAAGCCAGATTCTGTGCAATTGTTTTTAACCTTTTTCTTCTAAAATCTTCATAAATTCTTCTTTAAATTTCTCTGCATTATCTATTGCTGTTTTTTTGTCTTTCCCAACGGCTGAAAAATAATACTTTATCTTAGGCTCAGTTCCTGAAGGCCTTATTGCTACCCAAGAACCATCCTCCAAATAAAATTTTAAAACATTTGACGGGGGAAGAGCTATTGTTTTTTGAATCTTACTCTTACAATCCCTTTCAATAGAAGTGTAAAAATCTTGAACTCTAACTACAGGTAAGTTTGTTTTCTCTACAAAGTCCTCCCTTAAAAAATTCATAATCTTATCCATTACTTCTTTCCCATCTATACCCTCATAAACACGAGAAATATTTATTTCTTTATGATAACCGTATTCTGTGTATATTTCCTCAAGCCTATCAATTAAAGTTTTTCCTGCTTTTTTAAGTTCATCGGCAATTTGTGCAAGTAACAATATTCCTTGAATCGCGTCTTTATCTCTAACAAAAAGTCTGGGCATATATCCGTAACTTTCTTCATAACCAAAAATATATCTTTCTCCCTGTGGTTCTAATTCCTTTGCTAATTCTGCAATATATTTAAACCCAGTAAGAACCTCATATACTTTTATCCCTTTAGATTCTGCGATTTTTCTACTAAGATCAGCAGTTACTACAGTTTTAACCATATAAGCCTTATCAGGAACTGAAACATTATTAACCAGATAATCTACCATTAGGACTCCCATTTGATTGCCAGTAAGTACTTTATATTCACCATTATGCAATACCTGCGTACCAATCCTATCGCCATCCGGGTCCGTTGCCATTAGGAGCTCTGGATTTGATTCCTTAGCTTTTTCAAGCAAAGATTTAAAACTTTGGGGATCCTCTGGATTGGGGTACTCAAGATCAGGGAAATTTGAATTTGGCTCAGCTTGTTCTAAAAGGACTTCAAAATTATTAAAGCTAAAATCATCCATTACACGGGATACAGCCTTTTTAGAAGTTCCAAAAAATGGTGAAAACAATATCGAGATATCTTTCCTTCCTTTTTTCATAAAATTAAGATTATTTATTTCTTCATAATATCTTTCGTAGACCTCATCATAGATAATGTTAATTTTCCCTTCATTTAAATAGAAGTCAAAAGATTCTGTTTCTAAATCTAAATAATTCTCTATACTATTAACCTCATCAATTATAAGGTTCGCTTTTTCTTCTGTGACTTGTGCGCCGTCATCCCAATAAACCTTATATCCATTATAGTTCATGGGGTTGTGACTAGCAGTAATCATTACACCTCCAGAACAATTTAATGCTCTTACTCCATATGACAAAACCGGGGTAGGGGTAACTTCTCTAAAAAGATATACTTTAAAGCCATTAGAAGCAAAAATTTTTGCAGACTCTCTAGAAAATTCAACAGACATTTTTCTTGAGTCATATGCAAGTATGATGCTATTATCATCTCTGCCATTTTTTTTAATAGCTTGAGCAAAACCTTGAGCAGCCCTTCTTACAGTATAGATATTCATTCTATTAGTCCCAGCCCCAAGTATTCCTCGTAAACCGGCTGTTCCAAATTCAATCGTTTGATAAAATTTCTCTTCTATCTCATCTTCCTTACCTTCAATTTCAACTAGTTCTTTCTTTATTAAAGGATCTAAGTCTTTTTTACTTTTCCAAAGTTCATAAATTTCAAGATATTCTTTTTTTTCTTCCATATAAATACCTCCCTAATCAAACCAAGGCTTCTTTCAGATCTTTTAACCTTTTTCGGTAAATGTTCTGAGCTTCTCTTAAGGACACTTCCTTAAAAGTAACCTTTTCCCCCGGAAACATTTGTGCAAGATAGGGTAAATCCGCCGAAATAACTCGCCCTATCTGAGTATAACCTCCAACAGTTTGCCTATCTGCCATCATAATAATTGGCTGTCCATGTCCAGGCACTTGGATAGCCCCAAAATGTATAGCTGTTGATATTATATCTGGACCTTTTCTATGTGATATTTCAGGTCCTTCCATCCTATAACCCATACGATCTGACTGAACTGATATTTTATATTCAGAAGAAAGAAAAGTATCAATGCCTTTTCCTGAAAAATAATCTTCATCTCTATTCAGCAAGACTCTGATTTCTCTTTTGTTATAATCTCTGATCAAAGATGGGTCTAATCTTTTATAAGAAGGAGCACTTGGCTCAATTTCAAAAATATCGCCTTTTTCAAGTTTGTTACCATTTATTCCTCCGATAGCTCCGCGAAGGTAAGTTGAATAACTTCCCATTACTTTAGGAATGTTAATTTTCCCCGCAAAAGCAAGATATGCTCTTGCTCCTTTTTTAACACCAGAGAATTTAAGACGATTTCCTGCTTTTACATTTAAAGTCTCATACATTGGCATTGGAACATTATCAATTTGGAAGTTTAAGTCTGCACCTGAAACAGCAATTAATATATCTTTATCTACTTCAAGTTCAAAACCCATAACTGTAACTTCAATGACCGGATAATTTTCCGGATTACCAACTAAAAGATTGGCAATCAAGGCAGCTTCTCTATCCATTACACCAGCTTCAGGAACCCCATAGGCTTGAAATCCTCTTCTACCCATATCTTGTATTGTAGATAAAAAACCTGGAGAAATAACCATCCCCGTAACATTATTACTCATTATTATTACCTCCTATTTCATTAAATTCTTCATTTGAAATAGAATAAAATGAGATATAATCTCCTGCACGAAGAAGTATCTCTGGATCTCTGTTGATATCAAAAAGTTTTAATGGAGTTCTACCAATAATCTGCCAGCCACCAGGACTTTCAATAGGATAAATTCCCGTTTGGTTTCCAGCAATGCCAACTGAACCAGCCCAAATTTTTTCTCTGGGTTCTTTTAATCTTGGGGTAGCAATTTTTTCATTCATTCCACCTAAATAAGGAAATCCAGGGGTAAAACCTAACATATATATTAAATATTTCTCCGAGGTGTGTATTTCTATAACTTCCTGGGAACTAAGATTGTTGTGTTTTGCCACATTTTCCAAGTCCGGCCCATAGACTCCTCCATATAAAACAGGAATTCTTATTACTCGAGCTTCAGGAATTTCTATTTCCGAAAAACTTTCCTTTACTTTATATAACTGATCAAGGATCTCTTCATAAAAATATTTTTCACCATCATAAATTACATTTAGTTGACAGTAACTTGGTATTACTTCAATTATTCCAGGTATATTTTCTTTTTCTAAGGTAAAAAGATACTTCCTTATTTCTTGATTTATTTCTTCTTTTATTTCTTTCCCAAAGGTTATTTCAACTCCATTATCCCCTCTAGGAGCAAAAACTATATTTTCCTTCATTATATTACTCCTGTCCCACCGGCACTATATTGATACCTTTTTCTTTAAAGCTTTCATTTATTCTTTTTGCAAAAAGAACAGCTTGTTCGTTATCTCCGTGTAGACAAATTGTATCTGGAGAAATATCTATTTCCTTACCAGTAATTGTTACTACTTTTCTTTTTTCAACAAATTCAAGAACTCTAGATAAAGCTATTTCATCATCATGAATAACAGCTCCTTCTTTCTTACGAGAAACCAATGTACCATCCTCTTCATAGGCTCTATCAGCAAAAACCTCACCAGCAACTTTAAGACCAACATCTTTAGCAGCCTTAACTGCTTCCGAGTTCGCTAATGCAACAAAAATCAAATCTTTATTGTAATCATAAACAGCTTTTGCTAGAGCATAGGCTAAATTATAATCAATCGCCGCCATATTATATAATGCTCCATGTGGTTTTACATGATTTAGTTTTCCACCAGATGCCCTAACAAATGCATCCAGAGCACCAATTTGGTAAAGAATATAATTTCTTGCTTCCTCTAAAGAGATTTGCATATTTCTTCTTCCGAAACCCATAAGATCGGGAAATCCGGGATGAGCTCCTATCGCTATATTTTTTTCAATAGCCATTTTTACCGTGTCAGCCATTACCATTGGATCTCCCGCATGGTAACCACAAGCAATATTTATTGAACTTACATAATCAAGGATTCTTTCATCTTCCCCAATTTTATAGGCACCGAAACTTTCACCTAAATCACAATTTAAATCTACTCTCATTTAATCCACCCCTTTACTATGATAGATATTCTCTCAAGACATCATTCATTTTTTCAATAATATTTAAGTTTTTTTCTAAGGAAAGACCATCTACGGTACTTACTTTTTCTTTAGTACATCCATCTACTGAACCTGCTTGGACAATTACATCTAAAATGTTTTTTTCGACTTCCTTATCATGTATTAATTTTCTTTTACAGATAATTGATAAACCCGCGGCTAAACCATGTCCTCCCCAATTAGATACTCCAGCTAAAATAAGATTATCTGCTGCTACTTCTGCGGCAATCTTTTCCCCATGATTTATCAGTTCAATTATCTTGTGTTTGATTTTCCCCATTCCAAGCTCATTGCCACCATCACCAACAGCTGTTGTTCTGATGCCTTTCTCGATAGCTAAAAGCATTAACGCATCTGTATCAGGAACTATATCAGAAAGGTCCTCTCCTCTCATTGAGTGGAATTTCCCATTTGCAGCTTTTCCTGGTCTTTCAATAGAAAGAAAATGATCAGGTTTAAACTCTTTATAAAGCTCTTTAGCAAATTCATTTGCATTATTATAGGGAACAATTACAACTTTAGCTTTAACTCCTTTTATTTTCTTACCCTCTTCTAAAAGATTATAAGAATATATATCAGTTACTAGAAGAACTTCCTTGCCTAATTCCTCTAAAGCTTTAGCAATACTCATAGTTCCTAAAGGTCCATCCGTTTCACCTACTTTGGCATCCCTTATAACAAAACCTGTCAAAATCATTACCCTATTACTATTACTTAAATCTTTTAATGCTCTTTCAAAATCACCCGGAAGGCTAATTTTTCCGATCCCACGTCCTCCAGCATCTTCTGAAAAAATTTTTTCAATTTCTATTAACGCCTCTTTTTCATTTAGCACTTTATCATCAACTCCTTGTCTAGGGTATCACCTATCATCATATATCCAGGAGCATGAGTAATTACAAATTCTGGCTTTACTTTCATAATTGCAGCTTGAGGGGTAACACCACAAGCCCAGAAAACTGGAACTTCTCCTTCCTTTATAGTCACAGCATCACCGAAGTCTGGTTTACTTATATCTTTAATCCCAATTTCTGCAGGATCGCCAATATGTACTGGTGCGCCATGAACCTGAGGAAGCATTCCAGTTATTTTTACTGCAAGATCAACTTGTTCTTTTGGAATTGGCCTCATGCTTACAACCATTGGGCCAGAGAAAATACCCCCAGGAATACATTCGATATTCGTAATATACATTGGTACATTTACTTCTTCATCGATATGACGAATACTTATCCCCGCTTCGGTTAAAGCATTTTCAAAACTAAAGCTACAGCCAATTAAAAATGCCACCATATCATCTTTCCAGTATTCTTTTATATCATTAACCTCTTTATCAAGAACTCCATATCTGTAAATTCTATATCTAGGTATATCTGTTCGAACATCTCCATCTTTCGCAAACAATACGGTTTTGTAACTTCCAACATCTGTAACATCAAGAAGAGGAGTTGGCTTTGGATTCCTCTGACAAAACAAAAAGAAATCTAAAGCATATTTTTTTGGTAGTATTACAAGGTTCGCTTGTGTGTATCCCGGAGCTAGCCCTGGAGTTGGTTCCCTCCACTTTCCTTCTCTAATAAGCATTCTTGCTTCTTTTCCAGTTTTTATATCCATACAAATCTCCCCTTTACTAATTTTTCATCATAATTTAATTATATAATAACACAAAAAAAAAAGAAGCCATAAGGCCTCTCATTATTCTAACTTTTTCGTTTTAATAATTTCTCCTATCAATTTATTACCTCTTTCATTTAAATGTATTCCATCTAAATATAATTTTTCTCTTTCAGCAAAAGCAATATTCATAAAATTTCCGAAAATATTAATAAACCTCTCTGAGAATTCATCATTTAACCTATGACTTAATTCTTCGAGACTTTTATTAAAAATCTCATAGTCTGGAGAAAAATCCCATGAGATTTTTGCCATTTCTGGAATTGCTGGTGGTGGTGAAAGAATTATTGTTTTTATATTTTTTTTAGATATGCTATTTTCTATTTTTTTTATATTATTAAAAACTTCTTCTGGAGATTCCCCCATCATTAAATCATTACTTCCAGCCATAAAAAAACAGAAATCAGCACTGGAATCAAGAACATCCCTAAATAAGCGAATTTGCATCCCAAGCAAACTATCTCCATTTCTTCCTCTATTCAGGATTCTAATTCCAAAATGTTTCTTTATTTGTTGGTGCCACACCTGATCCGGTAATACACCATAACCATATGTTAAGCTATCACCAAAGCAAACAACAGTTTTCACATGACATCTCCCCTTACATCATATATCATATACTTGTAATGATAACTACAGATAGATTAAATTGCAAAGGATATGAATATTTATGAAGACTTTAAAATTAATATATAATCCATCAGCGGGTATGCAAACTCAGCAAGACAAGGCTTTTTTAATTGCCAGAAAACTTCTAGAAACTGAAGATTTTACTGTATCAATGTTTGCAACTAAAAAAAAGGGTGATGCATATCTCGAAACAATAAATGCCTGTCATAATAAGTTTGATATTATTCTCGCCTGTGGAGGAGATGGTACTGTAAACGAGGTTGTTAATGGCATCATGGATTCAGAACACAAATGTAAACTTGCAATTCTTGCCGCCGGAAGCGTCAATGATTTTTCTGAATATCTCGATCTACCTACTGATGTTACAAAATTCACAGAAATGCTTGTTCATGGGAACACACTTTCAGCTGATGTTGGTAAGGCGAACAATAAGTATTTTATTAATGTCGCTGCTGGAGGAGCTTTTACAAATATCGCTCACGAGGTCCCTGTTGATACTAAAACAATTTTAGGGAAATTTGCCTACTATTTTCAAGGAGCCATTGAACTTCCGTATCAAATTGACAAAAAATTTAACGTTACTATAACTATTGATGATGAAGAGGCCTTTGATGCTGATATATTTTTATTTTTAATTACTAATACTCCAAGCGTTGGAGGCTTCAAGAAACTTGTACCAGATGCAAGTATTACTGATAATATGTTAGATCTTTTAATTATTAAAAAAACCACAAAAAAAGAACTTGTAGAAATTTTCTCCAAAATTATTACTGGCCAACATATTAAACACCCAGGAATAATTTATAAAAAAGCTAAGAAAATACTTCTTACAAGTTCTATTGATAATTTAATTTTAGATATTGATGGTGAGCAGGGTGAAAAGCCACCAGTATTATTCGAAATAATACCTGCCGGTATTGAAATTATTGTGTAAATTGACTTCTATACAAATCAAAGTACATCCCCTGTAAATCAAGGAGCTCTTTATGAGTTCCTTTTTCTACTATTTCGCCTTCATCCATGAGAACAATCAAATCTGCTTCTTTTATTGTAGATATCCTATGAGCAATAATAAAATTTGTTCTTCCTTTCATTAATCTTTGCGTCGCCTTTTGTATCAGTTTCTCGGTTCTGGTGTCAACATTACTAGTTGCCTCATCAAGAATCAAAACCGAAGGATTTGAAATAAAAGCTCTCGCGATTGTAATTAACTGTTTTTGCCCTCTAGAGATGTTGGTGCCATCTTCATTTATTTCTGTCAAATATCCATCTGGCAAACAATGAACAAAGGAATCTAGATTTGCCATTTTTGCTGCTCTGTATACTTCTTCTTCTGTTGCTTCAAGGTTTCCAAATCTTATATTATCAAAAATGCTTCCCTTAAATAACCAAGTATCCTGAAGAACCATCCCAAAAATATCTCGAACTTCTACGCGACTTAAATTTTTAATGTCTAATCCATCAATTGTTATCTTACCTCTATTTATTTCATAAAATTTCATCAATAAATTTACGATTGTTGTCTTCCCAGATCCAGTAGCTCCTACAATTGCGACAGTTTTTCCTTCTTCTACTTTAAGGGTAAAATCTTTTATTACATAATTTTCATCATTATAAGCAAAGAAAACTTTTTCAAAATCGATTTTCCCTTTACAAATTACTTTTTCTTGAGATTCTACTTCTTCTATTTCTTCTTCTTCATCCAAGAACTCAAAAATTCTTTCACTAGAGGCTAATGTTGATTGAATTATATTTGAAATACTCGCAGCTTGAATTATGGGGTGACTTAATTGACGAGTATATTGAATAATTGCCTGAACGTCCCCAATAGCGATCAGCCCTTGGGATATTCTTATTGCCCCAAGAACAGCAACAAAAACGTAGCCTAAATTATTAATAAAACCCATTAACGGCATTATTATCCCAGAAAGAAATTGAGCTTTCCACCCCGATTGATACAATTCTTCATTATACTTATCAAATTTCTCTTGAGATTTTTTTCCATATCCAAAGACCTTAATTATTTTATGACCAGTATACATTTCTTCAATGTGACTATTTAGGTCTCCCAAGGATCTTTGTTGATTTTTATAATATTTTTGTGACCTAGAAACAATCATACTAGTTCCCCAAATGCTTAAGGGGATAGTTATAAACGCAGCTAGAGAAAGAAGAGGGCTTATAATAAGCATTATTGTTAGCACCCCAATAATTGAAATAATAGAAGTCACCAATTGGGATAAACTTTGTTGAAGTGTATTACCTATATTATCTACATCATTAACAATTCTACTTAAGATCTCTCCTTGAGATTGTTTATCATAATATTTTATTGGCAATTTGCTTAATTTTTCGCTCATTTCTTCTCTGATTCTATAAACTATTTTCTGAGACAGCCCCGCTAAGGTATATTGCATAACATATGTGAACAGAGAACTAAAAAGATAAATAGCAATTAATATTAAAACAATATTTCCAACATAACCAAAGTCAATTCCTGCATCCAAACCACCTGTTTGTTTATCTATAAATCCCTCGAAAATTTTTGTTGTTGCAAGGCCCATAATCTTGGGGCTAATAATTATAAAAATGGTGCTTAAAATTGCAAGTATAAAGACTATAATTAATGTTGTTTTATGGGGACCCAAATATTCCAAAAGTCTTTTACCAGTATTTTTAAAATCCTTCGGTTTTTCCCCAGTACCTTTTAAATATCCTGGACCAGTTCCTATATTTTTACCAGGTAGACCAACTCTTTCTTTTTTCTCACTCATAATAACTCCTCCTCGGCAAGTTGAGAAGAAACTATTTCTCGATATAAATTACTAGATTCAAGGAGCTCTAAGTGTGTTCCGATTCCTTTTATCTCTCCATTATCTAGTAATATAATTTTTTCTGCATCCATAATTGTTGTTACCCTTTGAGCGACTATTAAGATAATACTATCATTTACTAATTTTTGAATTTCTTTTCTAATTAGAGCATCCGTTTTGTAATCTAAAGCCGAGAAACTATCATCAAAAATATATATTTCAGGTTTCCCTGGTAGAGACCTTCCAATATTTAGTCTTTGCTTTTGTCCTCCTGAGATGTTTTTTCCACTTTGATATATTTCGCCATCCAGCTCTTGAGCTGACTTTTCTACAAACTCCTTAAGCTGTACTTTTTCTATAATATCTACTAATTCTTTGTCCAAAACATAATTTTTCCCGAATTTAATATTATCACGAATAGTTCCACTCATTACGAAACTTTCTTGGGGAACATATCCAATCTTGCCACGTAATGATTTTTGTTTTATATTTCTGACGTCTACACCATTAATCAATATACTTCCTCCCGTTACATCATAAAATCGAGGAATTAAATTTATAATAGTTGATTTCCCTGATCCTGTTCCTCCAATTATCCCAATTTTTTGGCCTTTTTTTACTTCAAAATTTATCTTTTTAAGAACCGGGTCTGTATCTTTGAAATAACTAAAAGATACATCTTCAAATTTAATTGAATTAACCTTATCAATTTCTACTGAACCATCACTATCTTTAATTATTGGTTCTGTAGATAAAACCTCATAAATTCTATTTCCTGATACCTCCGCACGAGGATACATAATAAAAAGCATTGTCATCATAATAAATGAAAAAAGAATAAGTGAAGCATATTGAATAAATGCTAAAAGATTCCCAACCATAAGTTGGTCATTTTCTATACGCCATGCTCCAAACCACAGAATTGCAACGGCAGAAAAATTCATCAGAAGCATCATTCCAGGCATCATTACAGCCATAATTCTGTTTATCTTTATAGCTGTTGACGTTAATTCTTTGTTATTAGTATTATATTTTCCCATTTGGTATTCTTCTCTATTAAAAGCTCTAATTACTCTTATCCCAATAAGTCTTTCTCTAAGAAGGAGATTGAGACTATCTATTTTTTTTTGTAATTTCTTGTATAGTTTACTAGTTTTAGATGTAATAATTATTATAAGAACAACAAGGATTACTACTACAACTGCTAAAATTATTGAAAGGGAAGGATCCATAGATATCGCGAGGATGATTCCACCTATTGCCATAATTGGTGCTCTTATAAACATTCTCAAAGCAGCTATTAAAAAATTTTGAACCTGAATAACATCATTTGTTGTTCTAGTTATCAAAGATGCAGTACCAATATTGTCAACTTCACTTAGAGAAAAATCTGAAACCTTTTCAAAAATATCTTCCCTTAATGATTTTGAAAACCCTAGTCCAACTTGAGCTGAATAATAGGAAGAAACTATTGTTCCAATACCACCAAGTGCAGCGATTGCCAACATGATAATACCAGTTCTTAAAATGTATTGAATATCTCCTTGAACAACACCCTTGTCAATTATTAATGCCAAATATGTAGGTAATAATAAATCTGCTCCTGTTTGAATGAACAGAAAAACAATGACCATAAAAGTCATAAACTTATATTCTTTTAGTCTATAAATTATGTTCTTCATATAATAGTTCTCCTATTCTTAAAATAAACTTGATAACTTAACTTCAGTTGCAAGAAATACCCCTGTTAATATTGTTACTAACCCTATAATCATACAAGATGAAATATATTCATTAAGAAAAAGGTCTCCCCATAGAACACCAAAAAAAGGTATTAGAAACGTTACAGTAATAGCTTTGCTTGGACCAACATTTTCAATTAGATAAAAATAAAAAAAATATGCCAAAGCTGTGCAAAATACCGACAAACCAATTATAGAAAAAATAACTTTAAAATCTATATATTTATTTTCAAAAGGTATGAATACCGTTGGCATTACAACTAATGAAGCACCAAGCTGTTGTCCAATTGACATAGATAAAAAATCACTACCCTGAAACTTCTTTTTAATATAAACAATTCCAATACCATAAAAAAAGGATGCGGTTATTGAAGCACCAGCAGATAAAAAATAATAGTCTCTTTCGGCAATGTATTCCAGCCCATTAGAACTATTA
>CAZNNQ010000016.1:11904-23300 GCA_964574445.1 uncultured Eubacteriales bacterium
AGATAAAAAATAATAGTCTCTTTCGGCAATGTATTCCAGCCCATTAGAACTATTACTCCAGCAAAACTAATTACCATTCCTATTATTCTTTTTATTGTAAATTTTTCCTTTAGTACAAGCCAAGCAACTATTCCTCCAAACACTGGAGAGGTCGCATTCAAAATTGAAGCAATGGAGGAAGGAAGATTAAGAGAGGCTATCGCTATAAATGTGAATGGAATCCCTGCATTAACAGCACCAAGAAAAAGATAATCTTTCCATCTTTCTCTAACATCAAGCTTCCTACCACTTAATTTCGCATATAAGATTAATACTATAGCAGCTATAAATACTCTTAGTTCAATTGTAATAAAAGGCCCTATTGCAGGGGAGGCCACCCTTACAAAAAGAAAGGAAGCACCCCAAAGAGCTGCAAGTATGAATAAGTATGTTAATTCTCTTAATCTCATAAATAAAAGTCCATAATTATAGTTAATATAATTCCAACTAAAAAGCCCATTGTTGCTTGTTTTTTATACCCATGACTATGACTTTCCGGTAGGAGTTCATGTGAAACAACATAGAGCATCGCACCAGCAGCAAAAGAAAGGCCAAAGGATAAAACGGCATCTGCCCAACTTACAAGAACAAAACCTATTGCTGTACCAATAGGCATTGTTAGGCCAGTAGAAGCTGTAATTAGAAATATCTTCCAATTAGGATACCCTAATTCTTTTAATGGGGCAGCTACAACCAATCCTTCAGGCGCATTATGAACTGCAATAGCAACTACAATAAGCAAACCTAGACCAGGAACCTCTGATCCGAAACTTACCCCAACAGCAAATCCTTCAGGAATATTATGTAAAGCAATTGCCGATGCAATTAGCACCATTCTTCTTTTAATTTTAATTGTATCAAATCCAATTTCACCTATTTCAAAGTGGGGAACAAACCGTTCAATAACTCCAATAATTAAGAATCCTAAGGTCAAGCCAACAATTATTTGAAGCGGTCCTCCCGTAGCAATAGCTTCTACTAACAATGCTAGGAAGGAAACGGAAACCATAACCCCAGATGCAAAACCAATTAAGGAATCTTTCCATTTATGTGAAATATCTTTAATAAAAATTAAAGGTAATGCTCCAGCTCCTGTTAACATTCCAGCAATAAGGCTATAAACTAAAGCTTCTAGCATAAAAATCCCTCCTTCATATTAATATAATACAGTCTTAAAAGATTTTATTCTATCTTTTTAACAAAAAAAGACCCGGTATTAACCGGATCTTTAGATTTTATTCAACTACTGCTAAGAGATCTCCACTTTTTACTGAATCACCTTCAGAAACAAGTATCTTAGAAATCTTTCCATCAATTTTTGCAGATATTTCATTTTCCATCTTCATAGATTCAACAATTAAAATTACTTCACCTTTTTTAATGATGCTCCCAGGCTTCCTGATTACTTTAGATACTTTTCCTGGAAGGGGCGATGTAATTGCCCCTTCTCCTGAGGATCCGCTTTCAGAACTTAAGGATGTTGGAGCATAAATTCTTTTTTGAACTGGTTGAGGTCTTCCCGAAGAAACTGGCAAGATTCTTTTATCACCTTTATCACTAAAGTTTAGATCAAGATTGTTGCCATCTGTAACTGTAAGATTAATATTTGATATATTGCCATTAAAATTTAGTACAACTTTATTACCCGGGGAACCAAATTCCATAGAACTTCTATCTTCTTGGATTACAGGTTCTTCTTTAATTATTTCCGGCTTCTTTTCTTCTTGAATATTTAAATCTTCAACTTTTGATTTTCCTTCAAGAAAATCTTTAGCAACTTGAGGAAACATAATATACATTAATAGTTCTTCTTGATTTTTCGCTAAATCTCCAATTTCTTTTTTTGCAGCTTCCATTTCTGGAGCTATCAAATCAGCAGGTCTTACAGTAATAACTTTTTCATCACCAATTATTGACTTCCTAAATTCATCATCAATTTTTCCAGCAGGTTTACCATACTGACCTTTAAGATATGCTTTAACTTCATTGGTAACCATTTTATATCTTTCTCCGCCTAAGACATTTAAAACTGCCTGAGTGCCAACAATTTGACTTGATGGTGTTACTAGTGGTGGTTGACCAAGGTCTTCTCTTACTTTAGGCACTTCTTTAAGCACTAACGGAAGTTTATCTTCTGCATTTTGTTCTCTCAACTGAGTTATAAAGTTTGAAAGCATTCCACCAGGAATTTGATATCTAAGAACATTTACATCAACACCATCATGGTAAACATCATATTTTTTATATTTAGCTCTCATCCCTTTAAAATCTTCAGCTAATGTACTAATTTCATCCAGATTTATACCTGTATCTGCCCCAGCATCATTAAGAACAGCAACCATTGTTTCTGTTGCAGGTTGACTTGTACCAAGAGCTAAAGCTGAATTGGCACAATCAATAACATCTGCTCCAGCTTCAATAGCTTTAAGATACATCATACTACCCATTCCACTTGTATAGTGAGTATGCATTTGAACAGGAAGTCCAACTTTGTCCTTTAATGCACTAACTAAATCATAAGCAAAGTACGGAGTCATAATACCAGCCATATCTTTAATACATATGGAATCAGCACCCATTTCCTTGAGTTTTTTTGAAATATCAACATAATACTTTAAGTTATATAAAGATCCTGTAGTATAACTAATTGTAGCTTGGGCATGTTTCCCTTGCTTTTTTACTTCTTCAATCGATTTCCTCATGTTTCTTACGTCATTAAGAGCGTCAAAGACTCTAAATATATCAATACCATTCTTAGCAGCTTCTTCAATAAAAGCTTCAACTACATCATCCGCATAATGTTTATATCCCACAAGGTTTTGACCTCTAAGTAACATTTGGAGTTTCGTATTTTTAAAAGCTTTTCTTAATACTCTAAGCCTTTCCCATGGGTTTTCATTTAAGAAACGCATACAGGTATCGAAAGTTGCTCCACCCCATACTTCAAGAGAGTAAAAACCCATCTTATCCATTTTTTCTGCAACAGCAAGCATATCTTCTGTGCGCATTCTGGTAGCAAGAAGGGACTGATGTCCATCTCTCAAAGTTGTGTCCATAATACCCACTTTGCGATTTTTTAAATTCATTTAATACACCTCTTTATAATTTTAGGTCAAGGCCTATTTTGGCTTCTGATATCAAAGTATACTCTGTATACCTGTATACAACAACACTTAATTTCATATTTTAAGCAAAAATACCTCTCCATTACCGGTTATACTGTATACAGTATTTTCTTCCTCTAAAAAAACAGGTGTATTTTCTAATTTTTTACTATTTTCTCCAGCTTTTTTGTATTGTAAGTCCCCAGAAATTAACCATAATAATGGTTTCCCTTTTTTATTAAAAAATTCTTGTTCCCCAGATATCTTTATTTTTCTTGCCATAAAATTATAAAAACAAGCATCCCCAGTTAAAGAAAAAGGAGATGCCATATTTTCTGGTCTACTATAATTTTTTTTACTTTCATCAAATACTATCTCAAACACTTTAGTATCTTGGGAAAAAAAATATTCTTTTGAATATTCTGGGAAATATACAACTTCCTTTGACTCAATTAATAAAAGAAGTTTTTCTGGATTACCTTCACCAGTTGCTACTGGTTGATCTTTTTGATATATCTTTTTTTCAATTTTCATTTTTTCCTCCTGAATTGATTAAGCCTGAGGTTTATTGTTGTAAGTTATTTTTTCAATGTTTTCAAGGGCAAAACCCGTTCCAATTGCTACACATGAAATTGCGTCATCAGGAATATAAACGTGAAGACCGGTTTTTTCTGAGATCAAAGTATCTAAGCCGTGAAGTAAAGCTCCGCCTCCAGTAAGAATAATTCCTTTATTAATTATATCTCCAGCTAATTCTGGTGGGGTTTTTTCAAGGACATCCTTTGTAACTGCAACTATTGCATCAAGAGGCTCTGCGATCGACTCATGAACTTCCTCTATTGTCAAAGAAATTATTCTAGGTAATCCTGTAACAAGATCCCTTCCTCTTACTTCAACAGTTTCTCCATATCTATTTGCCGGATAAGCAGAACCAATTGCGATCTTTACGTCTTCGGCAGATCTTTCTCCTATAAGAACATTGTGTTTTCTTCTAACATATCTAACTATTGATTCATCAAACTTGTCTCCACCAATTCTTACTGAATTAGAATATACAACTCCACCAAGGGAAAGAACAGCAACATCTGTCGTTCCACCCCCAATATCAACTACCATTGAACCACTAGGTTGTGAAATATCAACACCTGCACCTAATGCTGCAGCAACTGGTTCTTCAATTAAGTAGGCTTGTTTCGCACCAGCAGATAAAGCGGCTTGTTTCACAGCTCTTTCTTCAACACCAGTAACTCCAGAGGGAATACAAATCATGATTCTAGGTTTGAAAAATTTATTTGATCCTAAAGCTTTTTTTATAAAATACTTTAACATTTTTTCAGTAATATCATAATCTGCAATTACCCCTTCTCTCAAAGGTCTTATTGCAATTATATTTCCAGGAGTTCTTCCAATCATTTGCCTTGCTTCCTCACCCACTGCCAATACTTTTTCTGTTGCACTATCTATAGCGACTACAGATGGTTCTTGTAGAACAACGCCTTGTCCTTTTATATAAACTAGAACAGAAGCTGTTCCCAAATCAATTCCAATATCTTCTCCCATTTTAAACAATTTAGTCACTCCCATTTTATTATTTAACGTGCTTTATATCTGCACCAAGATTTTCAAATTTTTCAATTATATTTTCATATCCTCTAAAAATATGGTACACATCAAGAACTTCTGTCTCTCCTTTTGAAACAAGGCCAGCTAGAATCAAGGCAGCACCAGCTCTTAAATCAGTTGCTTTAACCTGACATCCAGATAATTCTTTAACCCCTTCTATGACAGCACTTTTTCCTTCAATTTTAATATTTGCTCCCATTCTTTTTAGTTCATCAATATGCATAAATCTATTTTCAAAGACTGTTTCAGTTACAATACTCGTCCCTTCAGATAAACACATTAACACGGAAAAAACGGACTGCATATCCGTAGGGAAACCTGGATAAGGCATTGTCTTTATATCAGTTGCCTTAATTTTATCAATCTTTTTTATTATTAAGCTACTGTTATTTTCTTCTATTTCAACTCCGCAGTCTCTAAGTTTTGCTATAACTGGCTTAATATGGTGAGAAATTACATTTTCAATTGTAATGCAGCTTCCAGTAATTGCACCAGCAATTAAATAGGTTCCAGCTTCAATTCTATCTGGTATCACTGTATGTTCAGTACCATGAAGCTTTGGCACCCCTGTTATTTTAATAACATTGGTCCCAGCACCCTTTACATTCCCACCCATAGAATTTAAAAAGTTCGCAAGATCAACAATTTCTGGCTCTTCCGCTGCATTTTCGATTGTTGTAGTTCCTTCCGCAAGAGCTGCTGCCATCATAATATTTTCAGTGGCTCCAACACTTGGAAAATCGAGGTATATTTTTCCTGCTTTTAGTCCTCTTTCACTAATTGCACTTACAAATCCTTGTTCTAAGGAAATTTTTGCACCTAAAGACTCAAATCCTTTAAGATGAAGATCGATTGGTCGTGTGCCAATTGCACACCCTCCCGGCATTGCAACTCTCGCTCTACCAAATTTAGCAAGTAATGGACCCATTACAAGAACGGAAGCTCTCATCTTATTAATACTTTCATAAGACGCTTCCCAGGTACTAATGCCCTTTGTGTTAATCTTGAATATATTGTTTTTAAAATCAACTGTTGCTCCAAGCTCTTTTAAAATATCCTTCAAAATATGAACATCCGTCAGATCCGGGACATCATTAATCACAGATTCTCCATCTGCTAAAATAGAAGCAATAATAATTGGTAAAACTGCATTTTTTGATCCACTAATTTTTACGCTTCCTGATAATTTTTTCCCACCATTTATAATAATCTTTTCCAAAAGTTATCTCTCCTAATGTTATATAAATAAACATCCCTTCACTCTTAATAGTATTAATTATTTCAAGCAATACGTCAAGTTAGTTTTTTGTACATATTTATGGTAAAATCTACACAATAATAGGACTTTGGGGGTGAAAAAAATGAATTATAAAAAAATATCAGCATTTTTTCTACTTCTAATTCTAATTACATCCCTTGGGGTCTATACTTCTGGAAAGACAATCACTTCTTCAGAAATTCTTTTAATTCCTCTTGATTCAAGGCCATGTAACACAGATTATATTATTTATGCTGCTGGCGCTATCGATAAAAAGGTATATTTCCCAAAAGAATATTTAGATGATTATAATCGGCCTTCAAATTCAGATAACCTATATAAATATCTTTACGATTCCTTGGATTCTTCTGATACTTATATTATTTATACTAACCAAATTATTAATGGGGGCTTAATTTCATCAAGAGATCCTTTATCTTACTTAAACCTAGAAGAAAAACTAGAAGCTTTTGCTGAATTTTTAAAAATCGCTAAAGACCTTGATAAAAAAGTAATTGTACTTTCTGTGCTACCTAGAGTCAGTCCAAGTCAATTTACAGATTTGTGGAATTTCAAGGATGAACTTATTAATTTTTCTAATAACTTTGGAACAGTAACTCCAAATATATCTTATGCTGCCGATTCCCTCCCACCAAAGGAAATCATAGCAAGATATCTTTCAATTTATAATGGTTCAGATTTAATCATAAATGATATGAAAAAGAATGTTGAAAGCGGCTTAATTGACCTTTTCATTATCGGTCAGGATGACACAAATAAAAAGAGTATAACTAATCACCAATTAGAAAAATACCTTAATTATCAAAATGAAAAAATTATTGTTCAACCAGGAGCAGATGAGCTTACAAAACTAGTTCTAGCGAAAATAGTTCGTAATGAGACAAAGGAGTCCTTGTTAGATCTAAATATTATTTTTACAGATCCTACAAAAACAAATGAAACAAGGATTTTTGAAGCTTTCTCAACAGAAGAAAGATCTAATCAACTTCTTGAGTTTTTGTCTATAAAGAAAAATCTTAACTCAGACAATATTGTCGTAGTTCATAATAAGGCTAATTCAGTAGAACTTACAATAAATAATATATATAACAATCTAAACAAGAACTATCTCGGATTAATAGATATAGCTTATATTAACCAGGGTGACCCCGAATTATTTAAAGAAAAATCCTTCATTAAAAGTTTAAATGGATACTCGGGATGGAACACAGTAGGAAATTCTCTTGGCTCCGAATATGCGAATATAGTAATTTATGATTTTTTACAAAAAAACCTTCACACTTTCCCTGTTGAAAAACAAATTGAACTTTTGGAAAATTATTACAAATTATTCTATATTCATTTTGCAGATGATTATCTATACCAAGGGCAACTAAGAAATCAACTTAATTCATTTTTATTAGAAAATAATGAAGATATCTCTTTTATTATGAATAAAGATTTGGGCGATAACTTCCTAAAAACTATCTTTAAAGAGCAATCCGAGTCTTTACAAAAATCTTTATCCGGATCCTATTATAATTTTGATTCTTTTTACACCCTTGAATATTCTCAACCAACAGTGTCACTTCCATGGAAAAGAACCTTCGAAGTTAGAATAATTCCAAATTTAACAATAACAAAGGGCAGATGATGTTATCTGCCCTTAAAATATTTGAAGGGCAATTTTGCCCTTTCTTTTAATTCTTCACTACTATACTTATAGCTATTTATATATTGATATTTTTCCAATAAAATTTCTCTCGAAATATTATTGGTACTAATATTTATTTCAGAATTATAAATTTCTTTGTCAAGGACACTAACCTTCGGATCATAAGAGATGCTTATAAATGGAATTTCAAGAGCCGCAGCTAAAATTAGAGAATGTAGCCTCATTCCAACCGTTAAAAAACTAGAACCTATTAACGTTATAAAATCTTCTGGCATTAAAGGGGTTTTAATAGTATCCATTTCAGGGATACTATTTTTTAAAACTTTCTCATCTTCCCCTTGGTGAAAAGCAAGATATTTTATTTGATATTCTTTCCTGTCAAATTCTTCTAAAAAAGCTTGCGTTTCTTCAATAATTTTTTCTATATTATCCCAAGGTCGAAGGGAAACCAATATTAATTTTTTCTCTTCTTCCAATCCACATTGTTTCCATAGTCTCTTTTGTTTATCCCCATCTATGGAGGAGATAAGGAACACAGGGTCTCCGGACAGTACTATTTCTTTCTTTACACCTATTCTTTTTAAAAATTCAAATGAATCCTTATCTCTTACAGAAATATAATCAGCTAATGAAATAATATTCTTTAGTAAAAAAATATTTCTTTTACTCGTTACCGGACCTATGCCTTGTGAGAAAATGATTATCTTCTTTCTAAATATCCTTCCGACTAAAATAATTCCTAGATAATATAAAATTCCATTTTTACTAGTTTTGTCCTGAAGAAGGCTTCCTCCACCAGAAATCAAATAATCAGTTTTTAAGATACTGTTTAAGACCTTAGATATTTCCCATCTATTAACAGATTCAACATCATATTTGGTACTTGTAAGTTTGGGGGCTGCGGAAAGAACTGTTATTTTGTTATTTTCATCAAGAGAACTAAGCCCTCTAATAATTTCCTGAAGAACTAGTTCATCACCTGCATTATTGAAACCATAATACCCACTAATTAAAATATTTTTTGTTTTGTTCATAAATTCTCTCCAATATATTCCAAAATAATATTAAGAATAGACCTAAGACAATTCCAATAATGATACCTAATCCACTTCTTTGTAAAGATACCGCAATTGGAGTATGAATATGAGCATACGTATTAGCAAGAGAAATTTGTCCAATTATTGCTGGAAAAAGTAATATCCATGTTTTTTTATTAAGACCTAAATACATTAATAACATAATCGCTGGATAACCTATTAATATTTCTTTTGTTCTGGGTCGCACTCCAAGAACATCATTTAATACATCTCTAAATCTTTCTTCAATTCCAAGTACTAGTCCAGCACCTTGATTACCTGTTCTAAGTAGATAATATCCTAAAGCTGCAGCACCTATTGCTCCTAAAATAACCACTTTGTATTCAAGTGCCATATTCAATAGTGATTTAATCTTATTTATTCCCTCTTTATTCCAGAAAATTAATATTATTGGAATTGAAATAAGTGGTATTAAATGAGCAATCTTTACGCCTACAAATTGATCTGTCTTTATCATAAATGGTGTAAAACTTAACAAGGAAGACATCATTAAACCACCAGCAAAGGTAATTATAGAAATCTTAATTGTATTTGTTATTGCATTAATAACTTTATCTTTATCTGTCCCTTCAATATATTTAATAGTAGAAACAAAAGCTAATAAAGGATAAATAAGAACAAGAAGTAATGCTGCAATTTTTAAAGCCAACATCGAATTAAGTAAAAATGCAGCTGCTATTATTCCAATTGAAACAAGGGCAGCAAGTAAACCAAATAACGGAGTTCTCATCTTAATAAAGATCATCCAAACTCCTGCCGGAATTCCCAAAACTACAAGCATATAGAATATCATATTCTGTTTTTCATGTTTTATTATTGATGCTTTATCTAATACAAATCCTGCATTTTCGAATTCTTCAGTGATTTTTTGCACATAATTTAAATTGCTATCATATGCATTCATAGGATCATCAAGATAAAAAAGTTTAAGAAAGATTCCCTTAATATTTCTTTCTTCTGCAGAAAGAAGGTATCTATCTATTGCTTTTTGTTCACTGAAGTTAAGCATCTCCTTATCTGAAATTGAGTGAATCCTTATAGCATTCATTTCATTCTTATAAATAATTGTTTCTAAGCCACTTTGATTAAAGAATTCAACCATTCCAATTGGTATTTCTCTACTAGGGTTCACAAGATCTAGAAATAAATCAATACTTCCAGGATGACCAACAACAGAACTATCATTGCTCAAAATTATACTTATATTATCCATTCTTTTTAACTCTGAATTTACAAACTCGAAGGATTCTTCTGAGTAGTTTTTCCAAGATCTAATCTGAGGGATGCTCATCATTTTTGCTTTATTAACCGCATCCACCTGTTCATGGTCAAAACCAATACCAATATCATCTAAAACCCCAAAATATCCTTCTTCAAAAGAATAGAAAGAAGGGATCTTTGCTGGAATTTCAATTAATTCTTTTCCATCAACAACCTCAACTCTTCCAACATTTTTCGTTAATATACTTTGTACTACTTGATCAAAATATTTCTGATTTAAGACTTCAACATATATTCCCGTAGGACTTTTAATCGTTGCTATTTCACCGGTTCTTTCCAAATCACCTAGTGTTTTTTCTCTAAAGATTATGCTTGTAGCACCTGCATTTTTAAAGTCATTCAAAACATCTTTAAAATTCTTCTCATTTGCATAAGCTAAAGTTTCTAAATCTTGAGTACTTAGAAATATCTCTATATTACTAAAGGTTTCCTCTTTTTTATATCTTTCTGATATTAAAAAAACACTCGCCAAGAAGCTTACTAATATTACTGCAGTTAATGCATATATTATCTTTTTATTATTCATCTCTTTTGCTCCTTTATCTTTTTACCTTTTCGATTATATCAGATAGACAAAAAAAAACTACCAGATTTTTGCCTGGTAGTTTTTTATTAATTTTTACCTACGGTTTTAAGTCTCATGATAGCTCTTTTTAGTGAAGCTTCCGCACGAGCAAAATCAACATCTCTTTCTTTCTGATCAAGTCGTTTTTCTGCTCTTTCTTTAGCTTTACGAGCTCTTTCAATGTCTATTTCCTCAGGTTTTTCTGCTGCGTTTACTAGAACTGTAATCTTATTATCATGCAATTCTAATACACCTTTTCCAACAGCTAAAAGTTTTTCCTCTTTTTCGTTTACTCTATACTTTAATTGTCCAATATCAACTAAAGTAACAATCGGGGCGTGATTGTACAAAATTCCAATTGAACCGCCCTGGGTTGGAACGATTAAAGACGTTATGGATTCCTTTAACTCTGTTTTTTCAGGAGTAACAACCTCAAGCAACATTTTTTTACCTTCCATGGGCATTCACCCCTTATCCTTTGTTGGCTTTTTCAATAGCTTCCTCAATTGCACCTACATACATAAATGCGTGTTCAGGAAGATTATCATGTTGGCCATCTAAAATCTCTTTAAAACTTCTAATTGTTTCTTTAATTGGAACATACTTGCCAGGGAATCCTGTAAATTGTTCAGCAACGTGGAATGGTTGTGATAAGAAACGTTCAATCTTACGTGCACGAGCAACTAAGATCTTATCTTCTTCAGATAATTCATCCATACCAAGAATTGCAATAATATCTTGTAAATCCTTATAT
>CAZNNQ010000017.1:0-21003 GCA_964574445.1 uncultured Eubacteriales bacterium
AACGGATTTCTACATCATTTTTGTGAAGTATAACTTTTTCAGTCTTTCCTTCCCAATTAATTTCCATTTCAAGACCTTCCATATTCTTAACGTTTGAACCACTACCTGAGCTTTTGCCAAAATCCAGTTCACGAGATGAAAGAAGAGTTTCTCCACCAACACTTCCACTACCAGAATCAATTAAATAGGATAACTGAAACTCCATTCCTGGTTCCCATCTTTTATATACAGCTTTTCCTTCTTTTATATTCCAAGAATCATGAATTAGTGTCCCTTTTCCATCTTCTGAAAAATATTCATAGTATCCTATTTTATAAAAGACCATCCAATCTTCGCCCTGTCCAAAAAAAGAAACTTCCTCATAAGGATTAAGTTTTTTCAAAACTATTTCTCCCAGGTTATTTGCTGTTTTCCAGTGTTCAAGCTTATCTTCAGTCCATTGATATTTAATTAAAATATTGTTGGCTTGGTATAAACTTTCTTTGTTATTTTCATAATAAAAACCTAAAAAGCTGTTTGTGGTTCTGGCTTTTTTTCTTTCCCCCAAGGAATCAAAAATATATATCCCAATCAGGCCTTCATCATTTTCAGGCTGATAAAAAACTGGAGAAATACCATGAATCTTATCTTCTTCCTCTATCTCTTTGGTAATTTTATTCATTTTAGAAAAATTCTCTTCCAATACCTTGACTACCTGTTTCTCAGTAAAGGGTTTTGAAAAATCCAGTTCCTGAGATTCCTGGGCACATCCTGTGATAATAGAGAATATCGCAACTATAAGGAATACTTTTATAAGCTTTTTCAATTTACTTCTGAACTTCCCTTCTTACAATTTTAAATTAATATGCTGTCCAGCCTCCATCAACTTTAACAGTTTCTCCATTAACAAAACTTGATTTATCTGATGCTAAAAATAAAGCTACTTCAGCTATCTCTTCTGGTTCTCCAGATCTTGGATTTAAACTCATTCCTGCCATTGCTCTTGAAGACCCAAATTCATCTGGATTAACAATTGTGGAACCAATATTTGTTTTTACTGCCCCCGGAGCTATCGCATTACATCTTATACCCAGTAGTGCATATTGGAAGCCCACATTATGGGTAAATCCTGTTACTGCGTGTTTAGATGCTGTATAAGCTGCACCAGCCCTTGATCCATAAAGTCCTCCGGCTGATGTAATATTAATTATTACACCTTTTCCCTTTTCTTTAAAGATTGGCAGTGCTCTTCTTGTTGTTCTCATAACACTGGTTGTATTTACTGCAAAAACTTTCTCCCAAAGCTCATCTGTCATATCCTCAGCAGGTTCAAAATTATCCATAATTCCAGCATTATTTACTAGAACATCTACTGATCCAAATTTATTTACTGCACAATCAAACATTTTAGCAATGTCTTCTTCCTTTGTTACATCAACTAAAACAGCACAACCTTTACCACCCGCTTCCTCTATGCGGGTAAGTGTTTCCTCTGCACTTTTAAGATTAATATCTGCTATTACAACTAAACTTCCTTCTTTTGCATAAATTTCGGCAATAGCTCTACCCATTCCTGAGCCAGCTCCTGTAACTATTGACACTTTACCATCTAAAATTCCCATAAATATCTTCCTTTCTTTTTCTCATATTATACTTATCTACTACTCTTACCCAATTCTTGAAAAATAAAAAGCCCTCTAAAAAATAGAGAGCTTTAAATTATTATTTTTCTATTAAACCAGAAATTAACCAAGGAGCCGGAAAAGGCTCTATCATATTTTTACTATTAACTCTGGAAACTGCAATATTTACAATCTCCTTGCGAGTCAACTCATTATCTTTAAAAATTTGAGCCATTGACATAAGAATCTCAAAATCCAATGTATAGATAATAATTTTGATATTTCTATTTACTTTAATAAGACTTTTAATTTCTTGATCAATCCTTTTCGAAGCAACAATAAAGGCTACATCAGGAACAGGAAGTTCCGACGGATATCCCTCTTCTATTGAATCAACAATACTTACATTTTTAAGACCAAACTTCTCCATATTTTCCTGCATGGTAACTCTATCCTTAGGATCATATTCAACGGCAACAACATTACCTTCGGACACAATTAACGAAGATTCAACAGCTATACTTTCCCCAGAAACAATACAAATATTATCCCTATCACCTAAGTCCAGTTTATTCATAATAACTGTTCTCACTTCACTACAAACATACTGAACAGAACCACAGGAAAATCTGGAGTTTTCCATTCCAATGTGATAATTGGTTTTTGCATCAGGATTCATTATCAACATTGCAGCAGAAGAGTTAATCCCTCTATCTATCATATCGGAAACCTTGTCTGACTTCATTTCGCCATGAGGATCGGATCCCTCGTTATACCAAATTACGCAATTTCCTAATTCCGCATTCCACATCTCATAAAAAATTTCAGGATGTCCAGCATCGGTAAAAACAAGGACCGTTCTGTTACTCATAACCGTTGGAATAAGGTTCTTATTTTCCCTAGTTAAATCTAACATTTTAATTTTTGCCAAATCTATCGGAGAACTTTTTGAAAAATACTCTAGCCAGGAAAGTATAACATCATTTGTAAAAATTGATTTTGCCACAGAAAAAACCTCCCAATTTACTTTTATAATCTAATTTTACACTCCAGCACGCTTAAGTAAACTTTCCCACTTTTGATCAACATAGGCTTGAGCTTCTTCAATCATCCATTCATTACCTTTCTTAAACATATGTTTGAATCTTCCTTGAGTTTTTAAGAATTCAACAACTGGAAGTTTTTTCTTTGGAATATAGGTAACTCTCCAAGATCCATTTTCAACTTCATACAATGGCCAAATACAGGTGTCTACTGCTAACTGAGTAACTTCTGCTAACTTTTCCATGGGATAATCCCAGCCTCTTGGACAGGGTGATAATACATTCATGAAACTTGCTCCTTCAGTATAAATTGCCTTTTGAGCCTTGGTATGGAGGTCTTTCATATTACCAATAGGAGCTGTCTGAGCAACATAGGGAATATTATGAGCAACCATAATTTGTGTAAGATCTTTCTTACTTTGGATCTTGCCATTATTAGATGATCCTATAGGGGTCGTTGTGGTACGGGCAAAATTTGGCGTTGACGAAGCTCTTTGAACCCCTGTATTCATGTATGCTTCATTATCATAACAAACATAAACCATGTCATGGCCTCTTTCCATTGCACCAGACAAAGATTGAAATCCGATATCGTAAGTACCACCATCTCCACCAAAAGTAATAAATTTAAAATTTTCTTTTACTTTTCCTCTGCGCTTTAAAGCTTTATACGCTGCTTCCGTTCCTGAACATGTCGCCGCTGCATTTTCGAAAGCTGAGTGAATAAAACTATCCGTATATGCTGTATAGGGATACATAAAAGTTGACACCTCAAGACATCCTGTTGCGTTTGTAACAACAGCTTTATCTTCCTCCTCCAGTGCTCTTAAAACGCTGGTTGTTACAATCCCAGCTCCACAACCAGCACAGAGTCTATGTCCACCCGTTAAACGAACTGGTTTTTCTACTTCTTTTTTTAAATTATATACTTGGCTCATTTTACAGCCTCCTTTGTTCTTTGACCCATATGAGAATAGACAGGTCCAGTTTCACCGGTAGACGCTATTTTTTCCAAACGATCAAATAACTTATCTGCATCTTCAGTTTTAAAATCTCTCCCACCTAAACCATAGACAATATTTACCAGATAGGGTCTTTCTTTAAGATCATAAAGGGCACTTCGGGTTTCTGCAAAGATTGGTCCTCCTTGAGCTGAAAAACCTTCTGATTTATCCATTACTGCAACTGCTTTTGTTTTAGCTAAGGCTTTAGCTAATTCCTCTGCTGGAAAAGGTCGAAAAACTCTTATTTTTACTATCCCAACTTTTTTACCTTGAGCTCTTAGTTGATCTACCGCAGCTTTTGCTGTACCTGCACTTGATCCAATTAATACAAGAGCATACTCAGCATCTTCCATTTTATATTCCTCAATTAATCCATATTTTCTGCCTGAAATTTTTTCAAATCTTTCTGCAACTTCAAGAATTTTTTTCTTAGCAGCTTTCATTGCTTCTGCCTCTTGAACTTTATGTTCCATATAATATGCACTTAAGTCATAGGGGCCAACAGCCATTGGATTTTCTTTTTTTAGTAGATAATTTTCTGGAGTAAAATCTCCAACAAAATTTCTTACCATTTCAGTTTCTAAAAGTTCGATATTTTCAACGGAATGGCTAGTAATGAAGCCATCCATACAGGTCATAACAGGTAAACGAACCTCTGGACTTTCCCCAACAGGCATCGCCATAATAAAATTGTCATAAGCTTCTTGGTTATTTTCTGCATAAATTTGAATCCAACCACTGTCCCTTGCACCCATAGAATCTGAATGGTCATTATTTATATTAATTGGACCAGAAAGTGCCCTATTTACACAGGCTAAAGTTACTGGGAGTCTGTTGGAGGCAGCTACGTAAAGCATCTCGTACATCAAAGCTAGTCCACAAGATGATGTTGCACACACTGACCTTGCTCCTGCTGCTTCAGCAGCTATGCAAACAGACATTGAACTGTGTTCTGATTCAACAGTCACATATTCCGTGTCTATTTCACCATTTGCAACAAAGGTTGCAACGTATTCAGTTATTTCTGTTGAGGGAGTAATTGGAAAAGCTCCCATAACATCAGGATTAATTTGTTTTATCGCTTGTGCTACTGCTTCGTTTCCTGAAAGACATGTCTTCATTTCACTTCTCCTCCACTTCTCATTGTAATTGCTGGGAATGGACAAACTTCAACACATATTCCACAGCCTTTACAATGCATATAATCAAAATCCAATCTTTTTCCATCCTTTACTGGAATTGCGTTATCTGGGCAAAAAGGAACACATAACATACAATGTTTGCACGCTTCTGCATGAAATATTGGTGTATTTGTTCTCCATGTTCCAGTGTTAAATTCTTTTGCTGTTCCACCTTCGTATATTTCTCCTCCGGGAGTTAAATCTTCCCATGGAGTATTCTCATTAATATCTTTAGCTTTAATCATCCTGCTGATACCTCCTCCATAGATTTTTTGAGTGTAGCCATATTTCCTTCTATAACCTGAGGTTTTGATGCAAATTTATGTTTAAAAGATTTTTCGATCTCAATTAGAAACTTTTCTGTATCTAAAGCCCCACTTACTTTCACAGCAGCGGCTAACATGGGAGTGTTAGGAAAATTTTTACCTAAAATTTCTTCAGAAATTTTACGAGCATCAATGGTAAATACTCTTCCATCCCAACCTTTCAATTTTTCTCTAATTTCTTTTCCTGAAGAGGGAGTATTTATTATAACCGCTCCTTCTCTTTTTAACCCTGAAGTAACATCAACACTATCCAAGAGGGTCTCATCAACCACGATTACATAATCAGGATAATATATAAAGGAATGAATATTGCTTCTTTCTGTACTTATACGGTCATAGGCAGTTATAGGAGCACCCATTCTTTCTGGACCGTATTCTGGGAAACCCTGTACATATTTTCCTTGAAGTCCTGCTACTTCTGCTAATAATAAACAAGCCATTTTTACACCTTGGCCACCTCTTCCATGCCAGCGAAATTCAACCATTTCATTACTTGTCATTTTTTTCCCTCCTAAATATAAAAAGGCCTTCATCCCTTAAGGGACGAAGGCCTATATCAACATTCGCTGTACCACCCATTAATCACTGAAACATACTATCATATGTTCTCCTGGTAACGGAGGACACCGTCGGAGCCTACTAGAATTTCGTTCGGTCCGCATCTCAGAAGTGATTTTCAAATTCAACATACTAGTACCGGGCTCTCACCTAACCCCAGCTCTCTGAAACTTTCAATTGAAATCTACTCTCTTCATCAACGATTTTATTAATGAATATTAAATTATCAATAAATATATCATTAAGGAATATAATGGTCAATTCCTTTGTTTTATTTAATCAATAAAATTTATTTTTCTAGGTTGCAACTATTGGATGATTGGTCTGCATAAGGACAGCCTGCACATTTATTGCCTTTCTTATTGTCCCTAATCATCTTTAAGGAAGCACCGCCAATAACTACAATTATTATTATTGTTAAAATTATATCTGTCATTTTAATGTACCTCCCCAAATCTCAGATTTACTTCTTGATCCTTCTTTCTAATAAGATAATTTATTATTAAGGCGAAAGAAACTACTCCAACTAATCCCGGAAGAACTCCGACTCCAAAACTACCAGTTGTAAGTAATGTTCCTATTTGGTAGACAAAGAATGAAACTGTATATCCGGTACCAAACTGAAAACCAATTCCTGCCCATAGCCACTTTTTGCTATCCATTTCAGAATTCATTGCACCAATCGCAGCAAAACAAGGAGGAGTAAATAAATTAAACATTAGATAGGCTAATGCTCCAACCGAAGTTAACCCCATTACGGAAGCAACGTCTGAAGCACCTGATGTTAATACAAGAGACTCGGTATCAATAAAATTATTAATTCCATAAACAACAGCTAAAGTACCTACAACATTTTCCTTTGCAATAAAACCTGTGATAGCTGCCGCTGTTAATTGCCAAACTCCAAAACCTAGGGGAATAAATAGAAAGGCTAAGGGAGCAGAAATTACTTCTAAAATTCCAGTACTAACCATTATCTGCACAATTGCATTACAAACAAGAATTATAGTTGCTGCTTTGACAACAAAGGATTTCCCTCTTGATAACATCATTATTGTAGCTCTTTTTATGCTGGGAATCTTGTAGTCCGGAAGCTCAAGAATAAAGTAATTCTTATTTGGACCTTCTTTAGTAATCTTTTGAATCAATAAAGCACCTACAATAATAATTATTATGGCAACAAAATACATTAATGTTCCTACCCATGCGGCGTCTTCAAAAAAGACTCCTGCAAATAGTGCTATGATTGGAAGCTTTGCACCACAAGGCATAAAGGGAGTCAACATTGCTGTAGTTTTTCTTTGAACTTCATTTTTTATTGTTCTTGTTGACATTATTCCCGGAATTGCACATCCAGTTCCAATAATCATGGGAATTATAGATTTTCCTGACAGGCCTACTTTTTTTAAATACCTATCCATGACAACTGCTACTCTGGCCATATACCCACTATCTTCTAATAATGCTAACATGAAAAACAAAACCATAATTAAAGGGAGAAATCCTACAACCGCTCCAACACCCCCAATTATTCCATCCAACAATAAAGTTTTAAGAATAGGAGAAGCATCATTATTTAACATATTTGCAATATAATCATAAAATAAATCAATCCAACCTACAAAAAAATCTGCAAGAAATGGACCAAGATATGTTTGCGATATAGAGAAAACTCCATATATTACAGCAGCAAAGATTGGAATCCCAAAATATTTATGGGTAATAATTCTGTCCCAAGAATCCTGAGTAGTTTGCTTATGACTCTCAATTTCTCTAATTTCTATTTCTTTTAAAATATTCTCTACGAAGATAAATCTTTCTTTATCTTCTGCTATTTGTTTATTAAAAGGAGAACTTTGTGATTTACCAACCGATAACCTAGCTGCTGATATTAATTCTAATAGTCCCTTGTCTTGGGTTGAAGTCGTTTCAATTACTGGTACTCCAAGTTTCTCAGATAGAGCTTTTTGGTTAATTCTTATCCCTTTTTTTTCTAATAAGTCACCTTTATTTAATGCAATTACAAGAGGTATTCCAAGCTCTAGAAGTTGAGTTGTAAAGAATAAGCTTCTACTTAAATTTGTGGAATCAACTATATTTATTATTGCATCCGGATTATCTGCCTTTATAAAATCATAGGTTATACTTTCTTCTGATGTATAAGGTGTTAAAGAATATACTCCCGGAAGATCTACAATTCTTATTTTTTCTTTAGTTTGATTTAAACTTCTCTTTAAATCTCCTTCTTTTTTGGCTATGGTTACACCTGCCCAGTTACCAACTTGTTCAATTTTTCCTGTGATAGCATTAAATAAAGTTGTCTTACCACTATTAGGGTTTCCCGCAAGTGCAAATCGCATATTTTCCCCTCATTTCCAGTAATGATTTTTGTTAGTTCCGTCTAACTTGCTAGTAAAAAAAAAGCTGCCACTATTTTTAATTCTAAATTAAAATTGCTTTGGCAAGCTCTTCATTTATGCTATATCTTGCATCTTTAATATTAATAATATAATTATCTGTTAAAACAGAAATTACTGTTACGCTTTCTCCTTCATAACAACCAAGAGTAAACAAAAAGTTTTTCATTTCCCTATCATTTGTTTTTATCTTCTTAACTGTGTGAGGGATATTAACCTTGGCACATGTCAGATCTGATTTTTTAAAGGAATTTTCAGGTGCCTGACTATTTCTAAGGGTTTTACTCTTAAATAAGTTACTTAAAATAGCCATTTCCATAATAACATCTCCTGTCTAAAGTTTCTTTTTATCACAAAAGTTTGGTTTAACTAACTCATGTATTAAATTATAGATAGTCCCAACTTTTTTGTCAATAAACTTTTCTAATCTTTTACTTTTCAGTACCTGTTAGCTTTTTGCAGTTTTCGAACCTCTGTATACAGTATTTAAAATGCAATTTTTAGGGTAAACATAATATACATAATTTAAGGGAGTGAGTTTATGTTATTTAAAACAAATATTAAAGATATACCATACAAGAAAAAAATATCAATTATTGGAACTGGTTTTGTTGGATCCACTACTGCCTATGCTCTTATGATGAAAGAACTAGCAAGGGAAATTGTTTTAATTGATATCAATAAAAAAGTCTCACGAGGAGAGATCTTAGATATCGCTCACGGCCTTCCATCAATGGGCTCCGGTTTGATTTATGACGGTGATTATTCTGATGCTAAAGATAGTGACCTGATAATAATTGCTGCTGGAAGAAATAGAAAAGAGGGAGAAACACGTCTAGAAATGGCGGAAGGTAACTTGTCCATCTTAAAAAGTGTATTAGAAAATTTAGCTCCACATTATACAAAGGGTATAATTTTATTGATAAGCAATCCTGTTGATATTATAACCCAAAAGGCTATTGAATGGACAGGTTTACCTGAAGGTAGAGTTTTTGGAACTGGTTGTCTATTAGACAGTTCAAGATTTATCCGAGCAATTGCAGACTACCTTTCAGTTAATACAGAACTTGTGCATGGGATGATCGTTGGGGAACACGGAGAGTCCCAAATTCCTATATGGTCTATGGTTACAGTATCTGGAATTCCTATAGATGAATATTGCAAAATAAAAGGGATCCCTTTTACATTAGAAGACAAACAGAAAATTGCTGATACGGTTAGGACAATGGGAGCAGATATAATTAGCACAAAAGGCAAAACACATTTTGGTATCGCAACCTGCGTAGCCTCACTTGCAGATGCAATTATTAATGGAAGAACAACTATTGCTACTGTCAGCACTATTCTAAAGGGTGAATATGGAGTCAAAGATGTAGCTATTAGCTTACCTTGTATCGTTAGTAATAATGGGGTAGAAAAACATTTAGAGGAAGTCTGGACCGCTAAAGAAGTTGAGCTCTTTAAAGATTCTGCTAAGAAACTCGAAAAGGTTGTCACCCAATTTAAAGATATATAAAATAGAATCAAAGGATGGTGATAATTAATGAGTATTGTTCTTAAAGGTGGTTATATTCTAAATGTTTTTTCAGGTGAGATATTACAAAAAGATATTAAAATTGAAAAAGAAATAATAACTGGTATTGGTGACTATAAGGATGCTGATTCTTTTATAGATATTTCTGGTAAATATGTTGTTCCGGGTCTTATTGATGGACACATCCATATAGAAAGTTCTATGCTTGTACCTAAAGAATTTGCAAAAGCTGTTTTACCTCACGGAACTACAACTGTAATCGCAGATCCACATGAAATTGTTAATGTTGCTGGTAAAAATGGTTTTATTTTCATGAAGGAAGCTTCTAAAAACCTTCCAGTAGATTTTTTTTACAATATCCCTTCTTGTGTTCCAGCAACTAATTTAGAAACTTCTGGAGGAAGTCTTTCTGTAAAAGAAATGGAAGAACTCCTTCAGAAATATCCAGATGTTCCTGGCATAGGAGAGATGATGAACTACCCTGGAGTCCTTGCTAAAGATAAAAATCTACTTGAAAAAATCGCTCTTGGTAAAAAATACGGAAAGATCATAGATGGACATTCTCCTGGATTAAGTGGTGATAAACTCAACACTTATATTTCTGCCGGTATATCAACCGAGCATGAATCTACGACATTAAAAGAGGCACAAGAAAAACTTGCAAAAGGTATGCACATATTAATTAGGGAAGGTTCTAGTGCAAAAAATCTATTAGATTTAATTCCACTAATTAATAAATACACACATTCATATATTTCCTTTGCTAGTGATGATAGGCATCCAGAAGATCTTTTAAATGAGGGTCATATCGACAACATCTTGAGAAGTGTTATGGAAAAAGGAATTGATCCTATTTATGCTATAAGGATGGCAACAATAAATACTGCTCGCTTATATGGTTTGAAAGATAGAGGAGCTATTGCTCCCGGTTACCTTGGGGATTTCCTCGTTCTTGATGATTTAAAAACATTTAAGATAAACATGATTTATAAAAATGGTCTTAGAGTTTTTGATAATAATAGAATTATTTATCCTATAAAGAATTCAAAAACTTCAGTAAATCTAAATTCAACTGTAATAGCTTCTTTAGACAACATTAAATTAATTCCTAATATTCCTCATGAAGCAGAAATAAAAGTAATAAAAATAGAGCCAGGTCAAATTGTTACAAAAAAAGAGTTGGCTACATCAGATAAAATTGGAGTTAACTCCGATATTCTATATATAAGTGTTATTGAAAGACATGGTAAAAATGGAAATATTGGAAGAGGTCTAGTTAAAGGTTTTGGTTTAAAAAATGGAGCACTCGCTTCTACTGTTGCCCATGATTCCCATAATATCATTGTTGTTGGTACAAATGAGGAGGATATGAGAGCTGCAGTCGAAGGTGTCATTTCTGCTGGCGGAGGATTGGCTGTTGCCCTTGATAAAAAAGTTGTTTCACTTCTTCCACTACCAATTGGTGGATTAATGACAGAAAAAAGTGCTACCGAAACAGCAGCACTTTTAAAAGAACTTCATAACTCTTGCGAAAAACTTGGGTGCACTCTGGAGTCACCATTTTTTGCTTTATCTTTCCTAGCTCTACCAGTAATTCCAGAGCTCAGGATTACAGATAAAGGTCTAGTTGATGTAAATGAATTTAAATTCCAAGAACTTTGGTAATCTCTTTAAAACTATCAAGATTTTCAAGGTTTCTGATAAAAGTAAAAACAAAGAACCCATCTGAGGGAAAATTCCAGATGGGTTCTTTGTTTTTATTCATATTATTTTTTTCTTGCTTTTATTACTCTATCAACAAATTCTGCTGATAGTCCTGTATATTTATGGGGCTCTAAAAATTCATCTATTTCTTCACCATTAAAATGTTGAGAAACAAGTTCATTTTCAAGAAGCGCTTCTTTTAAAGTCATATTTTCCGCAAATGCTTTCATACATGTTTCATAAACTATTTCATGAGCAGTTAATCTGCCTATTTTTTCGCCTAGATGCATCATGGCAGCTTCAGAAAGAAGCATACCCTTAAGTTTGAAAAGATTTTCTTCCATTCTTTCAGGATAAACTATGAGGTTATTGAGAATATCTGCTGTTTTTTCTAAGGCTGCCCCCATCATATGACATGCTCTGGGAACAAAATCCCATTCAGAAAGGAGACACCCCCAATCTCTTTCATTTTCACAAATCATCGCTTCAACTGCTAATGGTGCTAAGCCTCTTACATTTCTACATAAAGCAATGACGTTTTCACAAACCTGTGGGTTACGTTTGTGAGGCATCGTACTACTTCCCACTTTCCCCATAAAAAAGGGCTCTTCTATTTCTCCAATTTCTGTTCTTTGAAGAGAAAGAATTTCATGAGTGATTTTTCCAATAGTTCCTGCAATTAATGCTAAAAGACTTATAAACTCAGCAATATGATCTCTTGCAGTATGCCAACTGATTACTGGAACATTTAAACCTAAATCCTCCATCATAATTTTCTGAACTTCAAGTCCTAACTCTTCTTGAGAAGCTAAAGTTCCAACTGCTCCGGAAAATTGACCTATAAGAATTCTCTCTTTACATTCCCTCATTCTCTGAAGATGACGTCCTAGCTCCGCAGTCCATACTGCAGTTTTAAATCCAAAGGTAATAGGAAGAGCTTGTATAACATGAGTACGTCCTGCCATTACAAGATTTTTATGTTTTTCAGAAATACCAGCGGCTAATTCTTCAATTTCTTCAACCTGTTTATATATTTCTGAATATGCTTCTTTGATTTGGAGAATCATTCCATTGTCTACAATATCCTGACTAGTAGCACCATAATGAACAAATTCTCCCGCATTATTATCTAAAACTTTTTTATATTCTTTCAACAAGGGTACTATTGTAATTGAACTTTTATAATGTTCTCCGATAGCAGCAATATCTAAAAGATCCGCATTCCCTTTTTTTGCTATCTCCTCCGCCATATCTTGAGGAATAATCCCCAACTTTGCCTGGGCTTTAGCCAGAGAAACCTCCGTATCAATCCATTTTTGTACAAGATTTTTGTCACTAAATATTTCTCTCATTTTATCAGTACTATAAAGACACCCAAAAACCTTACTATCAATTACCGTTGAAGCCATAATAAAAACCTCCTTCACTATTTGCCTTGATTATAGCTAAGGAGATTTTTAAAGTATAATACCATTTTTTTATATTGCTATAAGTATTACTTATCTAATATTTCTTTTTCATAACTACTTAAAAATTCAATAAATGCTCTAGCTGTTGATGATAAATGTCTCTCTTTATTCCAAATTAATCCTGCTTTAAAAGACACTTTTTTATCTGTCCCTTTAATTTCTATTTTCTCATTGTTATTTAAGACTCCTGAAGTATCATCAAGAATAAATGAAACCCCAAGATTTTTTATCACCAAATCAAAAACTGTTGATTGTTCTCTCACATATATAAATTCTGGTTTTAGTTCTCCTTCATTTAAAAGACTTCTAATAAATTTTTCTGTGTATGTTGTGTCTTTTTTGTACATAATAATGCGTTCTGAGTTTAATTTTTCTAAAGGTATAACTCCATGAGAAGCTAATTTGTTTTCTGGAGACATGATGATTTTTAGCTCTCCTTCTTTTATAACTTTAATTTCAAGATCAGGATTCTGTTCATTTTCTAAAACACAAAATCCTAATTCTAGCACTCCATCTTTAACATCCTTAATTATCTCCATTGTTCCCTTATCATTAGTTTCTATTTCAATATTAGGATACTTTATTGCAAAATCACGATATATCGCTTCCCATAACCATGAACCTAGAGTTGAGGGGAAAGATATTTGTAATTTCTTTTTCTTATCAACGTTAAAATCTTCGGATATTTTAATAAAATTTTCTAATTCCCAGAGTATATTTTTTGCATGGGGTAAAAGTTCTTCTCCTGCTTTTGTAATTACAAGACCTTTGTTGTCACGAAGAAATAAGGAAAACCCCAGCTCTTCCTCAAGCTTTTTTATAGCCATTGTAATGGCTGGCTGGGAAACACTAAGAGACTGGGCGGCCTTTGTATAACTTTTAAATTTATAGACATTAATAAAATATTCAATCTGTCTTAACTCCATCAGTATCACCAACACCTGTAAATATTTTCATAGCATCCCTAAGAAAAACTACACACCCAGGATATATTTTATTATAGTATTCTGCAAACCTTTCGTCATCAACATACATTTGGGCAAGTTCCATGTGTGCCTCTTTTGAATACCCCTTCCAGTGGAAACATAACCACTCTTTATGAATCTGACACGCTTCCTGAGCAATTTCACTCTCTGGATTTCTATCTTCACAAGCTAATTTTAGAGTATGATTCAGTTTTTTATTAAGCTCTTCTATTCTTTCATAATCTTCCTTGCTCATATTTAATATTTTCTTATTCGATCCCTTAATGGCCTCTTCACCATATTTTTCTCTTATTTCTTGACCATGATTTTTTTCGTTTTCTTCCACCATTTTCTTTTTAAATCCTTCAAATTTTTCTTTATCAGACATTGTGTTTCTCCCTTCTGTAGCTGAAATTGTTTTCTCAACATTATTTATTAATAATTCCAACTGTTTCTTTTTATCAAGGAGTTTTTTACGATGACCTTTAAGAGCTTCAATATTATTGAAGGAAGATGATGATATCAAAGATTTTATCACATCCAATTCGACCCCGAGTTCTCTATAAAACATAATTTGTTGAAGCTTATTAACTTCAGCTTTACCATAAATCCGGTAACCTGATGAATTTATTCTTGCCGGCTTCAGAATATTAATTTCATCATAATACCTTAGAGTCCTAGTCGTAACCCCTGCAAGTTCTGCTAGTTTCTTAATTGTGTATTCCATGATTACACCCCCTGATAACCTAATGATAAAGCTTTACTCTACGTTAATGTCAACTTTTTTATATAGATATTGCTTTTTAAAATTAACTTTAGCTTAACCTATCAACTTGTTTTTGAAATGCTAACAAATGACTTTCAGAGCCACTCTTTAGAGCTAAAAAGACGTCAAAAACATTTTCAGGTAAATCATAACTTAAAAATAACTCATACATTGCAATATTTTCAATTTCAGCTTGAACACCAGTCTTAGTAGCTTCATATAAATTCTTCGGAATAATTATATGATCCGCAGAAGTATCTTCTGGAAATTCTAACCCATAAGAATCATATACTTCCTCTAAAAAATCTAAATGTCGATTCTCAGATTTAACAATATTAGAATAGGGATTCTGATCCCCAAAATTTTCTATAATCGCTAAATATTCTCCCCTTGCCAAGTATTCATCTTGTACAGCGTACATTAACATATCATTAATAGTTAAATCCTTATCTACCAAAGCACCTTTTGCACCATATCCTTCTAAAGAAAGTTCTTTTTCCTCTTCCACAATTGGTGTTGTGTTTAGATCTAGACTATGATTAACTGGATCATTATTTACACTGTTACAACCGGAAAAAATTAATATAAAACTAACTATAAGAATCAAAAAAGTTATAATTATTCTCTTTTTCATTACAAATCATCTCCTATATAATTCTACAATTTTATTCTAGAATAGGACTATGACAAATATGTGACAAAAGAAATATAATTATAACTAATTTTTAGAATACTATTTACCTTTTTCATACTTTCCGGTTATTTTTTATACTTTGGTCTTCTGTTCCTTACCTGGGTATTTTTAACTGCAAGCTTTTTTCTTGGTTGTTTAACTTTTACCTCTGATGGCATTTCAACTAAAGGAAAAGGATGCTCTTCTACCACAGGTATTGTTTTGGATATTAATTTCTGAATTTCCTTTAATAAAGGTTTTTCTTCTTGATCACAGAAAGCAATTGCTTGGCCACCAAGTCCCGCCCTACCTGTACGTCCAATTCTATGAACATATGTTTCTGGAACTTCTGGAAGATCAAAATTAAACACATGGGATAATTCGTCAATATCAATTCCTCTTGCCGCAATATCTGTAGCAACCAAAACTCTTGTCTTTTTAGCTTTAAAGTTATTTAGTGCTGACTGTCTTGCATTTTGAGACTTATTTCCATGAATAGCCTCTGCTGGATGTCCTGCCTTAATTAAAGCTTTTACAATTTTATCTGCTCCATGCTTAGTTCTAGAAAAAACCAAAGCTGATTGAATTTCTTTATTTTTTAGCAATTCAATTAATAAAGCCGTTTTATTACTCTTATTAACATAATAAATTTCTTGTTTAATAATATCTACCGTGGATGATACAGGGGTTACTTCAACCTTAATTGGTTCTTTAAGCAAAGTACTTGCTAACTTCCCAATCTCATCCGGCATAGTTGCTGAAAAAAGCATTGTTTGCCTTTTGTCGGGGATATATTTAATAATTCTTTTTACATCTGGAAGCATGCCCATATCAAGCATTTGATCTGCTTCATCCAAAACAAAATATTTCACAGTATTTAATTTTACAAATCCCTGATTAATTAAATCCAATAGTCGTCCTGGAGTAGCAACTAGAATGTCTATTCCAATACCAAGAAACTTAGTTTGAGGATTTTGAGAAACTCCTCCATATATAACTAATGACTTTAGGCCAAGGTTTCTTCCATAGGCTTTAAAACTATCATTAATCTGTATAGCAAGTTCCCTTGTAGGTGCTAATATCAAAGCTTTTATTTGCCTTTTCCCTTTTGTATTAACTATTTCTTTTGAGATACCTTGTAATATAGGTATAGCAAAGGCTGCGGTTTTCCCTGTTCCTGTTTGAGCGCATCCTAATAAATCTTTTCCTTTTAAAAGAAAAGGTATAGCCTTAACTTGTATTGGCGTGGGATTGGTGTACCCTTCAGTTTTTAGAGCCTTCTGAATAGGCTCACTTATCTTTAATTCTTCAAATAACAATTATATTTCTCCTTTAAATCCATAAATGGACATTTTAATAGCTTTACTATTATACAGCTTTATCAAAATTAATCAAAAAAAGAACCACCTACTAACAAATATCACTTTATCAGCAGGTGGTGCCAGATTATATTAACAAATTACAACAACTTTTTACCTATAGGGCAAACCCTAATCAGTTATCGCCGGCGTCCAATAACTATTGCCATAAATATCTGTTATTTTGTAACTCATTAAGTAATTAAGGTTTGTAATTGCTAAATTCTCAATATACCAATCTCCTGTGGCAACATATGATTCTCCTAAATAATAAGTGTCATTGAAATTTCCATTATAGCTATAATAATCACATAAATAATCAATCTTATCTCCAGGCATTATTTCAATTAACCCCTTTGGAAGATTGGGTGTTTCTTGAGTACTATCGTAAACTATTCTTGCACCAAGAACCTCCCCAAAAGGTTTATCCTGATCGAAGGAAAGGATAATATCAACTAGTTCGCCATTAAGCATAGCAGGCACCCTTCCAAGAATCTTGTAATTATCACCATAAGAATCATAACTTGTCATATAGTAGCTTACTATCTGGTCATTTATCGCCATCCACGTTCCATCGTATTCTAATACTAAATCTCCATCATTGTTGTACTCAAAAACATTATCCCTTCCTAGGTCAATAAAACCTTCTCCGTCATCAATAAAAATATCTAACTCCATGGTGTGAACTAGATCCCATTCTTTCTCAGTAAGTTCAAGAACCCTCTGACCGTTCTTCCTAGTGACAACAATAGACGCAGGGTCAATCATATTCTCACTATAGTATTCTGCTGATTCTGTAACTTGTTGAGAATCAAGCCATCCTGGTGCCTGTGGACTTCCACCGGTAAGTGAAGAAAAATCTCCTTGGGATAAAAATGAATTTATTAATGTCCCAATAATGTTGCTGCCAATTCCTTGAGAAGGTGTGGGACTTGATTGTCCTCCTCCAAGGAGCATGTCCATAATTCCCCCGCCCTGGGAGGCCATCTGCCCACCGGCATTCAAGTTAGCAAAACTCTTTATTGCTTTTGAATACTCTTCATCCATTCCGATTTCTTCGTAAGTTTCCAACATTGATGACAAGTCACTAAGTTTTCCATAAGGAAAATAAATGGAAAGACCATTGGCATTAGTAATATTATCTGACATCCTATTGTATTTTACTGCATTTTTAATAGCTTCCCCTAAGGCTCTTGATTGAGAAGTCTCAAGATTATCAGCAAAATGTACAATATCTATCTGATTAATTCTTGATGAAGCTGCAAATTCTTTTGTCGCAACTCTTGAATCAGATACTTTCTTATAATTTTCCCTTTCAATGAGCTCTCCCGTTGTCTTTGCAAACTCACTAAAAGGCTTTGGAATAGTATTACTAAGTTCGGCAAGATCCACAAGGGACAAGGTCGCTTGAGATCTTGGAACATTTCTTTTTACTTCCTGAATATAGTCATCAATAAGTTTTTTCCCAAGATCTATTGTCTCGATTGATGGATTGCGTGACAACTCAGTTAACCAACCTGTGTAGTACCATCCAATTCCCGGTTCAAGTTCTTCTGAAGCAATCAGGTAATCTGCATATGGTTCTACCACAAAAGCCGTCTCTAGTGTGGCCATTAAACAGGCATCAAAACCTACTAAATCAAATTCGCAGCCAGAGTTAAACAATGCTCTTTCAATTTCATCTAAAGTCATTGTATCCCCTTTAAAATGCTCATCATAACCATAACCAGTAACAGACCCACCACCATGATCCCAAAAAATTAAGAAATAACGTTCTGCAGGGAAATTTTTTTCTGAATAACGTATAAAATCTGTCAAAGTATCAGGATCTACCATTGATTTTCTTCCAAGATTCTCTTCAAGTAAGCTCAATCCTTGAGAATTTATAAGGTACCTTTGGTTTGATCTATTACTTACGACATTGTTTTTCCAAGAAGAAGTCCCTCCTGTTTCGATAACAATATTCACATTGTCTGATATTTCTGCTTGTAACATTTCTTGTAGATCCATAGTAGCCATACCACTTCTAGATTCAAGATCCGTTCCAAGAAAATAAACCATTACCGTTGCCCGGTCTCTTCCTCCACCTAAAAGAGTTGTTCTTTTATCTCTTGAAACATCGGCTACTGTTCTATCAACAGCATAAGCACCAGTGTCATAAGTATTTGTTGCAGTATTATTACCCGTAACATTAGTTCCTAAATTTGTTAAAGGTGCATTTGTATTACCACCACCTAATTTTGAGGTAATAAAGAATACCGCTAAAACAATCAAAAGAATAAAAAGAAAATTTTTTGAACCCCCAGAAGGTCTCTGGGTATTATTTGTACTGTAATTTTGATTTTGACTTTCTTGTCTTGGCGGTCGAGTAAAAAATCCTCCCCCACCACCTGTTGGTCCAGCAGCACCTCTCCCGATTCCACTGCCTCTTCTTTCAACACCTGCACTACCAGAGCCAACTCTTTTCTGCCTCCCAACTGGCCTCTTTCCCACCATTTTATTCATCTCCTAAAAAGTTAAAATAATTATTAATTGATTTATACCCTCGATTCTAAAATGTTACTCAGTTGGATCAACATTATCAAATTCCTCTTTTATAACATTTCCATTAATAGTATATGTAAAACTATAATGACTAGGTATCTGAGTAGTTGTGTTTGGATAAGAAATAATCCCAAGGAAATCTGTACAACCACCTGCATCTCTTATCACTTTTTCCATATATGCCTGGTTACCTATTTGATTCAAAATACTATTCTGAGGTGTTATATTATAAGCATTTGCTACACCACCAAGGGAATCTCCAATTACATGTCCCTCATCAAGGTTAGGACTTTCTACCCCTGGTACTTTTGCCTCATCAGGGTAATATCTACCATTTGAATCTACTGGTTCAATCATCTCGTTTTGAATAATTATTTCATTTGCGATCACCTTAACTAGTTGACCATATTCATTTGTAAAAGCGTAGTATTCTCGGTTACCATAACCTATATCAACAACGGCATTGGGCTCTCTATGCCCCGATAAATCTCCACCATCAACATCAATCAATATATATCCTTCAAACATATTTGAGGGAACACCTTGCTCAATCTTATTGGCTGATTGAAATAGTTCAATGTCTAATAATGTGTTATTAGCTCCAAAGAGACCAGGAAAAATAAATAAGGCTGAGAAAATAAGTCCAAAAAGTATTAAACCTTTCCTTTGCCTATTTCGCCCAAAATATGTAAGTATAAATGAAAATAATAAAAGCCATAATATTATGTTAATAATGTTCAATTCCTAATCCTCCTAACAATTACTTCATCCTAAGTATATCTCTGAACATAAAAGAAGCCACTCTATTTTTAGAGTGGCTTCTTTTAATTATATGCAATCATAACTTCTTCTGTGTCATTAAATATTTCTGGTGCAAATTCTTTCATTCCTGTCTTTTCCCAGAAAGATAATTTTTCATGCTCTCTAAAGTATTTCATTGGAATAGGATGAGTTCCCACTACAACGGGAATCTTATAACGGCTTTCGATAAACTCTTTAAAGGCTTTAATTCTGGGACAGGGAGGATAGCCAACTACAAGTCCAGTTGCAAGATGAATTGCCTGGGCTCCGTTTTTTATCATTTCTTCAGGGACATATTCAATATTACCTCCCGGACACCCTCCACAGTTGGAGTACCCAACAACCTTAACTTCTTCATCTTTTGGATAAACAGAAAAACCACCAACTCGTTCATCTATTGCTCTAAAGCATTTTCCACCACCACAGCTCTGATACCTTCCACAAATAATTATTCCGATCTTCTTCATATCAACACCCCATTTTTAATTCGGCATTTCTTTGTCCTAATAATACCTTTCTTTTATGACATATGTCAAATAAGATAAGACCCCAGATATCTGGGGCCTTATCTTATTTGTATATTTTTTTTTGCAATTCATTAATCATTTTCTCTGCTTCTGATCTTGTAACCTCATACTTATCTTTTACAATATCTGCAAGCTTATCAAAGTCACCTTTTACTTTTTCAAGATCTTCATCTTTTATCTTGTCCCACTTCTTTCGAATCTCAACTTTATTTTTTTCCCATTCCTTTTGAGCATCTTCAAATTTTTTAGAAACTTTTTCTGCCTCAGCCTTTGCTATTCCATATTTCTCTTGAATGATGCCTGTTAGCTTTTTATAGTCTCCCTTTATTGATTTTAAATCATCTTTAGTAATCTTTCCCCATTCCTTCATTACATCACCTTCAAATTGTTTTACTTTTCCGGAAAATATATCTTTATTCATCATAATTAAAGCCTCCTCAATTAATATGGAATATATTTACCCTATAATGAGGAAAATAAAAAATCAATCAATTATCCCTGCTATTGGCTGACTGGGATTCACATATGTGTT
>CAZNNQ010000018.1:0-7284 GCA_964574445.1 uncultured Eubacteriales bacterium
CACCTCCAGCAAGTGCCAGGAATTCTCCTTCATCAGGAAGGTAAACCATTGCAGCTGAGCCCCCTACAGCAAGCTGAGCATTTGCAACAAAATTTATTGTTACTGTATTGGTAATAGACCCTGCCATAGGATTTGTATCTTTTACTGTTCTTACTGCTTCAATAATTTGCTTTTTTATGTTCTCACTGTTTAACATCTATCAATCTCCCTCTCCATATATTTATATAAAAAAATGCCTGCTGAATTAGGCAGGCATTTGCTTTAAATTACATGCTCCCTACGCCAGTGTTAACTAACAGGTTCTAAGGGTCAGGTTTTACCTTCTCAACTCTTTTGAGTCCCCCCGCATTACTTTTTATTCTATTATACATTTATTATTCTAACAATTTTTACTTTATCATTTTCCACTCTATAGAAAACATAATTTTTTTCTATAAATATATACCGGTAATCTGTTGAAACATCTATTAAATTCCCAAGGTTTACTCCTGAAAAAGGAAAAAGTTCCAATACTTTTATATCTTTTATTATTTTTCTTAACACTTTTAATGCCGTATCATTTCCGTTGTTTAATGATATTTTTTCTTTTATGCTTTCAAGATCTTCTAGCGCCATAATTGAATATTCTATTTTTTGCATTATAGAATTCCAAGCCTTTTTTCTATATCGCTTTCTGAAAGCCAGCCTTCTTCTCTGGAGGTTTTTTCTCCTTCTTCTAGTTTTGCTAGTAATTTAATTGTAGATCTAAGTTTATCCAATTCATTAACTTTTATAATTGCATATTCTCCACGCCCATTACGAGTCAAATATACAGGACTATTCTCTCTTACCTCATTTAATACTTCTGTATAATTTCTTAAATCTGAAATAGGTTTAATATTTGGCATGCTATTCAACTCCTATAAGATAATTATAATAAACCTAAAGGAAAAATACAATGTAAATTTACACGTTAATTTACAGCGATTTAAGTTTAGCTATATCAATCTTTTTCATTTTTAAGAATTCTTCATATGCTTTTTTTGTTTCTACTTCTGTTTCTTTTGATAATAATTCATTTAAATTTTCTGGTACAATCTGCCAGGATAAACCGAATTTATCCTTTATCCATCCACATTGTTCAGCTTCAGAAAAAAAGGAAAGCTTATCCCAGTAATAATCAATTTCCTCCTGATCTTTACACATAACCATGAATGAAAATGCTTCATTGAATGTAAAGTCTCCACCCTGTCCATGATCCATAAAAACAAACTGTTTCTCAAATAAATTCAATTCACTATAATTTATTTTTGCCCTACCATCTAGAGCCTCTTCCTCTTGATAATAGTTTACATACCCAATGTTTGCTTCCTTAAATACGGAGTTATAAAAGTTTAAAGCTTCTTCAGCTTTACCACAAACTTCTTGGGAAAATAAAAGATTAGGCCTGATTCTTTTGCCTTCTTCTATGTTTTCTGTAAAAAATAATTGCCATGTAAGACCAAATTTGTCTTGAACCCATGCATACCTCTTACTGAAAGGATATTCATCGAGGGGCATTAGATCTATGCCTCCAGGAGAAAGCTCCTTATATAATCTATCAACTTCATCAATATTTTTACAGGAAACCATTAGAGAAACAGAAGGATTGAAAGTAAAATATGGGCCTGCGCTAATTGCAGAAAAATTCATTCCCGAAAGTACAAAGTCTACTGTCTCCACTTCTCCTGATGGAGTATCTTGAATTTTATTAAGATTCATTATTTTTGAATCTTCAAATAATGTTACATAAAATTCTGCAGCTTCCCTAGCTTCTTTGTCATACCATAAATGTGGGATGATTTTTTGCATAAAGAGTCATCTCCCTTAAAAAAGTTATACTTCTAACTCTTTATTAATACCCAAATTTGCTAGTTCTAAAGCTTTTAATCTTCTTTTTAACAATGTTTTTTGAGGACTTCCTTCTTTGGATTTTAAATATATTCTTTCAATATCAGGTAGCATTTTTATAATAATCTCTTTGGCAAAAACCAATTCTTCTTTGGTATAATTTAATGGATTTTGATACCAAACTTTTTCTAATACTGCCAATCCGATCCTTAAGGCATTTAGTCTTTTCATTACTAAGGTAATGTTTTTGCTTTCTTTAGTCATTTTTTCTTCAGCTTTTTCTAATTTCTTAATTGTGGATTGAAAAGAATTAATAGATTCTTCTTTAATTTTATCTGGAATATTGTCCATTAACAATTGTATCCTTTCTTTGACAAATGCTATTATATTTGTAATTGAATTTTTCTATTAAAACAGGAGGTTTACCATGGAATTAGAAATTATTATAGGCATTATATCAGTTGGTGCAATTTTTTTAACTTTTTTGTTGAATTTAATTTTTAATAAAAAGAGATACATTAAATATATTCCTCCAATTATTATGGCTCCATTTATGATTTATAATTTTATAACTATGTATACTGCCCCCTCTGAAGGTTTTCAGGCATTGGGCAGATTTGTAATGGGATTATTTCTTCTCACAGCAATAGCCGTTTCATTAATAACATCCATTATTATTGATCTTATAAATAAGAAAAACTCAGCTAATATTTAAAAATTGTTTTTCATATAATTCGCTGTATACTCCAGCTTTTTCAACAAGTTTTTTGTGTGTTCCACGTTCTTTTATTTGCCCATCTTGCATAACTAGAATCTCATCTGCTGCTAATATCGTTGTAAGACGGTGAGCAATTAAAATACTGGTTCGAGTTTTTATTAATGGTTCAATAGCTTTTTGAATTAAATTTTCAGAGATAGAGTCTAATGAGGATGTTGCTTCATCAAAAATTAACACTTTCGGATCCTTCAATAAAACTCTCGCTATAGATAATCTTTGTTTTTCTCCCCCAGAAAGTTTTAATCCTCGATTTCCCACAAGGGAATTATATCCTTCTGGCTGGTTAATAATAAATTCGTGGATATTAGCTTTTTTACAGGCATTAATCAAATCTTCTTCACTAGCTTCAGGTTTTGCATAAAGAAGATTTTCTTTAATTGTACCATTAAAAAGATAGGTATCTTGAGTAACTATACCAATATTTTTTCTTAAAAACTCCAAATCTAATTCCCTTACATCTATGCCATCAAAACTCACACTACCCTCATCAACATCATAAAGTCGAGGGATTAAATTAATAATTGTACTTTTACCTGCTCCTGATTGACCAACAATAGCTATGCTTTTACCTTTTTCAAGGGAAAAAGAAATATTCTTTAATATTGGAGATTTAGAATCATAAGCAAAACTTACATTAGAAAATTTAATTTTTCCTTTTGCATTTGTAGGCTTGATAGCATTTGTTGAATTTTTTATTTCAATTGGCATATCAAAGTATTCAAATATTCTTGTAAATAAAGCCATTGAACGTATCCAATCGACCTGTATATTCATAAGTGAATTTACAGGAGAATACATTCTTCCCAATAATGCAACGAGAACAGTGATATCACCAACAGTAAGGCTAGAATCGTATCTCATCATTATAAATCCTCCAACAAGATATATTAGCATTGGGCCAATACTGGAAAAAGTGTTTAGCGCTACCCGAAACCATTTACCAGCCATTCTTTCTTTTATATTCAAGGCAATCATTTTTTTGTTAGCAGATTCATATCTACCAAATTCCTGTTCTTCTTTATTGAATAATTTTACAAGCATTTGACCACTAACAGAAAGAGTTTCATTAAGAATGCCGTTAATTTCATCGTTTAAAGTTTGAGATTCCCTTGTCAGTTCCCAGCGGGTCTTTCCAACTTTTTTTGTTGGAATAGTAAATAAAGGCAAAAGAAGAATTCCAATCGTTGCAAGTACCCAGTTTTTGCTATACATTGCTATGATTGCAACAATCAAGGTTGTTGTATTATAAAGGATGCTTGAAAGGGTATTCGTGATGATTTGCTGCACACCAGAAATATCACTAGTCATTCTAGTTATAATTTCACCTTGGTTGTTAGAAGTAAAAAACTGATGGGACATTTTTTGTAAATGTTTAAACATACTATTTCGCATATCATAAGTAATATGCTGGGCTATCCATGTACTTAGATAACTTTCAAAAACTCCAATTAAGTTAGAAATCAAGGTTACACCTAGAGAAATAATAATTAGCATAGTAAGGATATTTAAATCCTGTCCTATTAATCCATCATCAATAATCCTTCCTGTTAAAATTGATGGTAAAAGACTAAAAACAGAAGAAAGCAAAATTGCTATTAATACTAAAGACATTTGTTTCCAATAAGGTAACAAATACTTCCCAATTCTTCTAAGTAGCATCAGGTTAACTTCTGGTTTATTATTCTTCTCTTCCTCAGTTAAGAAGCCCCTGCTTTTTCTCCCTAATCCTCCCCCTTGCATTAAAGCCAATGCCTTTCTTTTCTAGCAGGTCGATCCTTTAAACTATCTGATTGAGGAATTTCTTCAAGTCCATCAGCTAACTTTTTTGCTAGTTCTGTAAACTTACTAGATTCTTCTTTTGTCAGAATATCTTTTATAGACTCATTAAATTGTTTCCTCTCTAGATGAATTTTATTTAAATGCTCTTCTCCTTTTTTCTTTAGCTTAATAATAAAAACCCTTTGATCACCAGGATCTCTTTCACGTATTAATATTTCTTCTTGCTCAAGATGAGAAAGCTTTTCATTCAGTGAGGAAGGTCGGACGTCTAAACGTTCTGCAAGTTCACGTGTTGAAATGGTTTCTTTTTCCTGAATTATTTTTAACAAACGATAAACTCCTCTTCCAAAATGATGTTTACTACTTTGTCTTCGCCTCAAAAGACGCATTACCCTGTCCAGAGAAGCAATCATAATCTCTACATGTTCTTTATTTGTCATAATATACGCCACCTTTCTGACAGGTACCTGTCTTTTATATTATACGACAGGTACCTGTTAAAGTAAACCTCTTCTTGATGAAGAATTTTTGTTAAAAACTAAAAACTTTGGAGTATACATATCTTTTTCTGGTTTAATCATTTTTTTAAGATTACCTTTATATATCAATTGACCCTCAATATCCAACAAATGCTGGGGTCTGACTAAATTCCTGGATACCTTCAAGTCTGCTATACCACATTCATTTAAAACATAATATACAAATTCCGAACATAAGAATCTATTTTCACTACATATGGGTATATTAAAATAATTATGATAAATGCCAATATAGTTATATTTATAATATTCCCCACTAACTTTAAAATGTTCTATAATTTTTTTTGCACTTTCATATTGTTGTTTTGAAGCTTTAACTTTAATTATTGTTCCTGGAAGATTATCAGATAATTTATATATACCTTTATTTATATTTTCTTTTTTGAATCTCCCGACAAAAGGATTGTATGTGTCTCTTCTTGCAAAGCTATACATATTATTCAATTCTTTATCTAAAGAGATCGATGCATGGGTATATTCCTCTTTTTTTAAAATTCCTATTAATTTTGAAATAGTAGTATTTGTCCTGGTTAAAACAATGTATAGACTATAATCATCCAACTTTATGTGCCTCCTATGTTTTATGTTTAATCTTGAATTTTCTTTTACCTCGAATTACCTTGACTGTCTTAGAAATAAAAAGACCTCGAATTTTCTTCGAGGTTTTTTGATCTAATCATTTTAGCATACAATTAGGTTAAATAATTTCTTTAACTCTGCCAACAATTTGATTTTCTACCAAGACTTTGATCCCATGAGGATGAGAAGGTGATTTAGTTAGAATTTTTTCTACTATTCCTTCTGTTAATTTTCCTGACTTCTGGTCTTGTTTTTGTACAATCCTTACTTTTGACCCTATTTTTATATTACTACGTAAAGTTCCACTCAAAATTATATTGCCTCCTTGTTAGCCTTTTGTTGATACATTTCGTTGTCTGCATCACTCAACACTTTTTCAATAGAATATTCTGCACTTTCTGCTGTTGCTGCTCCTGTTGATAGAAACAAACAACATGGCCAATCTTTTTCAATTTTATTAACATTTTTTATTGATCTAGATATCCTATCAATCATTAAATTAGCTTCATCTATAGTTGTTGAAGGAAGAATTACAGCAAACTCATCCCCACCAGTTCTGGCAAGAAAATCGCCTTTACGCAAATTTTCTTTTATAGCACTTGCACATCTTTTTATGACCCTATCCCCTACAAAGTATCCAAAGGTATCATTAATAACTTTTAAATTATCTATGTCACAAACTAATAAAGTTAAAGGATATTCTCTTCTTTTTGACTGATGTTCTAAAAAAGCTTCAAAAAAACTTCTGTTATAGATACCAGTCAATTGATCGTGTGTACTTAAATAGTGAAGTTCCTTTTCATATTCTTTTCTTTCATCAATATTTTTTGCATGACAAATAAGTATTTTATTACCTTCAACATCCAAGGAAGAAGAACAATTAACATTATACAAATGAATACTTCCATCATTATGTTTAAACTTAAAGTCTTCTTCACTTGCTTTACCTGAGAAAGAACGTTTACGAAAAACTCTTTCTGCCAAAGCTAACTCCTCAAAAATAAAAAAATCCGACATCTTTTTCCCTTGTAAATCTTCAGACCTAAAGCCCGTTATATGCTTACAATTTGGCGATACATAAAAGATCTTCCCATCCTCTTTTAGAGTAAAAATAATCTCTGATGAATTTTCTACTAAATTTCTAAAGTTAGATTCACTTGTTTTTAACTTTCTTTCTATTTCTATACGTTCTGAAATATCCTGACAAATACAAATAGAAGCATTATAAATTCCTTCTTCACTTTCCAAGGAAATACCATACGCACTAATTTCAACATAATAGATCGAACCATCTTTACGTCTATGTCGAGTTCTGAAGGTATCTTGCATTCCTTCTAAATCATATCCCAGCATATCTGCAAAACGTTGGTTTAAGTCAATCACCATATGATCTTGGTTTAGTATTACCACACCAATTCCTGCTGCATCGATAAGTTTTCTTAACCTAATGTTCTTTTCATCAAATTTTTCTAGTACTTCTGAAATATCTACAGCCAAAAAGTATCCCTTTTTAATCTCTTCTCCTAAATTTATTGGTCCAATTTTTATAAGATATTTCTTTTCGGAATCCGCTGTATTTAACACATCGATTCTTTCATAAGTATTACCTTGGAAAATTGATGGAAGAATATCTTCATTTTTTTTAAGAAAGTTAGTAACTGATTTATATTCTGTAGGGTGGTGGGGTGTTTTTCTTTTTTAAAAATATCAGAAAACGGCTGATTAAAATCAATTATTACT
>CAZNNQ010000018.1:7294-19106 GCA_964574445.1 uncultured Eubacteriales bacterium
ATTACTCCCTCATTATCAAATATAACTAATGCATCTTTATTTAAAAAATTCAAGCTACCACCTCCATTAATATATTCCAGTACTTTCAATACTGTTATTATAACCTTTTTTAAAAAATTAATCTCTAGAGATTAATGATCAGCTTTTAATTCATATAACAGATTATTGAAGCATATCCAATATTCTTGAAAGCATACTTACAGCTTCTCCTCTTGTGACTAATTGTTCAGAATAGAAATTCCCATTATTTCCAACTACAATTCCCATTGTTCTAAGTGCATGAATATATCCTAAATCAGCAGAAGGAATTTGATCTTGATCGAGAAAAACAACAGTTTCATCATTTGTGTCGGCTTCCTTTATCCCCATTGCTTTTGCCAACATTAATGCAAATTGCATGAACCTGCTCTTGCTCACGAGAGCGTTCCTGTTGTTGGATTATTGAATCCTCTAAAATATGAATCCTTTCTCTTAAATTAAGCCTAGCCTGGTTTTGATCTTCTAAATTAATATTTGTCTGAACTCTATCTTGTTTTTGAGTTTGAACCCTTGGTTGCTCTTGTGCAAAAATAAAGGCTGGAATGAGAAAAATAATTAAGCTTAAAAAAATTAATACAAAAACTTTCTTTTTCATAAAAATACCTTCTTTTTTATTATTTTTAGCTCGGTAACTTCAAGCAATAATTATTACCCATTTTTTAAATTTAATACTAATGAACTGGGATTCAGACAAATCTGATTAATTCTATTGATAATCTTAACTCTTCTTAATTATATGTAGTTTTTCTTTAAAAATGGGTAAGCTTCTTAATGTAAGACAAATAAATTTAAAGGAGGAATTAAAATTGAATTTCAAAACTATGAAGAAGGTCACAACACTTCTTATACTAACTCTGATGATTCTTCTGCCTTTAGCTAATTCCGCATTAGCAGCCGAAGCAACAGTTAACTCCTATAAAGTTGCTGTAAATGGGGATTCCCAAACTATCACAATTAGTACTCCAGATCAAATTACCATTGGGAATGTCTTAGTTGCTCAGATAACCTATGAAAAAGGACTGGATGCATTACCTATTATTGCTCCTGCTGGCTGGAATCATATTTTAACCACTCACGGGGCACCTGGTGGAGGAAATAAGGACCTTGGTCAGTCTTTATACTGGAAAATTACTAGCAGCAATGAACCCATGTCCTATACTTGGACTTTTGCCCAAAAAGTTAAAGCACTTGGAGGAATTATTAATTATTCTGGTATAGATATTAATAATCCAGTAGCTGCTTCTACAGGTAGAGGCGGAGAAGGAGACTCCACTGGTAAAAATCAGATTATTGCTCCTGGAATCGAAGCATCACAGGGAATGAAACTTGTTGGTTTTTATGGCTTTAAAGAAAGGGCTATTCTAGATAAACCTTTTGAAATGAAAGAGATATACCAAGGAAGGGATAATGAAAATGATTACACTATTCTTGCCTCAGAAGAAAATATTTTACAGCAAGGACCTACTGGTGAAAAAATAGCAAAATCTTTTGAATATGATGAACCTGGCAAATCTTTAGAGTCTGAATGGGTTGCTCAGTTGATTCTTCTTAAGACTACAGATTACGTTCCTATTCCCACAGTTCCTGAAGAGGTAAAAGTTATAATAGATGGTAAGCAACTAGTTACAACTGATCATCCTTTCATTGAAAATGGTAGAACTCTCGTACCTATGAGAGCTTTGTTCGAGGCTCTTGGGGTTAATGTTTCTTGGGATGAAACTAATAGAGTGGCACTTGGAACACATCAAGGAACCACTATCAGAATCCCTGTTGGAAGTACAAGTCCAACAGTTAACGGAGTTACAATTAGTATTGATGTTCCAGCTAAAATTGTTAATGATCGAACCTATATACCATTAAGGTTCGTAGGAGAATCCCTAAACTATACAGCAAACTGGAATGGTACAACAAGAACAGTAAACATAATTAGAAAATAGAATTTAAAATTACAGCAACCCTACTTCCAAGTGAATCGGTCTCTCATCAAGAGTAATTGTGGGTTGTTCCCAATTAACGGCGTATAGAGTACTTTGATACTTAATGTGTTTGATGTTTTGAAATACTGGATTTAATGGATGTTTTTCTGTTAAGCCTAACATCAAAAAATCATATTTCTTGGAATTTTGAGCAACTTGGTAAATAAGACAAGAAGCTATTCGAGGATCCTGATCCTTAACACAAAGAAGTGCTATACTACCGTAATTAGCAGGGATGTTTTCTTTAGGTAAAACAGGATAACCAAGCCAATGCAAAGGCAAATATTTTAAATATTTATATACATTGCTGTACCTAGTTATAATATATTGTTTTGTCTTTTGCTGATTCCACAAAGCACATGCAGCAATAATATTACCCTGGTTATCTCTAAGAGTATAGAAATCCGAATCCTTCAATCCAGATAAATAGATATCATCAGGAGCAAGATGATATCTATTTAATTCTTTATCATAGAATTCTTTTAGCCCTAGACTATTGCCTTTCTCAAAACTAGTTCCAGGAATAATCGTCTTTGCTCCTTGTCGAAAGCAGTAAACTATGTATTCACTTATTGCTTGGTATTCAGGCATTCCTTTACGCTTTTTTTCCAAAAGTTTTTTTGCTGATATATTTTCTTTTAAAATCGTAGTGTAATAAAAATCTACTTGAGGAAAAGTTTCTTTATGTAAAAGTTCATAAGCCTTAGACATGTGTGGTACAAGGCGTTGGTAATCAGAATGGACTTTAAGACCCAATAGATATCCCACCCGCTTTTTCTGGCCATTTATAAAAGCCTTTCGAATTGCACAGCAACCCACCCCACATATTTTTCCATTATCTTGATCTACCATTACAAGGATCAGAACAGAGTCTCCTTCCAGAAGTAAGGATGCAACTGGGTCCCGACGACGAGTAAAAAGTACAGATATGTCACCAGTAAAACTTCCGCTTTCAATTACTTCAAGAATTTGTGAGCTGTCTTCAACATTAGCAAGGCGTAATGCAAAGCGATTACTTCGGGTACTCATCTAGATTCCTCCCAATAGGCACATTCATTTTCTCATCAATTTCCTCACCCAGTCGCAGATTCATTAACCAGAAAAGAGACCAAGTTAAAGGACTAGATCTTTTCATGCTACTTAAACCCCTGTTAAAGACTGTGCTTAATCTAGAAAATTCTTTTCTCCCTTGACGACAAAGCTGACTTAGTTCTTCCGGGGACATGTGTTTAGGTATAAAAGATACCTCACCATAATTATAATCTTCTTCTAACCACCATTTGTCATAACAAAGACGTCCCTCTTCCTTTAGACGCTGGTAAAGATCCGTACCTGGAAAAGGTAACAAATGGTTAAATGCTGCAGTATAAAAACGGTGTTTTTTAGCAAAATCCAGGGTCTTTTTAAAGGTTTCCTTAGTATCTCCATCATATCCGAAAACAAAAGTTGCATAGATACCAATTCCAGCTTCATGAATTCTATTTACCAATTTTTCTGTTTCTTCTAGACTTCTGGTCCATGATTTGTTCATTTGTTTTAAGCTCTCCTCCTCAAGAGATTCAAATCCAATCAGAATCAATTCACAGCCACTGTCTTTCATTATTTTTAATAATTCAAGGTCTCGTGCCATTGATAAAGTACCTTGCCCCGCCCACTTAATTTTTAAAGGGGTAATAGCACGGAGAAGTTCTTTAACATTCTGGCAATCTGCCACGAGATTATCATCTACTAGGAAGTGATAATTATGTTTGCTAGATTTAATATCCTTGATAATATCTTGATGACTTCTAGGGTGATAACAAGACTCATAATAGCCAGCAATAGAACAGAATTCACAAAAATTACAACAGCCTCTTCCAGTTTCAACAAGAGAAATCGGGAGATATTTTTTATCTTTAAAAAGGCTTTTATCAGGCAAAGTGTCACTATAAGCTGTACCACCTATGTATTTTGACTTTAGCTTACGCTTTCTTGCATCTTCCAACATTTCGATCCAAACATTCTCTGCATTTCCAATAATAAGACTATCAGCGTATTTTTTTGCCTCTTCAGGAAGAAGGGTTACATGATAGCCGCCCAGAAGGACTGATACACCACGTTGCCGGAAAGAATCAGCAATTTGATAACTCCTTTTTGCTGTGTAGGTTTCCACAGGTATAACTATCAAGTCTGTTTTAGTTTCATAGTCAATTATTTCAATACGATCGTCAAAAAATTCTGTTTCTATGTCACCTGGAGTAAGCGATTTTAACACTGCTATAGTTAATGGTTCCATTTTCCAAGTCCCAATATATTTTTGACCTGGCTTTTTCCCAATTGCTGGTAAGATGAAAGTAATTTTCATTTTAATCTCCCTTCAAAACTGGGATGTCGCTGTTATCAGTCATTACATCCTTAGTAAAAACAGAAAATTTATTAGCGTAATTGCGGTAACCTAAATTTAATGGCAAAGATATCCAAGGACTGTTCATGAAAGGATAGAGACGTTTAAGAACTGAACCCACCTTATAGGTTTCTCGCCATGCCCACTCTGTGCCAGACTCTAATTCTTTTGGAGTCATATTTTTAGGCTTATATACACAATGTTGTACATCATACATAGCCCAGTTTCTTTCAATAATTCTGTCTTCTTTATCCATTTGACAATATAATTCTGTTCGGGGGAAAGGTGTCAATATTGCATATCGAGGCAAATCAATTTTTGCTTCAATGACCATCTCAACCGTCCTCTCAAAAACTGTGGAATCTTCGTCATCCGCCCCAAAAGCAAAACACCCTTGGACCAAAATACCTGCATGATGAAGCTTTTTCATTAGTTCTCCATATTTAACCACTTGGTTTATCCCCTTATGAATAAATTGCTGAGAAGATTGAGATAAAGATTCGAATCCTATCAAAAGACCTTTACATCCACTTTTATGAAATATACGAATTAGTTCATCATCTCCCCCTATTGAAGAAGTTACCAGGCCAAGCCACATCTTTTTAAGTGGAATCATTGCTGTAAATAATTCAACTGCATAATCTCTATCTGCAATAAGATTAACATCCGGGAAAAGGACTTCTTTAGAATCAAGGGATTCTATTTCAGCTATAACTTCTTTAACTGGTCGTTTATATATTTTTCTTCCAAATGCTGCTGGGTAAGCGCAAAAAGTACAAGGCAAAGGGCAACCTCTTACAGCCTCAACAGTATTAATAGTAATATAGCCTTTTTTATTTAATAAGTCTCTTCTTGGTCTAACTCGATTTTCAATAGTATAATTTTCACCTTGAACATACCTAGTTTTTAGCTTTTTATTTTTATAATCCTCTAACATGGAGAGAAAAGTTTGTTCGGTAAAACCGACCATTACAGCATCAGCGTGCTCTCCTGCTTCATTTGGCATTAAAGTAGGATGTACCCCTCCAAGAATAACTGTTTTCCCAAGTCTTCGAAAATAGTCAGCATAAGCATAGCTTCTAGGGGCGGTTCCAGTAATAGATGTAATACAAATAAGATCAGCATCCAGGTCTAAAGGGATACTACTAACTGTTTCATCATAGATACTTAACTCAGCCTCCCATTCCTCCGGTACCATGGAAGCCAAGGTTGTAAGGGTGAGAGGTGCATAATGCAAGGACTTGCTAAAACTACCATTATATCTGTGCATAGCTCCAGCTGGAGCTAAAAACGCAATCTTCATATATACTCTCCTTTAAACACAAGATCCCAACCACTCTTCAAATGAAGATATGTTGATTTAACATCTCCTTGTCGCTGTCCTTGTTTAACACATTCCTCCAGATATTCCTGGTGAGGGTTCCCAGTAAGAAGAAATATTTTCAAGGGTTTTAGCTGTCCCAAACGACGACAGTAATCATAATGGAAATTTTTTCGTAACAAATCATCGAGTTCTTGGGCAAACTGGTAAAAATAATTTTCTGATTCAAGCTGAAGATAAAGTACATAGCATTCACCTTCAGGTGCAAGCATGGCAAATGTGAAAGTTAAATTTAGCTTTTTAGCTACTTCTTTTAATGCTTCTTCAACTAATATCTCATGGAGCTTTTCTCCAAAGATATCAGAAATACCATCAGTTTTCCCTAAAAATTTTATTAAGGGGAAAACTCCTTTATAACTAGTAACTTCAATAAGATCTTTCATATTATAACGATAAAGTCCTCCAGATGTAGTAACTATTACTTCATAGGTTTGTCCCGGAACCAGTTCATGAGCTAAATATATTTTTTGATTATCAATATTTAGAAATTCAAAAAAGTGAGATCTTAAACTAAGACGGGAACCTTCTTCTCCAACAAAAGGAAAAGAAAAAAAACCTTCTGTAGCTAAAATTCCCTTTGGCTGAATGAAAACCCTTGGAAACCATTTTTTTAACTGTTTTTCATGAATTATTGCATTCCCATCTAGCCAGCAACTGATTAATTCAAGATTTGGCCATAGACCTTGGTAATCTTCTTTTTTTAATAATTCTTCTACTTCTTCAGCTCTTTTTGGGTCTTTTTTATGTATTATATTTATTAAATTATCCCCTTCACGATGCATAAATTTCAGGATCAAAAAAAGAAAAGAAGGATTCCAAATAGAAATTAATGTAAGATTCCTACACAATAAAAGGTAAATAGATGTTTCCATGTAAAAAGTATAAATATCTTTTGATTGATTCACTTCTTTGGGTACTGCAAAAATTAAGTCAATCAATTTCTTTTCAAAAGCACCAAAGTATGAACTATCCTCTTCAAATCCGATCGGGATACCCCCAGAAGAGAATTGTTTCCTTGTAATAGCTGGAGTAATGGACCAATAGCTTTTTCCCATAAGGATATCTGGTTTCTTAGTATGTAAATCATATAACCAGGGTCGAAGTCCTTTTTGGAACTCCTCCTTTAAACTTTCGGTATATGGAATAAATTTAGGGGAAGCGGATGAACCACTTGTTGGTTCCAAAAGAATTATCCTATCTGATGTGAGAACATTTAACTCACCTTTTTTTATTTTTTCAACATAATCTTCATAATCACTATAGGTAGATAAAGGGACTTGGTTTTGATATTCACTAACTTTATTAATAGAACTAAAATCATATTTTCTACCATATAATGTTTTATGGTTCTTAGTTAACAGTTTCATTAGATAATCTTTTTGTTGTTTCTCAACATCTCTTATTCCTACAAATTTTTTGTAGTCCTTCTTATATGTCTTAATCAATAGATTATTAATTAAAAAACAAAACCATTTATTCACTAGCCTTATCCTTTCCAAGGAGCAGCCTTTTAGCTGTATAATTTAAATTATCTTCAGATAGATAGGTCACACAGACAAGGTCATTACCAATACCATATTCCGGATTGGCTCTTAAAAAGAATGCAACATCTGGATCTTTTAGTTGTCGCTCTGTCACATCAGCTACACCTTCTTTGAGTTTATCTTTTATCCCTTTATAATGTATGACACCAGTATTTAAGTTATATTCTTCAGGATAATAGGTTTTACCAAATTCATTCATCAGTTTCTGTTCAAATTCAGGAGTTTCTACACGGTAATTTGGATAAAACTCATTAAAAAAAAGGGGCAACATTTTATATGTTTTATAGCCCTTAGATATTAAAAACCAATAAATTGAATCTGCCTTATTTCGTCCTAGAATATACTGCTTAGTAAAAACTTTAAATAGCTCTAAGCTTCCCCAATAATCGGGATGAATAATAGTATCTCCTGAAAAAACCCCAGCCACCTGCCTTCCTTCTACTTCTAAACTGATACTTACTTGGGTGGAAAAACCTACAATTGAACCAAATTGGTTTAGTAACAATATGCAGTGATCTTTATTATCTAAGTCCCGGTAAAAGGCTTCAGAAGTTAAATCATCATAAAAAGAATTCATAAGTTGATAAAGAGTTACTTTATGAGACTGATCCAATTCACCGATTTCTACTATCTTTCCTTTTAGTGACATAATTTTTCTCCTTATTGTCTATGCTTTGTTTGTTGTTTTTTCTTATAAAAATATATACCAGCTATACAAATAATCAAACCAGTGATAGCCGGTATTAATATGGACATTCCTGCTTCTCCACTAAAGATGATGCTCCAGGCAATTTTTAGTATAGCAGCTGCAATAATAACACCTATAAGTAATTTTAAATTCTTTTTCCAAGCAGCTATAATAAGAAAAATAAAGAATAGAGGAACAGATAAGCTCATTATAATTTTTGGAGTATTCCATGTACCCTTTAAATATTCCATTTCATAGGCAAGAAATTCTATTACTTGAGGACTACTTGTTTCAGGTGCCGGAAACCAAAACATACTAGTAAATAATGCAAAAATTGATAGAAAAATTCCTGTTAGGCTTTTCTTAAAGGAAAATAAAATAATTGGAATAATAAACAAGGGCCTTATATACCAGCTCAAAATATTATGATGTCTTGAAAAAGCCCAATTAAAGAACACATCATTTGTTAAAAACATGACTACAAATATTACTGTTGCTGTTGCAAAAATTATCCCTAAAATATAATCGGTTTTTTTCGACATTTCTCTAACTCCTATCATACTTCCTTCAGTGTCAGCAATTGGCATATCAATCAAGTAAAAAACCTGCCCAATCCAATTTAAGTTTATCTGTATTTTCTTGCCAATATAACAATCGCTGATAGTAGAAGTTTATTTTTCGAATAACTGGTTCATGAAAATTTTTTCCCCCATATTTCAAAACAATTGCTGTCAATTCATATATTGGTAATCCTATTGCATGGGTACTTACATGCACAGTGCTCCATATTCTCTGTCGTCAATTTCCTTTGCTACTGCATGAGCATTCAAAATTGCTCTTTTTGCTACTGGAATTTTTATCTTACCTCTAGCCCAGGATTCGCAAAGTTCTAAACAAATTCTTGGTCTTTGCTCTGAGGGATATTTGTCCTCAAAATATTCCAAGGTTACTGTTGCACAATCTAGGGCCCACATAACCATTACTCTGCGATTTTGAAATTGAATAAGTTTTTTCTACATCTTTAAACATATCATATTAATCCAAAAGCTTATTCATTGTAATTTTTTCAATGATTTTATTTTTTATACGGAAGTTTATTATTTCTGTATAATCGGCTGGCTCGTATCTGTAGTCATCCTCTGAGTCACTAAGTTCGCCACCCAGCAACTTTCCTTCGGGATAAGCCTCTTTAAGTTTTTCGAAACTGTCTCCAACTTTAATATCTCTAACAGTGGAATATTTCGGATCAGAAATTTCAATGCTAAAAACAGAAAATTCATTATCTTTTATCCCATCAATACTTTTTATAATTAGACCGGGATACTGATACACTAACTCAGTTCTTCCCAGAAGTTGATCCATATTCAAACCATCATCTTTGGTATAAGTGTGGGATTTAATTTCATCTGCTTTGCCTAAGATACTTTCTATTTTCTTGTTATCTACAATATCTGAAATAGTAATTTTGTTATCCTGATACTTAAAGGCAAGTTCTTTTGAAACAGAATCTAAATCAGAAGTATTCTCTTTTATTAGTTTTATTTTTAAAATAACATCATCTTTTTCTTTTGGAATACCTCGTCCATCTCTATTATTAGTTGCTATATATAAAGAGTCATCCTTATAAACAATAGTCCTAATCCGACCATATTCGCTGATAATCGGTTCTTGCCTAATAAAATTACCCTGGTCATCTAAATCAATTCTCATTATCATACTTCCCCTTAATCCAGCTACATATAAAGGCGTTTCATCTATATCATCCCATGGGAGAAAGACTATTCCAGAAGGAGCCATTGTGAAGTCAGAATAACAAACTATTGGGTCCTCAAATTGAGTTTCCCCAGCACTGCAAGTTACGATTGGCCAGCCATAATTCCTTCCTGGCAATATTCTATTTATTTCATCTTGGCTATTAGGCCCATGATCACTTGCAAATAATTCTCCCGTAGTAGGATGCCAAGACAAACCTTGTGGATTACGTAAACCATAAGCATATACTGGATTATCTTCAAAGGGATTATCCCCAGGAATTGTACCATCTGGATTAATTCTTAAAATTTTTCCTGCTAAGGAATTAATATTTTGAGAAAGATTAGGATCCTGAGCATCTCCTATCGTAACGTAAAGTTTTTTGTCAGGACCAAACTTCACTCTTCCTCCATTATGAAATCTTGAGCCTGGAATCTCATTTAATATATATTCTTCATCAATAAGAGTGCTGTCTGCAAAAGTAAACCTTGAAAGTCTATTAAATATCTGATTCCCAGATCTATAGGTATAGTATAAGAAAACATGCTTATTCTCTTGGAAATCCGGGCTTATCTCTAAACCAAGAAGCCCCCCTTCTCCAATATGTTCAACGCCTGATACAGTATATATTTCTCCCTTATCTAATAAAACAACTCTTCCGGGTCGCTCAGTTACCAAAAATTTATCATCTGGTAAGGGGACTATCTCCCATGGTATTTCCAACCCTTCTCCAATTATTTCAACTTCATATCCAATATCTTTAGAAAAAATTATTACATCTTCATTATCAATTAAATCAGAATCATGATCTGGAGCAAAAACAGTACGAGAGGCTAGGTATTCTATTCCTCCCATTTGCCAGAAAATTAATATGAAAAGTAAAAATGCAATCAATATAAGCCATCTTTTTTTCATTATCATCTTCCTCCCAAAGATAAAATTAAACCAGTATTGATTTTTACCATAGACCCTGGTTATATAAACACGATATTATTTATACTAGAATAGTCGAGTGATTCTTTTTCTTTACTGATATTATAATTTTTAGAAAGGGGAATGATTGTTATGTTAAAAGATTTAAATAAGGTGATAGACTACATTGAAGAAAATTTAACCAAGGATCTTTCTCTTCAGGTTATTTCTGACTATGCAAATGTTTCCGATTTTCATTTTAGAAAAATATTTTTTTATCTTTCCGGAATAACTTTAAGTGAGTACATTAAAAACAGAAGACTTTCTGAAGCGGGAATGGAATTGTTAAATGGAGAAAAGGTTACTGATGTTTCCTTAAAATATGGATACCAGTCTCTGGATGGATTTACCCGGGCATTCAAACAGTGGAGTGGTTTTTTACCCTCTGATGTAGCCAAAAATGGCACCAGCAAAACATTCCCCAAACTAAATTTTTATATATCTGTTAAAGGAGGAACCAGTATGGATTTTAGAATTGAAAGAAAGCCAGCCTTCTATTTAGCTGGTGTAAGTAAAAGAGTACCTATGCAATTTGAGGGTGTTAATGAAGAGATTGTAAAACTTGCATATAGCATTACTGAGGATCAAAGAAAAGAAATGCGATCCCTGCAAAATATTGAACCTAAAGAAATAATTAATGCATCCTATGAAGCAGATGCAAACTTTCTAAAAGAAGAAGGTTTCCTGACTCACCTGATTGGAGTTCTTACAACCTCAGAAAGTGTGAGCAAAAATCTTGAAAAAGTATCTGTACCAGAGGGCACTTGGGCAGTATTTCCAAATGAAGGTCCCTTCCCATTAACATTACAAAATACAATGGCAAAAGTATATTCAGAATGGCTTCCTTCATCTAATTATGAAGTAATTAATCAACCATCTTTCTCTTTTACAAAAATGGATCCAGATAAGCAAGGTTATGCCTATAGTGAGGTCTGGATACCTGTAAAAAAAGTATAAAAATTTATTGGGGAGCAGATTTTTATAGGTGCTCCCCAATAAATTTTTCCATCCATACCATATTGTACCAGCGATTAAATTTATAACCACACTTATGAAACTCCCCAACAATCTGATAAC
>CAZNNQ010000019.1:0-16573 GCA_964574445.1 uncultured Eubacteriales bacterium
AACATTATTTTCAGAAAAGAAATTAAAGAAGCTAAAGATCCAGATGCTAAACGTGGGGAATTAATTGCTTCATACGAGGAAAGATTCGCTACGCCATATGCTGCAGCTGAGAGAGGCCACGTTGACATGGTTATAGAACCTGCCCAATCTAGACCGTTACTAATTAATTCTTTTGAAATGTTATCTACAAAGAGAGAAATTCTTCCAGCTAAAAAACATGGAAACGTTCCTTTATAAAATAAATAAAAATGCTTTCACAAATTTGTGGAAGCATTTTTTTATTTGGGTTTAAAAAGGGTAAGAAATAGAAAGGTGATGAAAATGATTAAAAAGATTGCTATAATGCCTCATCCTCCTGTGTTAATTCCGGAAATTGGGAAGAATGAATGGCATAAAGTAAGAAAAACATATGAAGCTATGGAAAAGGTTGCTCAAGAATTTGTTGATGAAAAGATCAATAAGGTCCTTGTTATTTCTCCCCATGGACCAGCCTATTCTAGGATTGTTGCTGTTAATATTGAAGAACAATTAAAAGGGGATCTTAGTGATTTTAATTATCCCAAAAAATATATCTTTAGTAATATAATGGATTTTTCTGAAGATCTGGTTAATAATGGATTTTATTCTTTAAAGGCAACTCTTGATCATGGTGCTTTAATTCCTTTATATTTTTTCAAAAAAACAAACCCAGGAATTGAAGTCGTTAGTATAAGCACTGGTTTTATGGGAATGAAAGAACTAGAGAAGATGGGTAAAGTTATTGGGAAACTTTTAAATAATAATGATAAGTATAAAAATGAAGATTATGGAATTATTGTATCTTCAGATCTTAGCCACAGATTAAAAGAAGAGTCTTACTATGGTTTTTCTGAGGAAGGACCTGTTTTTGATAAAATGGTTTATGAGAAAATAAAAGAAGGAAAATTAGAGGAAATAAAAAATATTCCATTAAATATAGTAGATGGAGCAGGGCAATGTGGATTTATCCCACTTGTTTTTTTATCATATATTCTTTCTGGACTCAGGGTAAAGACAAGCGTGCTAAATTATGAAGGTCCTTTTGGGGTAGGCTACCTTGTTGGGAAAGGTGATGTTTTTTATGACTAACTATTATATTAATATCGCAAAAAAAGCAATAGAAGAATATTTAAGAAATGGAGAAAAATTAAAGATTGATTTAGATGCTAAAAAGAGTACAGATAGGAAAGGAGTATTTGTCTCCTTGAAGAAAAATGGTAGATTAAGAGGCTGTATTGGAACAATTAAAGGGCGTTATCCTTTAGAGGAAGAAATTGTTAATAATGCTATTGCAGCTGCTACAGAAGACCCAAGATTCTATCCCGTATCCGCTGATGAACTTAATGATTTAGAAATTTCTGTAGATATATTAGAACCAGAGGAATCCGTTGATGATATATCAGAACTTGATCCTAAAACATATGGAGTTATTGTTGAAGAGGGATATAAAAGAGGCCTTCTTCTTCCTAATCTTGAAGGTGTTGATACTGTTCAAGAACAAATACAAATTGCCAAAGAAAAAGCAGGTATTGTTGGAGATGACTTTAATATTAAGAGATTTAAGGTGACAAGATATGAAAGAAGCTGATTATTATAAAAAACTAGAGAATGATGAGGTAAAATGTTTTCTTTGTCCACGTCATTGTATAATTAAGAATGGTTTTAGAGGCTACTGTAGAGCAAGATATAATAAAGAGGGAACTTTATTTACAGAAAATGAATATATTTCAGCTTTAGCCCTTGATCCTATTGAAAAGAAACCACTATTTAAATTTTTCCCTGGGAGCAAGATATTGTCAGTTGGAGGTAGTGGATGTAATTTTCGATGTATTTTTTGTCAAAACTGGCAAATTTCTCAATGTGAAAATCAAAATCATATTAAGATAAAACCTAAAGAATTAGCTGAAAAAGCTCTAGAGTTGGTTGTAGAGGGAAATATTGGCTTGGCTTATACCTATTCTGATCCAATAATAATGTTTGAATATGTAATGGAAGCAGCGAAGGAAGCAAGAAAGAAGGATTTGAAGAATGTTTTTGTTTCGAACGGATATATAGAGGAAGAACCTTTAATGGAATTACTCGATTATATTGACGCTTTTAATATAGATGTTAAAGCCTTTTCATTATCAGAATATCAGAAAAACTTCACAGCTGATTTTGAAATAATAAAGAAGAATCTTGAGATTATTTTAAAAAAAGAAAAGCATTTAGAAATTACATGTTTAATTGTTCCGGGAATTAATGATAAAATAGAGGAAGCGGAAGAGTTTTTCCTTTGGCTCTCAGAAGTTAATAGGGAAGTCCCTGTTCATATTAGTAGATATTTTCCATGTTATAAAGGGAAAATGCCAGCAACAGATATAAAGGTTATGATGGAAATAAAAAATATTGCTTCAAATTACATGGATTTTGTTTTTACTGGGAATATATAAACTTGACGATTGGTCAGGTTTTTTTTTCTACAAAAGATTGTATATATATGCAGTCTTATGTATAATAATAAAATGAAAGTTAAGGAGTGATGAATAAATGATTCAGGCAGGTATTATTGGGGTTACTGGTTATACTGGTGCAGAGTTGATAAGACTTCTGTATTCTCATCCTGAGGTTAATATCAAAAAAGTTGCATCAAGAAGTAATAAAGGGTGTCAAATTTTTGAAAATCATAGTCATTTTTTTAAAACTATAGACATGGTGGATCAAGGTCTTGATGATCCGGCATCCTTTGTTGAGGGTCTAGATGTTGTTTTTCTGGCTCTCCCTCATGGAACTGCTTCAGAAATTGTTGCTAAAATAAAAGGTAAAGTGAAAATAATAGATTTATCTGCTGATTTTAGGTTGAGAGACCTAGAAACCTATGAAGAATGGTATGGAGTTAAGCACTCCTGTCCCGAGTATTTTAAGGATGCAGTGTATGGACTTCCAGAGTTATATAGAGATCAGATAAAAAATACAGACTTAATTGCAAATCCAGGATGTTACCCAACAAGCATTATTCTAGGTCTATATCCTTTACTGAAGAATAAAATGGTTGTTGAAGGGACTATCATTGCTGATAGCAAATCAGGAGTATCCGGGGCCGGTAAAAAAGCTGCAGATCATACTCACTATCCGGAAATAAATGAAAACTTTTATGCTTACAATCTTGGTAAGCATAGACATACTCCTGAAATTAAGCAAGAGCTTGTGGCTTCTTCTGGAATAAAGGACCTCCAGGTTATTTTTAGTCCACATCTTCTTCCTATGACTAGAGGAATTCTTTCTACAATATATGTAGATTTAAAAGAAGATTTTAATATTGAAGATTTATATAAAATTTATGATGAAACTTATGAAAAAGAATTTTTTGTTAGAGTGAGAAAAGACAAACTTCCTCAAACAAAGCTTGTTGCTGCATCAAATTTTTGTGATATTGGATTGGTTAAATCCGGGGCTGGAAATAAGTTAATTGTCGTTTCGGCTATTGATAATTTAATTAAAGGAGCCTCTGGGCAAGCAATTCAAAATTTAAACATTATGTTTGATTTACCAGAAAAAACAGGTATAGATTTTTTACCAGTATATCCTTAGGAGGAAATAAATTAATGAAAAAAATAAATGGAGGGGTTACTGCACCTCAGGGATTTTTAGCAGCAGGTATAAATGTTGGTGTCAAGCCAGGAAGTAAGAAAAAAGATCTTGCAGTTGTGTATTCTGTAAAAAAAGGAATAGCATCAGCAGTTTATACAAAGAATAAATTTAAAGCACCACCACTTTTTGTTACAGAAGAGAATCTTACTAACAATGAAGCTCAAGCTATTATTGTAAATAGTGGATGTGCAAATGCATGTACTGGAGATCAGGGGATGACTGATGCAATAAAAATGACCACATTAACAGCTGAAGTTTTAGAAATTGATCCAAAAGACTTGATTGTAGCTTCAACTGGGGTAATTGGTGTATACATGCCAATGGATAAGATAGAAAAAGGTATTAAAGAAATAAAGGGTCATCTTTCTGAAGAAGGAGGAACAGATGCCAGCCTTGCTATAATGACAACGGATACAGTAAATAAGGAGTTTGCTTATGAATTTGAACTTGAAGGAAATACTGTAAGGATTGGTGGAATGGCTAAGGGTTCAGGTATGATTCATCCTAACATGGCAACAATGCTTGGTTTTCTTACCACAGATGCAGCTATAAGCAAAGATGCTCTTAAGGATATTTTTAAAGATGTTATTGATGATACCTTTAATATGATTTCCGTTGATGGAGACACAAGCACAAATGATATGGTCTGCATCTTAGCTAATGGTGAAGCGAGAAATCCAATTATTGAAAAGGATACAAATAATTATTTTAAATTTAAAGAAGTTGTGCGCAAAATCTGTGAGGAAATGTCCATTGCTATCGTTAATGATGGTGAAGGGGCGACGAAGCTTTTGACTATTAAGATTATAAATGCACTTACCAAAGAAGATGCAAAAAAGGCAGCTCGTAGCATTTCAACATCAAGTTTGGTTAAAACGGCTTTTTTTGGAGAAGATGCCAACTGGGGTAGAATTATAACTGCTTTGGGATATTCGGGAGCTGAGCTAGATCCTTCAAAATGTGATATTTTTTTAGGAAAAATGATGATGGCAAAGCAAGGGAAAGCCATGATTTTTGATGAAGAAGAAGCATTAAAAATATTAAAAGAGAGAGAAATAGAAGTGGTTTGCAATTTGAATATTGGCTCTGAAGAGGCTATTGCCTGGACTTGTGATCTTTCTTATGAATATATAAAAATAAATGCGGAATATCGTAGTTAGGAGTTTGGAAATGAATATGAGTAAACTTACACCTGGTGATAAAGCTAAGATATTAATCGAGGCTCTTCCATATATAAAGAAGTTTTCAGGCAAGACTTTTGTAATTAAATATGGTGGAAATGCTATGATTGATGATGAACTAAAACAACAGGTTATTAATGATATTATTCTGATGAAATATGTTGGAATTAATCCTGTAATTGTTCATGGTGGTGGTCCAGATATTAATGAGTGGCTTGCTAAGACAGGGTCTGAAAGTAAATTTATTCAAGGGCTAAGAGTGACTGATGAAAAAGTTATGGAAATAGTCCAAATGGTTTTAATAGGAAAAGTTAATAAGGAGGTTGTTGCCCTTCTTGAAAATAATGGAATAAAAGCTCTAGGATTTAGTGGTATTGATGGGCAAACACTTTTAGCTAAAAAGAAGATGGCTGAAATTGATGGTAAGTTTTATGACCTAGGATTTGTTGGAGAAGTTGAAAAGGTTAATCCTGCATTAATAGATAAGGCAATCAGTGATAAGTATATCCCAGTTATAGCTCCTGTTGGTGTTGATTCAGCTGGACAGTCATATAATATAAATGCAGACTATGCGGCAGGAAGTGTTGCTGCAAGTCTTAATGCAGAGAAATTATTTTTGCTAACGGATATTGATGGGGTTTTAGGCAAAGAAGGTAAATTGATTTCTAGAGTTGACCAGTCCTCAGCTAAAAGAATGATAGCTGATGGTACTATCTCTGGAGGAATGATTCCTAAAATAGAATGTTGTATGGAAGCAATTGAAAATGGAGTTTCTTCAGCCCATATTGTTAATGGCACATTGCTTCATGCCCTATTATTGGAAATTTTCACTGATAAAGGTGTTGGTACTATGTTTGTTGAGGGGGAGAATCTTTAATGAAAATGGAAGAAAAGATTGCAAAGGGTAAAAAGTATATTATGAATACCTATGGTCGTCTCCCTATAGTTATAGATAAAGGTAACGGATCTTGGGTTTATGATTTAGAAGGAAATAAATATTTAGATTTTGTTGCTGGCATTGCAGTAAATTCTTTAGGTCATAACAGTGAAGTTGTAAATATGGCTTTAAAAGAGCAAAGTGAAAAGCTTGTTCATTGCTCTAATTTGTATTGGATTGAGCCCCAAATTGATCTTGCAGAGCTTTTATGTAAGTCTTCAAACATGGATAAGGCTTTCTTTTGTAACAGTGGTGCTGAAGCGAATGAGAGTGCCATAAAGCTTGCTCGTAAGTGGGGTAATGGAAGATATGAAATAATTTCTGCAATCCAGTCTTTTCACGGGAGAACAATGGGTGCTTTAGCAGCGACAGGTCAAGAAAAATATCAAAAGTCATTTATACCTGTACTGACAGGTTTTAAATATGCAGCCTTTAACGATCTTGAGTCAATTGAAGCCCAGATAACTGAAAAAACCTGTGCAATAATGCTTGAGCCTATCCAAGGTGAAGGTGGAGTTAATGAGCCATCCCAAGAATTTTTTAAAGATGTAAAAAAATTGTGTGAGAAAAACAATTTACTTCTAATTATTGATGAAGTTCAGACAGGTGTTGGGCGTACTGGGAAAGCTTTTGGTTTTCAAAATTATGACTTTCAACCAGATATAATTACTTTAGCAAAGGGCCTTGGTGGTGGAGTACCCATTGGAGCTATGCTTGCTAAAGAAGAAGTTGCTGATATTTTTAAGCCGGGAGATCATGCATCTACTTTTGGAGGGAATCCCCTTGTGACTAATGTTGCTTTAAAAGTGTGTAACATTATTTTCCAAGAAGAGTTTCTTAATGAAATTCAAGAAAAAGGAAAATACATGCGAGACCAACTAGAGAAACTTAAAGAAAAGTTTATGTTACCTGGAAAGGTTAAAGGCAAAGGTTTGATGGTTGGAATGGATTATCCTGGAGATGCAGGAGTTATAGTAAGTAAAATGCTTGAAAAAAATATTTTAATTAATGCTATAGGTGGAAAAACTCTTAGATTTGTTCCTCCTCTAAATGTAAAATATGATGAAATTGATATTGTAATAAAAGGATTAGAGGAAGTTTTACAGGAGGTGGGGGTTTAGTGTCTGGGGTATTAATATTAGAAGATGGAACTTGTTTCCCGGGAAAAGTTTTTGGATATATGGGAAAAAATCAAGGGGAAGTGGTTTTTAATACAGGAATGACTGGTTATCAAGAAGTACTTACAGATCCATCTTATTATGGACAAATAGTTATAATGACCTATCCTTTAATAGGAAACTATGGGATTAATATAGATGACAAAGAATCAATCAAATCTCATGTAAGAGGGTTTGTAGTAAGAGAAAAAAGTATGTTTTATGAAAACTACAGGGCCAGTGAGAGCTTAGAAGAGTTCTTAGCTGCAAATAAAATTGTAGGTCTTGAGGGAGTAGATACTAGAGCTTTAACCAGGCATCTACGCAATAAAGGTACTATGAGAGGAATTATTACTACAGCTTATGATATGGGAAAGACAGATTTTGAAGATACTCCTAGAAATCAGGTTCAACAAGTAACAACGAACAAGATATTAAAATATCCTAATCCCTTGGGAAAGAAGTTAGCAGTAATTGATCTTGGTCTTAAACAAAGTATATTAAAAGGATTATTATCCAAAAACTTTGCTGTTGATGTTTATCCTTCCTGGACAACTATAAAGGAGCTTGAGAAAGCTAACCCAGATGGTATTTTTCTTTCCAATGGACCGGGAGACCCTAAAGATGCAAAAAATGCTATTGAGATTGTACAATATTTTTTAGGGAAAAAACCTATCTGTGGTATTTGCCTTGGTCATCAAATAATAAGTTTGGCTTTGGGTGCCGACACTTATAAAATGAAGTTTGGCCATCGTGGACTTAATCAACCAGTTAAAGATCTACGAAATGACAGAGTTTTTATTACCAGTCAAAACCATGGTTATGCCGTTCTGGAAGATTCCCTGGGAAAAGATTTGTATGTTTCTCACCGAAACCTCAATGATAATACTATTGAAGGAGTAAGCCATAAAACTCTTCCCGTTTTATCCGTTCAATATCATCCTGAGGCGGCTCCGGGACCGGCTGATTCCATGTATTTGTTTGACGATTTTTATAAGCTGATAGAAGGAGTAGAACATGCCTAAAAGAGAAGATTTAAAAAAAGTCATGGTGATAGGCTCGGGGCCGATTATTATTGGACAGGCTGCAGAATTTGATTATGCAGGTACCCAGGCTTGTAAAGCCATTAAAGAAGAAGGAATAGAGGTTGTTCTTGTTAACAGTAACCCAGCAACAATTATGACCGATGTTAATACAGCGGACAGGGTTTATATAGAACCATTAAACATAGAAACTATTGAAAAAATAATAGCAAAGGAAAGACCTGATGGTATTATCCCAGGACTTGGTGGTCAGACTGGATTAAATATGGCCGTTGAATTATCTGAAGCTGGAATTTTAGAAGCTTATAATGTAGAACTCCTTGGAACTAACCTAGAGGCAATTAAAAAGGCTGAGGATAGAGACGAGTTCAAACAGATGATGAATCAGATTAATGAGCCTATCCCAGAAAGTGGTATTTTTACTGATTACAACAGTGCATTGGAATTTGCTAACAGAGTTGGATTTCCTTTGATTATCCGACCTGCTTATACTCTGGGTGGTACAGGTGGAGGTATTGCTCATAATGATAAAGAATTTCAAGAGATTGTTAATAGAGGAATAAAAGCTAGCCGTATTAATCAGGTACTGGTTGAACAAAGTGTTTTTGGCTGGAAAGAAATTGAAATTGAAGTTATGCGAGACAGGAAGAACAATTGTATTATCGTTTGTAGTATGGAAAATCTAGATCCTTTGGGTATCCACACAGGAGACAGTATAGTTTTTGCTCCAGTACAAACTTTGACGGATAGGGATTTTCAGATGCTAAGAAGTGCATCACTTAAAATAATTCGTGCCTTAGAAGTTGAGGGTGGATGCAACATACAGTTTGGTCTTGATATGTATAGTGGCGATTATGTAGTAATAGAGGTTAATCCTAGGGTTTCTCGTTCCTCAGCTCTTGCTTCGAAGGCTACAGGGTATCCAATTGCTAAAATAGCCGCTAAAATCGCTTTAGGCTATTCTTTGGATGAACTTACAAATCCAATAACAGGAAAAACCAGCGCTTGTTTTGAGCCGAGCATTGATTATGTGGTTTGTAAAATACCACGTTGGCCTTTTGATAAATTTGCTGAGGGTGACCGTAAGCTAGGTACTCAAATGAAAGCAACTGGTGAGGTTATGGGAATAGAAAGAACCATTGAAGGAGCACTATTAAAAAGTGTTGAATCATTAGATCTGAAAATTACTGGCTTGACCTTGAAAGAGACTGGCTTGTGGACCGAAATGGAACTTGAAAACAAGCTCGAAAATGCAGACGATGAACGACTTTATGCCTTGTCAGAGGCTCTGAGAAGAAAATATACAATTAAGGAATTACAACAGCTTACAAAAATCAATCCATTTTTTCTAGCAAAAATTAAGAATATTGTTGATATGGAAGAAAAACTTAGAGATAACAGGTTAAAATATGATTTAATTATCGAAGCCAAAAGAATGGGTTTTTCAGACAAACAAATTGCCTCAATAAAAGGGATAAGTGAAGATGCTGTACGTAAAGAAAGAGACAATATAAATCTAAAGCCGGTTTATAAAATTGTAGATACTTGTGCTGGTGAATTTGAAGCAGTTACACCATATTATTATTCAACCTATGAAACAGAAAATGAATTGATAAAGGATGAACAAAAGAAAGTTTTGGTTCTTGGATCGGGGCCTATTAGAATTGGTCAAGGAATTGAGTTTGACTATTGTTCTGTTCATGCAGTATGGGCACTACAAGAATCCGGATACCAAGCAGTAATAGTAAATAATAATCCTGAAACAGTAAGTACGGATTTTGACACCTCGGATAAGTTATTTTTTGAACCAATAAATTATGAAAAAGTTATGAATATAGTTGAGCAGCTTGAGATTTCAGGAGTTGTGGTTCAATTTGCTGGTCAGACAGGAATAAATCTTGCTGAAAAATTAGAATACAACGGTGTTAAAATTCTTGGAACCCCTGTTGAAATGATAGATATGGCAGAAGATAGAGAAAAGTTTGAGAAAATGATGAAGGAGCTTGGCATTCCTCAAACTCAGGGAAAAACTGCGAAAAGTGTGGATGAGGTCGAAGCGATTTCAGATGAGTTAGGCTTTCCTCTTCTAGTTCGTCCTTCATATGTACTTGGAGGAAGAGCAATGCAGGTTGTTTATACTAAAGAAGAATTAATTCACTATGTTCAATCTGCAGTAGATCTTTCAACAGAACATCCAGTTTTGATTGATAAGTATATTTTAGGAAAAGAAGTTGAAGTAGATGCTATTGGGGATGGGGAAGAAATTCTAATTCCAGGAATTATGGAACACATTGAAAGAGCAGGAGTCCACTCTGGAGATTCTATGGCTTCTTATCCTTCTTATTCGATTTCTCAAAATGTTAAAGATAAAATTGTGGATTACACAATCCGTTTAGGTAAAGCTTTGAAGATTTCGGGGATATTTAACATCCAATTTGTAGTTGCAGATGAAGAAGCTTATGTTTTGGAGGTTAATCCAAGAGCTAGTCGTACAGTTCCAATCATAAGCAAGGTTACTGGAGTTCCAATGGTTAAACTTGCAACTATGGCAATGGTTGGGAGAAAACTTAAAGACATGGGTTATAAAGAAGGATTATTTCCAGAAAAACCTTACTTTGTTGTAAAGGCTCCTGTTTTCTCTTTTGAAAAGTTGACTCAGGTTGAAACTACTCTTGGTCCAGAGATGAAGTCAACAGGAGAAGTCTTGGGAATTGATATGAATTTTGAAGCGGCTTTATATAAAGCTTTTATTGGAACGGGAATTCGCTATCCTTTATCAGGAAAAGTAATGGTTGCCCTTGCAAAAAAAGATTATGAAGAGGGTAAGGCAATTGTGAAAGATTTTCTTGAACTGGGCTATGAAGTGTTTTGTACAGAAGCAACGGGGGACTTTTTTACTAAAGAAGGCCTGGATGTCGTTGTAACCGAAGAATCTTTAAGCATGGTTGAAAATGGGCAAATTGATTTAATTATTAATACTCCGACAAAATCTAGGAACAAACTCACTAGAGGATTTAAAATGAGAAGAATTGCGGCAGAAACAAGAACACCGTGTTTTACTTCTCTTGATACTGCAAAAGCATTTTTAAAAGCAAGAGTCTGTGAGATAGATAAATCCTTGGTTGCTACAAATACAATACAAGATTATTTAAAAATGTAAAAAGGAAAAATATAAAAAATCCCTCCTAGTCATTAGGAGGGATTTTCGACTATTTTTACAAGATTTTCAATTATTTTTGCAGTGAATCCCCAAATGATACGGTTTTCAAATTGATAAAAAAGAACAGAATATTTTCCTACTCTCCAGTTATAATCGGTATCAACCCAGTGAGTGGGGAATTTTTTCTCGGGATTTATTTCTGCACGAATATCAATAAAATATTCTTCGGGTTCATTATCAATAAAAAAGCTAAGAGGAACGGTAAAAACTTCTTTGACTTCTGATTCATTAGGAACTATTTTTTCATAATCCAAAATTTCAGCCACAAAGGGTCTTATTACAATATTATATGGGGTTATAAGGGTATCTAAATGAGCAAGAACACTTATCTTTTCCCTGCTGAGACCAAACTCTTCTTGAGTTTCTCTTATAGCGGTTTCGATAATTGTTTTATCCCCTGGTTCCCTACCGCCACCAGGAAAACTAATTTCTCCTGGTTGTGTAGAAATATTATCAGAACGAACTTGGAAAATAAGATGATATTCGTTATTTATACAGGTTAAAGGAACTAAAACACCAAATTTTTTAAGATTTTCATAACCATTAATTCTAAGTGGTCGATCTTTTAGTTTTTCGAAGAATTCTCTGTTCATGATTATTAAATCCCCTTTAATCTTATTTTACCAATCTACTTGTTTCTTTTCTTTAAAGGCGTTATATCCAATTTTTGCTTCTTCCGTAGCACAAAGGCTAGCAAAATGTTGAGATACAAAATCCAAAGCTTTTGCATATTCTAGATCAGCAATCTCATAGAAAGAAGATTTTCCGATCTGTACAGCAGTTGGGCTTTTGGATGCAATCTTTTTTGCAAGTTCCATGGTTTTTTCTTCTAGTTCCTCTCTAGGAACTGCATAATTAACTAATCCTATTCTAACAGCTTCTTCGGCATCAATCATGTCCCCGGTAAGCAGAAGTTCTAATGTTTTCTTTCTACCAATATTTCTAATAAGTGTAGCAGCAGGTCCCATGCAAAATAAACCGATATTTACAGCTGTTGTTCCAAACTTAGTATCATCAGAGACTACAGCTAAATCTGCTCCTGCAACCAAAGAAACACCGTTTGCAACTGCAAATTTGTGAGCAGATGCAATAACAGGTTTTTTGATTTTATTCATCGTAAGTGTTACGTTATTGATTGGTTTTACCCACTCAACTAGTTCGCAATAACTTTTGCCTTCAAATTCCGATAAGTCAATTCCCGCACTAAAGGCTCTTCCTTCCCCTTTAATTACAATTACCCTTACCTCTGGATCGGCGTCCATTTCCAAAAGGGCAGCATTTAGGTCAGCTGTCATCTGACTGCTAAAAGTATTTAATTCTTCCGGCCGGTTCATTGATATTGTTCCTATGTAGTTTTCTTTTTTTATTAATAATGTTTGATAACTCATAAAAACACCTCCTTAAATATAAGTCTATTACTTTACTATTTAAAATTCAAGGAAAAGGGTATATATTTAAAAAAGGGTGTTGCAAAAATATACACACATAAGTATAATTATACACTAGCGGAGGATGATTTTATGATTAACCTTAAAGGAAGAGATTTTATATCTCTTAAAGATTTTTCTAAAGAAGAATTACAATATATTTTAGACCTTGCTTTTGAAATTAAGAAGAAGCAAAAAACCGGCGAAGAGACCTCTTTATTAAAAAATAAGGTATTAGCAATGATCTTTAAGAAGGCTTCTACAAGGACCAGAATTGCTTTTGAAGTTGGAATGTACCAACTTGGAGGGAACAGTGTATTCTTAAGCCCTCAAGAGTCTCAAATTGGACGTGGCGAGCCTATAGAAGATACTGCAAGAGTTCTTTCAGGATTTGTTGATGGAATTCTTATTAGAACCTTTGATCAAAAAGAAGTCGATGATCTAGCAGAATTTGCTTCAGTGCCAGTTATTAATGGATTAACTGATTTATTTCATCCAACACAAGTTATGGCAGATATGATGACCATAATTGAAGAAAAAGGTAAACTTGAGGGTATAAATCTAACCTACATTGGTGATGGAAACAATATGGCTCATTCATTGTTAATTGGAGGAGCTATTATGGGGATGAATGTTACTATTGCAAGTCCAGAATGTTATCAGGTTAGTACGGAAATAAGAGAATTAGCAGAGTCTCTAAAAAAAGGGAAAAATACTGTTTTGAAGTATGTAAATTGTCCCCTTGAAGGATCAAAAAATGCAGATGTTCTTTATACTGATGTTTGGGCAAGTATGGGCCAGGAAGAAGAAGCAGCAATAAGAAAGGAAAATTTTAAAGGTTTCCAGATAAATGAAAAAGTGCTAGAATTAGCGAAGAAAGATGCCATTGTAATGCATTGTTTACCTGCATACAAAGGTCAGGAAATTACAGCTGAAATATTTGAAAAATTTGCCCCTGTAATTTTTAACGAGTCTGAAAACAGACTTCATGCTCATAAAGGAATTTTAGCTGCAATAATGTAATATGAAAAGGAGAAATATTAAAATGAAAAAAGTAATTTTAGCATACTCAGGTGGATTAGACACATCAATTATTATTCCATGGCTAAAGGAAAACTATAACCTTGAAGTTATATGTATGGCTGCAGATTTGGGACAGGGAGAAGAACTTGATCCATTAAATGAAAAGGCGATTAAGTCTGGTGCAGAAAAAATTTATATTGAAGATTTAAAAGAAGAATTTGTAAGAGATTTTGTTTTTCCGGTAATTAAATCGGGCGCTCTTTATGAGGGTAAATATCTTCTTGGTACTTCTTTCGCAAGACCATTAATCTCAAAAAGATTAGTAGAAATTGCTGAAAAAGAAGGAGCTGACTATATTGCTCATGGTGCGACTGGTAAAGGAAATGACCAAGTTCGTTTTGAATTAACAATTTTTGCATTAAATCCAGATATTAAAGTTATAGCTCCTTGGAGAGAATGGGATATCAAATCAAGAGAAGATGCTATAGATTATGCTGAAAAAAGAAATATTCCAGTCCCAGTTACCAAGGAAAAAAACTACAGCATGGATAGAAATCTATTCCATTTGAGTCATGAAGGTTCTGATCTAGAAGATCCTTGGAATGAACCTAAAAAAGATATTTACATGATTTCATGCCATCCTGAGAATGCTCAGGATGAGGCTGAATATGTTGAGATAGAATTTGTAGAGGGTAACCCAATTTCAGTAAATGGAAAAAAACTTGGACCAGTTGAAATGCTTGAAGAATTAAATGCATATGGTGCAAGAAACGGTATTGGAATTGTTGATATGGTTGAAAACAGGCTTGTTGGAATGAAGTCAAGAGGAGTTTATGAAACTCCAGGAGGCACTATTTTATATAAAGCTCATCAAGATTTGGAATCATTAACTTTAGATAGAGCTACTTTAGAATATAAACAAATGATTGCAATTAAATATGCACAACTTGTATATGATGGACTTTGGTACACACCATTAAAAGACTCTTTAGATGCATTTATCAATACAACTCAAAAGAATGTAACAGGTACGGTTAAATTAAGATTATATAAAGGAAACTGTATGTCTGCTGGTTCTAAGTCACCATTTTCACTATATAATCAGGAATTTGTTACTTTTGAAGAAGATGATGTATATAATCAGAAGGATGCCGAAGGGTTTATTAATCTTTTTGGACTTCCACTAAAAGTTAGAGCTATGATGGAAAAAAATGCGAAGAAATAAGAAACAAAAAATACTAGCTGACTTATGTCAGCTTTATTTTTTAGGGTGATAGGAGAGAAAAATTATGAAAAAAATGTGGGGAGGAAGATTTTCCAAAACAACAGATCAGCTTGTTGAGGACTTTCATTCCTCGATTTCCTTTGATCAGCGCTTATACAAAGAAGATATTACTGGAAGTATAGCTCATGCCAGGATGCTAGGATTTCAAAATATTATTTCTATAGAAGAGGCTGATCAGATTATTAACGGACTCCAGGAAATTCTTCAAGATATATCAGAAGGAAAGGTTGAATTCGATGTACACGCTGAAGACATTCACATGAATATAGAATCCCTTCTTACTAAAAAAATTGGAGATGTTGGAAAAAAACTTCATACGGGAAGAAGCCGTAATGATCAGGTTGCCTTAGATGTGAGACTGTACTTGCTTAGAGAAATAGAAGAAATACAAAAATTACTTATTAGTTTAATGGATGCCCTTAAAGATGTGGCTTCTGAAAATGTAGATGCCGTCCTTCCTGGTTATACTCATCTTCAGAGGGCCCAGCCGATTAACTTTGCTCATCATATGTTAGCTTACTTTGAAATGTTTTATAGAGACTATCAGAGACTACAGGATACAGCAAAAAGAACGTCGATATCACCAATAGGTTCCGGAGCAATGGCAGGAACTACATTTCCTTTAAACAGGGAGATGGTTCAAAAAGAGTTGGGTCTCCAAAATGTTACCAATAATAGCCTGGATGGAGTTAGTGATAGAGATTTTATAATAGAATTTACATCTTTCTCCGCCATACTAATGATGCATTTGAGCAGATTATCGGAAGAAATAATATTTTGGTCTTCTCAAGAGGCTGCTTTTATAGAGTTGGATGATGCATATAGCACAGGTTCAAGTATTATGCCTCAAAAGAAAAATCCGGATGTAGCAGAGTTAGTGAGGGGAAAAACAGGAAGAGTATATGGTAATTTAATGGGAATTCTTACTGTAATGAAGGGATTACCATTGGCTTATAATAAAGATATGCAAGAAGATAAAGAAGGACTATTTGATACAATTGATACTGTAAAAAAATGTCTCATGGTATATGCTCCAATGCTTAAAACAATGAAAATTAAGAAAGATAATATGCTTGATGCAGCTAAAAAGGGATATACTAATGCAACGGATCTTGCTGATTATCTTGTATATAAAGGCCTTCCCTTTAGAGATGCTCATGAAGTTTCTGGAAAACTCGTTGCATATGGTATTGCAGAGGGAAAAGAACTTGATAATTTATCAATTGAAGAGTTTAAAAAGTTTTCAGACTTAATAGAAGACGATATTTATAATGCAATTGATGTAAGAACTTGTGTTGAGAAAAGAAATATAAAAGGTGGAACAGGTTTTTATAAAACAAAAGAAGAAATAAAAGCAGCGAATGAAAAAATTAACCTTCTAAAAAAATAAAGTAATAACAAATAACTATACCCTGATTTTTGGCTAAAAAAACTAAAAATCAGGGTGTTTTTTTGCAAAAAATAATTTAATTTAACATTTAATATGTTTACTATTTAATTGTTAAATTAAATGATAAATATATTAATAAATTGTTTACAGGAGACCTTTTGCAATGATATAATCATCGGAGTAGTGAAAAAATACGGAGGTGTATTTAAGAAATGAAAAGAGGTTGGCTTATAGTTTTAGCTGGTGTTGGTATTAACCTTTC
>CAZNNQ010000020.1:0-10857 GCA_964574445.1 uncultured Eubacteriales bacterium
GTGGACACAGGAATATCTTGCCCAACTGGTAGACCTTACGCCACGCTCTATTATGTATATAGAGAACAGGGGGCAGCACCCAAGGCTTAACAAATTTTATCTCATTACTACCTTGCTTGACATCTCTGTAGACCAGTTCTTTTTTCCATGCAATGAAGATGGCGACAACAATCGCCGCAAACAAGTTGATGTACTGTTGAATGATATGGAAGAAAAGGAGCTTATCGTGATGGAACCTTCGGAAGATTTTTGGTATGAAGAAAAATATCATATGCTTGTGTGTAGTACGTGTTAAAGTGATAAAAAATGCTTCATCGTGATAAAAAGACAAAGGGTATTTAAAGACAATTATGAAGGGTCGGCATGTAACTTTTCTCGTTCATAAAATTTTAGATGAGGGGACTATCTAATGACTAATCAAATTGAAAAACTAGAATTCATCAGCAGTGATTCTGTTGATGTTTCTGCACTTTTTACAGATAATTATGTAGTCGTATGTGATACCAATGTATATTTGGGTTTGTACCGATTTTCACCGGATTATGCTAATTTTGCTTTGGAATGTTTAAAGGAAATTCAAGCATATCTAATGCTTCCTTATACTGTTAAAGTTGAATATCATAAGCACTATCAAGCTCTATTCAAACGTCGTCAAGATGTTATTGAAAATTCAATACAGGACACCATGAATTTAATTGAAACTCAAAGGAATAAATTAAAAAACAGTTGTGCTACTTTAATTACTCGCCAATTTCCTGGGGCAGAGGAATTTCAGGATGAAATTGATAAAAAATATGATGAATTAAAAAGTATGCTTACAGATTACTTTGATGAGAGAAGTGTCTTAACGCTTATACAAGATAGTTGGACAAGTGATGTAGTAAAGGAATTAGTCCAATATTTACTAGACAATAATCAGATAATGGAAGACTTCACTAGAGATGAGATATATGGGATTTGTGAAGATGGTGAAAATAGATATAAGAAGGATATACCTCCAGGATATAAAGATGGAAAGAAAAAAGATGGGATTCGTAAATATAGTGATTTGATTTTATGGAAAGAAGTAATAAGATTTGCTAAAGAAAAGCAGAAGAATATCATTTTTGTGACAGATGATGTTAAGCCAGACTGGTGGAAAATTGAAAACGATAAATATGAATTTTTACCACAACTGGTGCAGGAATTTGAAAAAGATACAAAGACCAGGGCATCAACAAATGGTGGTGTTACTGGGCATTCGATGAAAATTGTGCCATTTGTTTCTGCAGATTTTTATGAAGCTGTTTCTAAGAGTATGGGGGTTCCAAAATCCGATGTAGTAGATCAAGCACTAAAAATTACTGATAAAGATTACATAGATAGTATTCAATATCGAGTATTTGACTATGTAATTAACGAGCTTACATATTCTGGATATAGCTACGTTGATGAGTCAGTTTTGACATATTCGGGTTCTGAGGGTATTGATGACTGGGAAATTGAAAATTATGATTTAAGTAGTTTTGCTATGGTTGAACGTGATGATGATCAAATAATATACGAATTGGTATACAACGTGCAAATGAGTAGCTATTCTTATGATTATTGGGGAAGAGATGAAGATACTAAGGAAGTTGTCACTTCACCTGCCTACCAGCATGGAGTAGTGGGGGAAGTGACAATCAACGTTGTTAGAACTGTGGATATGCTGCTGGATTTTGAAGATTCAAGTGAGTTTGACTCCGTTGAAATTATTTCTAGTGATTTTGAGGAAAGATATTATCGCTCTTGTTTTGAAGATGACTATGATGATATTCCAAATGCTTACGGCATGTGCCCGGATTGTGCGAAAAAAATCAACGTAGAGAATGATGGTGGCAATGGCTTTTGTGCAGACTGTGCTCCTAATCATTAAAATTCTCATGAAATAATTTAATATTCAGTAATACCAGTAAAATTGAAATTGTTGATTTATGATTTGGTAAACAGTTTTCTGAGATTAATAGACTTAAATTTAGAAGGAGAAAATAATGAAAAGTGAAATTACCGAAGCAGCAGAAAAATTACTAAGGGGTTTCAAAGAAATCGTAGAAATAAGAGACGTATCAAAACACATTGCAATTCCACCAATTACATTAACTGGTATTAATGAGGCGATTGAGGCAATTGAGGAATTTTTATATAATAATAATCCACAAGAAAATGACTGGGAGGGATTTGATACATTATTATCAAAGCTGGTCGTTAGACATGCTGGAGAAATAAATGTGCCAGATGAATTTAGCGTATCACCAGAAATAAAGAAGTCCTTAAAAGGAAAATCTGGAGAGCATTTTGTTGCAGGGGAACTTTTTAGAAGAAATACTATTGTCGCTTTACCACCTCAAAACACTCCATTGTTCGATTTAATTGTTACAAGTCGGAATGGCATGAAAACTTGTATGGTTCAAGTAAAAACCTCATTTTACGACAACACATACGGTGTTGTATAGGAATTAAATGAAAATTTCACTCGACACACGAGTAGAGACGATCTATTTGTTGTATTAGTAGATGCTAGAAAACAGCCGGAATATTTTGTTTTTGCCTATAATGACTTGGTTGATTTAGTAAATAAAATACTTGAACTAACATCTATGAAAAGTAAGAGAACTGGTAGTCGAATATTTATTTCATATGCAGATACATTTGAATTAAGTATCGCAGAGATGTTCTACAGTAAAAAGAGCTTAGATTGGGATGTTTTACTGAACTATTTAAAATAGACCAAGAGTACCATTTACTAACCTGATTTCGTTTGGAAATCAGGGCTTTTTAATGAAATATTTAGTTATTCCAATATTTTCTATTATATACTAATAGTAGAAGAATAGAGAAAAGAGGAGCATATATGTATATTTCCGAAGTTAAAATTTTAAACTATAGAAGTTTTGAGCAATTTAATGTTAGTTTGAATGATGGCCTATCAATTATTATAGGGGAAAATAACGTAGGAAAATCAAACTTCTTAGAGGCTCTAAGTCTTATCTTTAATAGTAATTATTCTATTAGGAAAAGAACGCTACTACAGGAAGACTTCTGGAACGGTTTAATCATCAGAGATGTTTGGCCAGAGGTTGTAATTGAAGCAACTTTAAAGGGGATTGATACAGAAAATGAACTTGCAATTACCAGTAGATGGTTAACTAGAAAACCAGGAGAAGGTAGACTAACTTACAAATTTAGACCGAAGGCAAATATATCAGTGAAACCTCCAACTAGAGCTATATCTATTGAAAAGATTCAGCTTCCATTAAATGAATATGAGTGGGTAATATACGGTGGAGAACGTGAAACGCTAGATACCTTTGATTTTAATATGCTATCGAAGTTTGGGATTGAGTATGTAGGAGCACTTAGAGATGCAACAACAGAACTTAAAAAGTCATCTGGACAGTTGCAACGGATTCTTAGAAATTTTGATATTAAAGAAGCAGAGCTTAAAAAAATTGCAGATAAGATTGATGAGCTTAATAGACAAATAACTAAAGGGAAGGAAATTCAAAAGGTCCAAAGTGATATTAATAGATACCTAGGACGAATAACCGGCATATCAAGTCAAACAGTAAAAATACAAATGGGAGAAAGTGATTATGATTCTCTATTGAAAGATTTGAGGGTGTTAATTGGAACAAATGAGGATAATGTCCACTCTGTTGAAATGAACGGATTAGGATATAACAACTTACTTTATATCAGTCTTTTGCTTACACAATACACTGCTATAAAAGAAAAAAGAATACAAAACCACGATTATATGTATCCTATTCTAATTGTGGAGGAGCCTGAAGCGCATTTACATAGTCACTTGCAAAAATTTTTGGCAAACTATTTATTTGAACAAAAGGTAGCTGGACAAGTCATAATGACTTCTCATTCTACCCACGTTAGCTCCCATTCAAGTTTAGATAGCTTAATAATATTTTATAAGGTTGAAGGGGAGACGATTTCTAATCGTGTAGGGTCCATTTTTGACTTGAAGGTAAAAGAACACCGTCAATATAAACGATATTTAGAAAGATGGTTGGATGCCACAAAATCAGATATTTTCTTTGGACGAAAGGTACTTTTGGTAGAAGGAATTGCCGAAAGACTTCTAATGCCCAAATTCTTTTCTATGTTATATAAAGAAAAAATAGTTATTAACGGTGAGGAAGTAGAACGTGGAAAGACTCTTGAGGGCGAGGGGATTTCAATTATTTCAGTTGACGGAGTTGCTTTTCGCCCATTTTTACAGTTGTTTGGACAGAATGGATTGAATATTAAATGTGCAGTTTTGACCGATAGTGATCCGGCGGCAATACCTGTTAAAGACAACGAAGGAAATGACATAATTTTAGGTAATAATAAGATTTTAAAAGAAGAGGCTTATCCGTCAAAAATGGGGGAAATTGAAAGCTGTCAAAGAACTCTTAACCTATTAAATGATTTCCATTCTACTCCAAATGTCTATATTTCTAATAATATAAAAACATTTGAATATGACTTATTACTTGAAAAAAATACCTCTTTCTTTTCAGAACTTATTCAAGAGAATAAATTGGGAACGCAAGAAAATCGAGAAAGAATTCTTTTACTTAAAGGGAAGGATTTCGCTAGAGATTGCTACAATCTAATTTCTAAAGAAAAAGGGGAGTTTGCTCAATTAGTATTAGATAAATTAAACGAGGGTAAAAGGTTAAATATCCCTTCATATATCAAACAAGCGTTTGACTTTTTATTAGAGGAAGAAGGTGAATAAAGAATTGACTGATAATGATAATTTCCGTAAAAGTATTGTAATTGCACCGTTAACTCAATCTGTTGTAGTTCAAGCGGGACCTGGAAGTGGAAAAACTACATTATTGATTCAAAGATTGAAACATATTATCGAAAAACGTCCTATGTCTTTCTCAGGTATTGCATGTATTACCTATACCAATGCTGCAAAGGATGAAATCATTGGTCGTTTACAAAAAGAAGGAGTGCAGTTACCAGCAGGACTTTTTATAGGGACCATTCATTCTTTTTTATTAGATTTTGTGATAAAGCCGTATTCACATTTTGCGAGAAAGGACCGTACATCTTATAAACTGGCTCCACCTGGTTTTGCAAGGGGTTACAAAACCGAGATAAGAAACATATTGAATAGCCCTAATTATTTCATTGATGAATCCACCTTGGCGGCGTTTGAAAGTTTAGGAAGAGATGAAAATGGATTTCCTTGCTGCTTTAAAGAAAAGATTTCTCCAGAGGCAGCTAGAAAGTGGAAGGACTTTATTAAGGAAAAAGGATACATTGATCAACAAGATGTTATATTTTTATCTTATCTAATACTTAATAAGTATGAACATATAAGGAAGGCAATTAGTTCAAGGTTTCCCTTTATTTTAGTGGATGAGTTTCAGGATGTAACATCATATCAGGATAAAGTGTTCTCCATGTTAGTACGTTCAGTATTCTTTTTCGTCGGAGATAAAAACCAATCTATTTTTAGTTTTACCGGTGCAAAACCTGAATTTTTTCAATCTAGGATTAAAGATAAAAAATTCTTGAATTACAGGTTAACTAATAATTTTCGTAGTACAAAGCATATTGTAAAGTTTACCAACCGTAAAACTAATGTTCAACAAGAGGAAGCTGGTGACAATGCAGCCAGTAACCAAAAAGTATTATTTATAAAAAATATTGAGGAACTTTCTGAGGTTATACCATTATTTCACTCTATACGTAAAAAAGTAAGATGTGATGAAAAGTATAATCCCTACATGATATTAGCAAGAAAGAATGAGTATTTATCCAATATATCTCACTTAATACACAAACAAAATGTTGAAATTAATCCGTTTCTTAAAAAACTAAGCAAAGAACACTATCGTCGCTTTAAAATATTACAAAACATTTTATTGGCCATTTCCCATAAAAAAGAAAATCAATTTGAAGATTCAGTCGAAAAAATGGCAGAAGCACTTAGTTATCTTATTTTTAATGAACATCCAAGTTTTGTGTCTTTAGCAGAGATCGGATACAACAAATTCATGTGGAGGAAATTACAAATATTTACGTTGCATTTTTTGATTGGCCTAAATCTAAAGGAAACCTCAGTAGAATCACTGTTTATACAATTAAAAGAATTCCTATCTGAACAATCGAAAAAATTATTTGGAAAATCAATCGGTAATAAACTTAGAATGCTTAGTTACGATTGGAAAAATCAAGTGAGGGCTTCTAAGAAAACTACTGTTTCAGATTTATTAGAGGATACAGGTAACTATGACAATAGTTCAGATTTTCAAAGTCATGTGTTTAATATACATACAGCAAAGGGACAAGAGGCAGAGTGTGTTTTAGTTATAGCTGAATCAGAAACTCAATTGCTAGAGTGGCTGGGAGATAATAATGATTCTGAAGAGGCACGTGTAGGTTATGTAGCATTTTCAAGAGCGAGAAAACTATTGTGTGTCTGGGCACCTTCTATTAAAGAGGAAAACTATAAATATCTCGAACAAAATATAGAATTCGTAGATAAGTCGTACTACGATAGCAATCTAGTAATAGATGAAGAGTTAATTATTTCTTAAAAAATCTATATGTACTCTTCATAGATTAGATGGCCTGTTATTTATTCTCTAAAATGTTAATAAGACAAATCAAATTGGACTTTGGTGGAGTATCCTTGGGGGTGATTAGTTGGTGGACTTAAAATATATGACTCAGGATGAAAGAGAGAAACTTTACGATGAAGTATGGAATAAACCACTTGCTGAAATAGCAGGAAAATATAAGGTTTCAGAAGCCACAATGCGAAAGCATTTAAAGAGGCTGATGATTCCATTACCGCCGAGGGGGTATTGGCAGAGAATAAGAAATGGTGAATCAGAAGAAAGAATTGATTTGCCACCAGTATATGGGACTTTAAAGAAATATATTAGAAACTATGTTATAAAACATAGAACTGATATTGATTCATTATCAGATGCAGAACTAACTTCTAAAGAAGAGCTACATTTATTGAGAGATGAAACAAAAAAACTCATTATTGAAAAATGTACCAACATTGAAATTGGTCATCAACTTAGAAACCCGCACCAATTAATTTCAAAACACAAAGAAGAAACACAAAATAGAGTGAAAAAAGGAAGGAAAATAAAAGGAACTCAAAAAAATATAGACCAGACAAGTAAAATTATTGAAAACGATGCTATCTTGCCTATCCATGTTTCTCGACCCAATCTTAATAGGGCTTATAGAATCCTAGATACCATAATAAAAACCCTAGATGATATGGAAGGAAAAGTAAGGGTTGAAACGAAAGAAAATCGGGACATTGCTTATTTTTTCATTATATATACAGCTTTTCAATTTGAATTAGATGAAAAGGGTAGTAACTTAATTTTAAAAATAACCGCAAATGACTGGATGACCTTTACAAATAAAAGTAAGGTAAATACTGAATTTAAAGATATGACAGAACTTCCTTTAGAAAAGCAAGTTGGTAAGATTATTTATCAGATGTTTGTGATTGCGAATAACTTTTTTGCTGATTACAAAATGGAAGAGCGAAGTGACCAAAGAGAGCAAGATGAAAGAGAAAGACAGAGAAGACTAGAACAAATGCGAAAAGGTGAGTTAGAGGAAATCAAGCAACTAAGCCAGGCTGTTGACGATTGGGATAAGGCAAGAAAAATTAGAGAATTCGCAGATGATATGGAATTAAATGTTCAAGAAATAAACGATATAGCAAAAAAAGAGAAACTATTAAATTGGTTAAAATGGGCGAGAAGTAAGGCGGACTGGATAGATCCACTGCTTGAGAAAGAAGATGATTTGTTAGGGAAAAAGGTAAGTTTTTTTGATCAAATTGTAGAGGAAAAGGAGTGATTAAGCCTTAATATAAACAATATTTATTAAACTTAATAAATTTTGAAGGGAAAAACAGAATGGGAAAAAAGTGGAGATATATTAATGACAGATATGTATATAAACCAAAATTAAAATTAGGTCAAGGTGGGAACGCTACTGTTTACATTGCTAGGATTGCAAAAGAAAAAGAAAGTAAGGAATTTGCTCTGAAAATTTTAGATGATTCACCAAATAATTTCAGTGAGAAAATTGAAAGATTTAAAATAGAAACAGAGCTAGTTATGAGTATCCAAAATGAAATAAATGGAGTAATTCCTATTTATGATTTTAATTTCAAAGAAAATGAAAGTGAAAAGTTTTGGTATATCATGCCTCTAGCCACCCCAATTAACGAACATTTTACTTATGATACAAGCATTGATGAAAAGGTAAAGTGTATCATTGAAATATCAAGAGTAATGACTCAATTACATAGAAAAGATATTGTTCATAGAGATATTAAGCCAAGCAATATTTATTTTTATGATAACAGCTACGCATTGAGTGACTTTGGTTTGGTTGATTATCCAGAAAAAAGCGATTTAACAAGAATAGGAGAACCAATTGGTGCAAAAGCAACAATAGCACCAGAAATGAAAATAGACGCTATTAATGCAGATGGGAAAAAAGCAGATGTTTATTCTTTAGCTAAGACCCTATGGATGTTACTTGTTGGAAAAGATTATGCTTTTGAAGGTACATATAACCCAGAGAGTGAACTAATGGGTTTAAGAAAATTTTATAAAAGTATGCACCTTGTAGAGCTTGAACAATTATTAATTGATTCAACATTGGATAATCCTTATCTAAGGCCATCAATAGAAGAATTTTCACAAAGATTAATAGGGTGGTCTAATATATACAATGATTTTAAAAGGAGCAATCTTAGTCAGTGGAGGTATATTCAGGAAAGATTGTTTGTAAAGGCTATACCAAAAATTGCTGCTTGGGATGATATTGATGACATAATTACTGTTTTGAACCTATTGGGAAGTATGCCTAATTTGAATCATATGTTTATTCCTTCTGGTGGTGGTCAAGATTTGGATAATGCTGAAAGGGCAACTGAAGTAGGGTGTATAAGGCTAAAATGTGGTGGTGGATATTATATTATTAAGCCTAAAAGATTAATAGTTGAGAGTATTGATAAGGATTTTATGTGGAGTTACTTTCGGTTAGAGCTCGATAACTTGAATCCTATTTTTAGCACTGACGATAATCAAATGAGGGAACTTCTAACGGAGGATTTACCTGGACACTATATTTCTTGGAAGAATGGTAATTACGGGTATTATGACGATGGAAGTAAGTTGCCGGATGGTTACAATCTAGTTGACCGTTTTCTTCAGGGATCATTTGTATTCTTTTCAAAGGCATCTGTTTACAATGATATTGCAGGTACCTATGATGCAAGACATAACAAGATGGATGCAGAAAAATATAGAGCATATATAGAGCAAATGAAGAAAGACTATACGGGTATTGACTTTGATCATTTTTATTCAAAATACAACCAAGATACTTTGAGAGAAGAAATCCAACAATCAAATAATCAAGATGAGATAGATTTTATAAATTACGAACGTGTCATTGAGTTTGTAAACAAAAATTACAAGACATGGGATTTTTCAAGTATTTGTGGAAGGTTTCAAGGTTCCCCAAATGAAAATGTAGTTTTTTCTCTACAATTTAATTTTACTGTATCTGATTTTTTTTCTCCCACTCTCTATATATCAGAGAAAGGGAATATTGAAGAAGATCAAAAAAAACTCTATCTTTACACTTATACTTCAGATGATAGGTTTATTTTTGGGAAGTTTGAAGACGCAGTATGTGCAATTAAGGAAATAGAGTCGTATATTCAGTATGAATGTGAACAAAAAGGACTATTGTGGGAAGAGAATATCATTTACTTTTCAATAAAATTGCATAAGATTAAATCTCCAGCACACTTATTTACAAAAACGGAATTAGAGGCTGAACTAAGGAATGGTGATGATTCAAAACGTAATACTCTTGTTATTGATTCGAATGGTTATTTTAAGTTAGTAGAAGATGATGAATACATTAAACAACGTTATCCAGTAAGACATGAATCTTTTAATGATTATAATAATTATGTTTGTCAATATTCTTCATTAAATCATTTAGACGACACTTATCTATCTTCATTACAAGGTTGGCTAAGATATTTGGAAACGGGTAAAAGTCAGTATATTTCCTATATCTCTGAAAATTCGAATGAAGTGGAACTAATTAATTCAATAAAAGAATATATGGAGTAAAGTATTCACAACAAAATCTTTTCTCTCCTATGTAACCCAATATTAAACTCTTCCGAACAAAAAAAACATTTCCGATTCAGGCTCGATTACAGTGAAAATAAACATTTCCGATTTTCGACTCTGACTCAATATCATCCCGGTTTTTCCTCATTAGGAACCCGGGCTTTTTTCTGTTATAATTCAATAGGAAATCAATAAAAATTCAATAGTTTTATCCTAACTTAATCCTGTTTGAACCCTTACCAATTCAGGCTTTTTTCAATATTTCACTCAGGTATTTATTCAATAAGAGACCGAAGGTCTCATTCAATCTTTTCTCAATGATTTTTCTTATTTCCCGTATTCTTTTTCTCCTTTTCTCCTTCTTCCAAAATCGGAGGACTTTATTTTAACTCTCGAAAAAAGGTGAAAAAAATGAGGAAAAACAGGCGGAAAAACGGTCATATTTGAATCGAAAATGGTCCAAAATAGGGGTTCAGTCGGAAATCTTTATTATAACTCGAACGGAAGAATGCGGATTTGAGGAGCGGGATTTCGGAAGGGTTTATTTGGGGGATACAACAGAAAAGTAAAAGCGTATAAACATGAGTAAATAAGGACTTTCCGTGATTTGAAATCTGGCTTTAAGCTGGAGGAGAATCACGGTTTTTTTATGTGGGAACTTATCCAA
>CAZNNQ010000021.1:0-10458 GCA_964574445.1 uncultured Eubacteriales bacterium
AAGATACTATAATTATAATCCTTTTGCGTAGTTTTTTAGGGAGCCTCTTTGCAGGGCAGCTTTTTGCTGCAGGAATAGTAATGGAGAATCTCCGAATTCTTAGTTATATACCGGTACTCACCATTTCCGGAGTAATAATGGGCTTTTTTGTTGGAATGATAGCTTACTATTCATTTAATCGGGTTTACATTTCCTATTAATTCAATTACTATAATATTTGCTGAATCTTGCTTAATAACTAAAAGATTTGGGTATAATTTTTGCATAACTTAGATAAAGGAAGTGGCCCAATTGAAAAATAGATATAATCAGCTAATGGATCTTTCTGATAACGATCTTAATAATATAAATCCTGAACTTTTTTCTTCGGAAGGGTTCTTTTGGATAGTGTCAGCAAGTACGACAGCTTTTGCAATGGAAGAAATGCACCAATATATTCAAGAAGAAGACTCTATTTTTATGGAGAAACTAAACTTTTCAGTTGAAAACTTAAAAAAAGCAATGGTAAAAGGGGAAGTTTCACCAGAGGACCAAGCTAAAGCAAAAGAAATTGCTTTAGATAATATTAAAAAGATTAGAGATTTTGTTAATTCTAATTGTCTGATTTTTAATTATGATACAGTTACTATTTTAGCTAAAACGATTGCCACCTATTGGCTTACAAATAAATTAATAGAGCTTGAGTTCCAAGATGTGTTATCTGAAGAAGAAACTAGAAGTGTTTATATCTTTCTTGACACTGTAATTAACGATCATGAGGAAATAGATATAATTGACAAAAAACTTAGAAATGGTGAAGAATTGTCAATGGATGAAAAAGTATACTTAAGAGGCAGTTGGCAAAGAGGCTTATATTTCTGGAGCAGATTATATCAGGAAATGTATTTTCTTTCAGAAAAAATAATTTCTTTTTCAAAACAACTATCTTAATATTAAATTAAATTAATTTAGTATTATAAAAAGCGTTAAACCATTTGGAAATGTAATTATGGTTTAACGCTTTTTCTTAAATTGATGCAGCTGTGGATAAAGTGAGCCCGCTAGAAGCGTCCCCTCCGAGACTTTGTAAGAAACGATCCATTCTTTTTACGGCTTCATTAATATCAGGTAATGATGCTGCGTAGCAACAACGAATGTAACCTTCCCCCATTTCTCCAAAGGCTGTTCCGGGTACTACAGCAACCTTCTCCTTGAGTAATAACTTTTCAGCAAATTCATCTGAACTCATACCAGTTTTTTTAACTGAAGGGAAAGCATAGAATGCGCCTTGTGGAAGACTGCAATCTAACCCGATTTTATTAAACCCATTTACCATTGAATTTCTTCTGTAATTATAAGACATGACCATTTGTTTCATTTCTTTAAGTCCGTTTTCAAGTGCTTCTACAGCAGCTAATTGACCCATAACAGGAGCGCAAAGAATGCTATATTGATGAATTCTGTTCATCATAGAGATGACATTTTCTGGGCCACACGCGTATCCAACACGCCAGCCAGTCATTGCATAGGCTTTAGAGAAGCCATTAAGTAAAATAGTTCTTTCTTGCATTCCTGGGAGACTCGCTATAGAAGTGTGAGTGCCATCATAAGTTAATTCAGAGTAAATTTCATCAGAGATTACTATTAAATCATGGCGTATAATTACTTCTGCTAACTTATTTAATTCTTCTTTTGTTAAAATTGCTCCAGTTGGATTGTTTGGAAAAGTAAGAATTAGAGCTTTAGTTTTTGAAGTAACTGCAGCCTCAAGATCCTCTGCAGTAATCTTGAAAGCATTCTCACAGTTGGTTTTTAATGGGACTGCAACACCCCCAGACAAACCAATGAGGGGAGAATAACTTACATAAGAAGGGTCTGGGACTAAAATCTCATCTCCCGCTTCAATCAATACTCGTAAAGCCAGATCTACACCTTCGCTAACACCAATAGTAACTAAAATCTCATCTTCTGGATTATATTCAACCTCATATTTTGTTAGATATTTGGAGATTGCACGTCGTAACTCAATTAAACCTTTATTACTTGTATATGTTGTATAACCCTTCTCTAAAGAATAAAAAGATGCTTCTCGAATATGCCATGGAGTCATAAAATCTGGTTCACCAACACCCAAAGAAATAACCCCAGGAGTATTAACTACTAAGTCAAAAAACTTTCTTATTTTTGAAGGAGGGGTCGTTTTAATTTTTTCATTTAAAGCCTTTTCAAAAATCTTGCTCACGGAGTAACCACCAACCTTTTCGCATTTTCTTCACTCTTAAAAGGTACACCTTGTTCCTTGTATTTTTTCATAATGAAGTGTGTCTTCGTCCCTTTAACTTGGTTTAGAGGAGCAAGTTTTTCACTAACAAACAGAGAGATATCTTTGAAACTATCTGCTTCGACAAAAACTGCAAGATCATAAGATCCACTCATTAAATATAAAGATTTCACTTCTGGGAAACCATAAATTCTTTCGGCAATTTTATCGAAACCAAACTCTCTTTCAGGAGTAATTGTGAGTTCAATTAAAGCATTTGTTTTTTCAGAGTTAGTTTTCTCCCAGTCAATAATTGTAGAATACTTTAAAATTGTTCGAGATTCTTCTAATTCCATGATGGCGGCTGCGACTGCATCAACCTCAGTATTCAAAAGACATGCGATTTCTTCAATCGGAAGCCTGCTATTCTGTTCAAGTAATTCCAGTACACATTGCTTTAAATTATTCATAATACTTCCTCCTTAAAAAACTATATAAAAAAACCTCTCATCCCAGAAAGGGACGAGAGGAGACTCCCGCGGTACCACCCTAATTAGAAACGAATAAGAAATATTCGATCTCACTTAGTAAATAAGACTCCAAAGTAGCTTCCTGAGGAAAAATTTATGCCAGACTTTCACCAAATGCCGGCTCTCTTTGATAAATTAAAATCTTCAGTACTTATCTTTTTCATAATCTTTTCAATATGAAATTGGAGTAATGATACAATAATTAAAAATTAAATGCAAGCATTTTTTAGAATCTAAACAAAACATTTTCAAAAAGAATATTGTATACTTGTAAAAACTGCTGATAAATAAAAAAAGTTGTTATATAATAGCATGAATGAATTTAAATAATTTAACTTTAAATATAGGAGTGGATGAAATGGTAATTAGATCAGTATTAGCAAAGCACTCAAAAGGTAAGAAGGAAGAAGATGTTATCTTTGGCGTAAACTCTGCTGCTAACGAAAAGGCAAAAATAGTTGGAAAAGAAAATATAATCAATGCTTCTATCGGGGCTTTTTTAGATAGAGATGGTTCTTTGGTTACATTCTCTACTATTGAAAAAATAATAAAAGAGCTTCCTTTCGAAGATTCCGCAAACTATGCACCAATTGCAGGCTTGCCTGAATATACTCAAGCAGCTATTGACTTTACATTTGAAGAATATAAGCCAGCTAACATGCATATTAAAGCTATTTCTACACCAGGAGGATCTGGAGCGATTCATCACGCAATCTGGAACTATACAGATAGAGGGGAAAAAGTTCTTACTGCAGATTGGTTTTGGGGTCCATATAAAACAATGGCGACAGAAATGTCAAGAGAACTTGTTACCTATAGACTTTATGATGAGAACAAGGAATTTGATATTGAAGATTTCTTTTTGAAAACTGATGAGTTATACAAAGAGCAGGACAATGTCCTTTCTATTATTAATTCACCAGCTCACAACCCAACGGGATTTAGCTTGACTTATGAAGATTGGCGAAAAATTGTCGAGGGTGGAAAAGCAAGGACTGCAAATAAAGATAAAAACTTTATACTTTTTGTTGATATCGCTTATATTGACTTTGCTCCAGAGGGAAGCAGAAAATTCTTTGAGTTGTTTACAAATCTTCCTGAAAACTTCCTTGTGATTATTGGTTTCAGTATGTCCAAAAGTTACACAATGTATGGATACCGCACAGGTGCAATGATTGCCTTAAGTTCATCTGAAGACGTTATTAATGAGTTCTATGATTCTAACCAATATTCCTGCAGAGGAACCTGGTCAAATTGTACTAGAGCAGGACAGCTTGCTTTAATTAAGCTGTGGAAAGATAAAGATCTTAAGGAAAAACTTCTTGCAGAAAGAGCTGAGTATAGCCAAAGGCTTGCTAACCGTGCAAAAATATTCTTGGATGAGGCGTTAGAAGTTAATTTAGAAACATGCCCTTATGATTCAGGATTTTTCATTACAGTTCCAGTTGCTAACTCTGCAGAAATTGCAGCAAAGCTAAATGAAGATAATCTTTTCCTTGTTCCACTTAAAAAAGGACTAAGAATTGCAATTTGTGCAATTCCCTCATCAAGAATTATAGGAATGGCAACGCTAATTAAAAAAGCAGTGGAGGCCGTAAATAAGTAAAAATTATAGGGAAATTAAATACACATAATAAAATGACAGCATCTGTAAAGATGCTGTCATTTTTATTACTAAAAAGATTTAATTGAATTAGCGGACTATTTATTAGATAATTCAGTTAGTTAATAGTAAAAGAATTTTATTTTGAAGGAGTTTACAATGAAAAGAGATTGTAATATATTTTTCTGCGGTGAAGGTATTTGGAAAGCCAAACATTCTAAAGAATGGATGGAAAAAACGGGTTCTGATCCTCATGGGATAAGAATAATGATGGAAAAAGATCAAATTTATCCAATATTTATTACAAATATATATTTTGGAGCTGGAAATATTCTGAAACAGGATATGCTTTCTCTTGGTGGTGATGTTGTTGTGCACAAATTTTTTGTTAATGGAAAAATGGAATCTGGTAGCATTGTTATTTTGGGAACTGCAAAACAATATCGTTTCCTGCAAACGAAAATGTATGCTCAACACTGGGGTTTGAAGGAATTAGCAGAAGATTTAAAAATTTTAGTTGAGAATATAAAAACTTATAGAGAAATGGACGAAATGGTTACGGATAATGTAGCGACAGATTTTGACGAACAATTTTCAGAGATAGATCTTTCAAAATTAGATTTAACACAAAAAAAATCTATAATAGAGGAAGTAATGGCAAAGCTTCCTTTGAACAGGGCTAAAAAAGTAGGATTTATTTCTATTCCAATTGAGAAATTTAATTTTGGTTTAACAGAAATGGAAAAGAAGGAAATGTTGTTTTACCCAGCAATAAGTAGAGGATATTATTTGAAATTGAAGGGAGAATAAATATGTTACTGGCTTTTGATATTGGGAATACAAATATGGTTATAGGTATATACAAGGGTGAAGAGCTAATAATAAATTGGCGAATTACTACAGATCGTCAAAAAACATCAGATGAATATGGGATGTTGTTATACAACCTTTTTGTTCATCATAATATTCCAAAAGAAGAAATAGATGCAATTGTTTTTTCTTCAGTAGTGCCTCCAATAATGGCAGCTCTTGAAGACATGTCTAAGAAGTACTTTAATATTGAGCCAATGATAATTGGTCCGGGAATTAAAACAGGTATTCCAATACTCTATGAAAACCCAAGAGAAGTTGGTGCTGATAGAATTGTTAATGCTGTTGCTGGTCTTGAAAAATACGGAGCCCCATTAATTATTGTTGATTTTGGAACAGCAACAACCTTTTGTGCTATTTCGGAAAAAGGAGAGTATCTTGGTGGGGTGATAACTCCTGGTGTAAATATTTCTCTGGAAGCCCTAGTGCAAAGAACTTCAAAACTTCCAAAGATTGAATTAATTAAACCTAAAAAAATAGTAGGTAAAAACACAGTGAGTGCTATGCAAGCTGGGATGATATACGGCTATACTGGCCTTGTAGATGAAATTATTTTTCGAATCAAGGAAGAACAAGGTTGGGATAATCCAACAATTATAGCTACAGGTGGTATAGCAGAATTAATAGGGAAAAATACAAAATATATTCAAAAAGTAGATAAATATTTAACATTAGATGGTCTGAGAATAATCTATGAAAAGAATAAAGGGGAAAAATAGCAAAGTGTTTTTTAATAAAGAGTTCGATGTAAAGAAATATTTAAAGACAAATCCTGTTGTTGTTGCACCAATGGCAGGAATAACAGATAAAGCCTTCCGCCTTATTGCACGTAAGTTTGGCGCAGGGCTTATTTATTCTGAAATGATTAGTGGAAAAGCGATAATTTATAAAAATAAAAGAACATTCGAGTTGTTTGATCTCCGAGATGAGGAAAACCCAATAGTAGTACAACTTTTTGGTAGTGAACCAGAAGTTTTGGCTGAGGCTGCAGCTATTGTTGAGGAAAATGCAAAGCCGGCTGCTATTGACATTAATATGGGGTGCCCAGTATCAAAGGTAATAAAAAATTTCGAGGGATCAGCACTAATGAAAGAACCGCTTTTAGCAGCGAAAATTGTTAAGGCTGTTAAAAATTCAGTTAAGATCCCAGTATCCGTAAAGTTTCGTAGTGGATGGGATAAAGATAGTTTAAACTATAAAGACTTTGCTCTTAGAATGGAAGATGCAGGGGCAGACTTTATGGCAGTTCATCCCCGCACTAGAATGCAGATGTATTCTGGTAAGTCTGATTGGTCAGTTATTCGTGAAGTTAAAGAAAGTGTGGGAATTCCTGTTATTGCTTCTGGTGATGTATATAATATTGAAGATTACGAAAAATTAAGAGAAGAAACAAATTGTAATGGTGTTATGCTGGCAAGAGGAATACTTGGGAATTTTTATTTAATTAAGGAAATTCATTCTAAGATGGAGAATCTATTATTTGAGGAGCCAAGTCCTTCAGAAAGAATGAGACTGTTAGAAGAACATTTAAACCTTCTGATTAAGTATAAAGGAGAAGATATTGCCACTAAAGAAATAAGAAAATTCTTTGCCTGGTACACAAAAAATCTTCCTGGTGCAGCTAAACTTAGAACAGAAGTAAATAGTATTAAGTCTTCTGAGGTTTTTAAGGGATTCCTTAATAAAATTGTCAGGGATGATTATTTTGCAGAAATTAACGAGAATAGAGATAAAAGACAAAATTATGGAGATTATATTTCCAACCCCTAAAATTTGTCCTCTCTGTGGTAAAAAACAAGATTTTCTTAATATTTGTAGTGAATGTATTAATTTGAAAGAAAGATTCAAGTATGATCATGGACAATGTAATCGATGTGGAACATTTTTACGGCATGGTGTTTATTGTCCGACCTGTTATTTGTGGCCCAAGGAATTTATTAAAAATACTGCAGTATTTCCATACCAAAAAGAATATGAAAAAATGGTAAGAGATTTTAAATTTAATTATCATGGATACCTCTCTTCGCCAATATCTATGGCGATTTTTAATGAACTTTGTCTAAACCAAGCATTAATAAGAGATGTTGCGGAAAGCTTAATTATTCCTGTCCCAATGAGTTCATTAAGAAAAAGGGAAAAGGGTTATAATCAAGCAGAAATTTTATCTAAAGAGCTTGCAAGAATTATGGATACAGAAATGAAAACGAATGTGCTCAAGCGTTCAAGAAATACCCCACATCAAACAGGATTAAATAGAAGGGACAGAAAGATTAACCTAAAAAATGCTTTTTATGTAGAAGATAAGAACAAAAAGGATTTAGAAAATCGAGTAATTCTTTTAGTAGACGATGTGATAACAACTAGTACGACTCTTAATGAATGTGCTCGTACTTTAATAAACCATGGGGCACAAAAGATTTTTAGCGTAACAATAGCTTCTGGAAGTAATTATTAACAACAAAAATATAATTATAATATTGTATGTGTTATTGATAAATTTGTTGTTGTAATATATAATTTACTCCGTAGCAAAATTTTAAATGGAGTGACTAAGATGATCAAAAAAGTGTCAGTCAGTGGCGTATTAAATTCTTTTGTTCCTATTTCCAGATTTAATAAAGGTGAAGCGCATAAAATTTTTGATGAGGTTAAGCAGAATGGATATGGAATTGTTGTAAAAAACAATAGTCCGACATGCGTTCTGATCACCCCGGAAATTTATGAAGAAATGATGGATATAATTGATAAGTATAATAGCATGATGGAAGTGGAAGAGATTCTAAACCAGATACAAGAAAATAATGTGGAAGAAAACTAGTTAAAATGCTGAACCTTAAAAATTGGTTTAGCATTTTTATTTTATTTATCTCTATTTATATTTATCTTAAAAAAGGTTAAAATATGATTTAGTGTTAAAAAGTGCCTTGTGCCTTTAAAATATATTTAAACGGAGGTTTATTTATGCTAGGGAAATTATACGGAATTGGAGTTGGTCCAGGTGATCCGGATCTTCTCACAATCAAAGCTACAAAAATATTAGGAAAAATAGATTATCTTTGTTTTCCAGTTGCTAAAGAAGATGGAAATAGCGTTGCTCATGAGATAGTATCTAAAGCCATTGATAGGGAATGGAAGTTAATTAAGTTACATATGCCTATGAGCTTAGACTATGATTTGCTTGAGCCTAAGTGGCAAAGTGCTGCCGAGGAAATTGCAGAAATTCTTAAAACTGGAAAAGATGCAGCTTTTATTACTTTAGGGGACACTGCTTTCTTTAGTACTTTTATTTATCTTGTGCAAAAAATAAAAGTATTATTACCAAATTTGGACATAGAAATGGTTCCGGGAATAACTGCTCCTAGTGCAATCGCCTCTAAGGCTGTAATACCTCTTGTGTTAAGGGATGAAAAACTTATTATTATCCCAGCGATTAGAGATATTGAAGATGTTAAGAAGGCTGTTAATGAAAATGAAAACGTAGTTCTCTTTAAGATTGGTGGTATTTTTAAGGAACTTTATTCTTTTCTTAAAGAAAGTGGTCTCGAAAAAAATGCAATTGTTGCGAGTCGACTTGGTTTTGATGATGGATTTATAACAAAGGATTTAGAGAGTCTTTTAGATAAAGATAAGCTAGATTATCTTACAACGATGATTATTAAAAAGAATGGTTTGGAATAGGAGATTATGATGGCTAATAAATTAGGTAAAATATATATTGTTGGTTTAGGACCTGGGGACAGAGACTATTTTTCATATAGAGCTGTTCAAGCAATAAAAGAAGCGGATGTTATTGCTGGATATGGAATGTATGTTGATTTAGTCAAAGATTTAGTTGAAGATAAAGAAGTTATAAGCAAAGGTATGAAAAAAGAAATAGAGAGAGCTAATTTAGCCATAGAGGAAGCAAAAAAAGGAAAGAATGTTGCAGTAATATCAGGAGGGGACCCCGGTGTTTATGGTATGGCTGGCATTGTTCTTGAATTGGCAGATCCAGAAATAGAGATTGAAGTTGTTCCCGGAATTACAGCAGCGACAGCAGCAGCAGCAAGTTTAGGGGCTCCATTAATGCATGATTTTGCGTTTATAAGTCTTAGTGATCTTCTTACTCCTTACGATAAGATTATGGATAGAATTAAACACTGTTCTATGGCAGACATGGCGATAGTTATTTACAACCCTAGAAGTCATGGGCGTCAGAAACATCTTGATGAGGCTAGGGAGGTAATGCTTAAATATAAGTCACCAGAAACTCCGGTTGGATTAGTTAGAAATGCAAAAAGAGGGGAAGAAGAAGTTGTAATAACTACATTAAAAGATCTTCCAAATGAAAAAGTAGATATGCTGACGGTAGTTTTAATAGGCAATTCTGAAACTAGGATACAAAATGGTAAAATGATAACTCCAAGAGGATACCATAATAAAGAAGAGTATAAAGATAGTTAAATTCAGAAATAATTCCTGACAAAAATTCTATTGTTTGCAAACAACAAAAAGATGGTAAACAATAGGAAAGTTTGATAACGGGAGCATAGACATGAGTACAAAAAATAGAGAATTTAAATTAAAAAACATTAAAGAACAACAACAGGTAATTTCAATGTTACTTCAAGATCTTTCAACAGCAGAGGTTCCAAAAGAGGCTGTAAATGATATTCGCTTGGCTTTAGTTGAAGGAATAAACAATGCTTTTATTCATGGTTTGCGGAGTATAGAAGGTGATGTATCGGTCTCGTGGCTTTTGAATAATAGGTCTATTCGTATTGAAATAGCAGATAAAGGTAATGGTTTTGAATATTGCCCGGAAAAGTTTTCTGATCGTAGGGAAGAGAGTCTTCTCTGCGAGGGTGGAATGGGAGTTTTCCTAATAAAGCAAGTGATGGATGAAATTTTTTACAATGAAAAGGGAAACGTTCTTTGTGGACTTAAGACGTGGTAAGAGATACAATAATAGACACTAGAAATTGAATTTAAGTATAGAGGTATATATATGGCAAAAAGAGATTTGGATGAGTTAGTCGCTGAATATAAACAAGCTCCATGTGAAAATACAATAAATGAAATTTTTTCTGTTATGGAACCCTATATACAATATTGGTGCCAGACTCAATGTTATCTTCCTTGGGAAAAGGAAGATATACTTCAGGTTGCGCGTATCGCTGTTCTTGGAGCTATTGATCGTTTTGATACAGAAAAAGGTATACGTTTCAAGACCTTTG
>CAZNNQ010000022.1:0-8751 GCA_964574445.1 uncultured Eubacteriales bacterium
CAAAAGATCCCTGATGATTCCACCACCTGTCGCTGTTACTATTGCTAAGATCGCTATGCCATAATAATCAAGTTCTTTTTGTATTGCAACCAAAGCTCCCGACATGGCAAAAGCAATGGTTCCAAGTATTTCTACTATTTCAAGTATATGCATAAAATCCCTTATCTCCCACTTTTATATTTCCAGTAAAAATAATACCATAATAAGTATTATTGAAAAAGGAACTGTAATTTTAAATGGACTACCCTTCACTTTATCAAAATAACTAACTTTACTAAATTTATCTTCCGTTATAATATTTTTTTCCTTAAGAGATGGATACATAAAAGCAAAAAGTGCTGAACCAAAAATCATTCCTAATAATCCTCCAGTAAGAGCATCAAGATATCCATTTCCTATAGCACCGGCAACTGTACCAGGACAATAACCTAAAAGTCCAAAACCGACACCAAAGATCAAGCCACCAAACACGGAGTTTTTAATGGATCCACCCTTTGTTTTTACTTCTATTATTCCCCTTGGATAAAGAAAACTAATACCCAGCATTGTTACAATTATTGCTGTGAAAATAACCTGAATCACTGTAAAGTCAATGAGTCTTAGTTGTCCTACAATTACGTCGTATTTTGTTACTCCACCCTTCTGTAATAAAAAACCAAAGGCGATACCTATCAACAAACCATAAAATAGCTGCAAACTTTTGTTATCATAATTTTTATTCATATCTTCACCCCGGCAATCCAAATATCATAATGGCGACAGCTATACCACCAACAAAAAACGCTGCGGCAGCAACCCAGCTAAGAATTGACAGCTGACTTGTTCCACTTATTCCATGACCGCTTGTACACCCTCCAGCCCATCTTGAACCAAGGCCAAGAAAAGCTCCTCCAATAAAAGCCATAACAAATCTGAAAAAGAAGCTATCAGAAAATCTTTCTGCCCACATTGCTGGAACTTTTTGGAGAGCAAAATCTCCTGACAGAGTAGCTGCAATAAATGCACCAATTATTATTCCAAAAACCAACATCATACCCCAATCTAGCTCTGGCTTGTTTTTCTGATAGTAGGAATTTTTCTCAACCTTTTCTTTATCAAAAATTTTAACCAGATATCCACTGGCTTTTACAAAACTCGTTGAAGCCCCTAGTGCTTTACCTGAAATTACCATTGCAACAATGTTTATGAGTCCTATTAAGACACCGACAACATAAGGGGACCATCTTTCCAGAAATAAGAATTCCATTTAAACACCTTCCTTCTTTTTGTTAAATGTAAAATATAAAAAAAATTAAACTTGATACAAACAAAAAAATTAAACTCATTATGCTTCCAACTTTTATAAAGTCACTATTTCTATATTTACCTGGACTTTTTATATAAGCATTCACTTGGTGTGTTGGCAATATAAAAGAATTAGATGCGGAAACTGCTGTAAATAAAGCAAGATACCTAGGATCCATATTTAATAATGGAGCCATGATTAGAATAACAGGAATCATAATTACTGTTGCTGCAGCATTAGACATAAATAAAGAAAAAACACCAGTAACAGTTCCAATAGCTAGTAGCACTGCAAGGGGATTCCAAGTACTAATAAGGTCTAAAATGACTTTAGCAGTAAGAGCAGCTGCACCACTCTTTTCAAAAGCTAACCCTAAAGGAATTAATCCCGCAAGAAGAAAGACAGTTTTCCAATCAACAGCCTTATATATATCCTCCTTTGGAATAACACCAAATAAAATCATTATAATTGCTCCTGTAAAAAAACTTAGGGGCAAGGAAAATCCCAAAATTACCAACAAGGTAGAAAGAGAAAGGGAGGCTAGGGCTATATTTCTTTTTTTTATGTCTACTTCTTTCTTCACCTGTTTTACATCGGTAATTACAACAAAATCCCTAGATTTTTTTACTTGTTTAATGTCTTCCCATGGACCAAAAACTATAATTTGTAAACCCGCTTCAAGAGGTCTTTCAATAAGATTAAGTCTTTCCCCTTCCGGACTTATGTAAGTTATTGGCTCAATTTTAAAATTTCTACGTATGCCAATTTCTTCAATAGTTTTGCCAATAACTGTTGATTTTGGTGGAACAATTATTTCTGCAAATCCAGCAACCTCATCACTGTTTAGTTCATGAAATACATAAAGGAAAGATTTCCGATCCAATCCAAACATAGTATGAAAATCTTTGATATGTTCAGAATTACCAAATACCGCAATCCTTTGTTTTGCACTGAATCTGGTTTTTCTCCAAGGAGTATAAGTAATACTCCCTGAATCCCAAATCGCAAGAATGTGCACTTTATTTTCAACCCATAATTCTATTTCTTCTATAGTCTTTCCAATTAAAGGACTTTTTTCTGTAATTTCTATTTCAATAACCTGCTTTGGAAGATTGTAAATATCTTGAATCTCTCCAAAATTATTACCTTCTTCTTGATCTTCCGGAAGAAGCTTTTCCCAAAAATAATAAAAAAACAAAATCCCTGAGATCAACAAAATTATTCCAACGGGGGTCACACTGAAAAACCCTAACTCTTCATATCTATTTTCATTAAGAAAATCATTTAAGATTATCAATGGACTTGAGGCAATCATTGTTAAAGTGCCTCCCAATAAACCAGCAAAACCCATTGGCATTAATAGCTTTTTTCCACTAACAGCTGTATTCTTACTTATTTTTTTTGCAACTGGAAGAAACAAGGCAACGGCACCTATGTTCTGCATAAAAGATGAGATAATACCAACGGTAGCAGAAATCCAAACCATTACTTTCTTTCCTTCTCGACCAGCTTTTAAGCTGATATAATCAGCAATAAAATTTAAAGATCCCGAAGACTCAATTCCATAGCCCAAAATCATAACTGCCATAATCGTTACCACAGCATTGGATGAAAAACCCGAAAAGGCTTCAGTCGGAGTAATTATTCCCATCCAAGGAAGAAGAATCATTATTAGAATAGCAGCCAAATCAATTCTTATTTTCTCTGTAGTAAAAAGTATTACGGCCAAAAATAATATTATGAATGACACTATAATTTCATAAGTCATAATTTCCTCCCTTATCTAAGGGCTGCAAGCATCCTAACTCCCCCAGTTATAACTTCTGATCTATATCCTTTGGCTTTCAAATAAGATGCTGCGATTGTTGCCCTCTCTCCAGACCCACAAAGAATATAAATTGGTTTATCCTTTGTAATTCTTCTAAAACACTGACTAATTTGTTGTAAAGGAAGATATAATCGATTGCTAGAAGGGTCATCTTCTTCAATCTCCTCACTTTTGCGAATATCGATTAATATATAATCTCCATCTTCTGGTAACTCTTTAAAATCTACAGCTGTAATTGTTGGAAGTTTTTCAAGTTCCGAACCGCTTTCTTCCCATTTTTTACAAGCATTTGGCAGATAACCGACAATATTATCAAAACCAATTCGTTTACAATACCAATACAAATCTTCAACTTCATCATATTCACCATCGATTGCAAATACAACCTTACTATCTGGAGATAAAATTGCTCCAATGAATGTTGTAATATTGCTTTTTGACATATATATTGAACCCGGGATATGCCCACCAAAATAAGCTTCCTTACTTCTGGCATCGATCAAAATAATATCATTCATCATTTCTTTAATTTCTTTTACTGTAAGAACATTTAAAATGACTTCTTCACCAATAAATGGTGCTCCTTCAACGTTTAAAACTTCCATTCTTTCAAAATATTTTGGCTTAATTCTCATATAACCAAAGGTTTTAATTAATTCTTCTTTAGAGTTTACCTGAAGAACAGGATTATATTTTCTTTCATGTCCCAAAGTAGAATAAGGCCTATCATCCATACTAATTCCACAAGCCGATCCGGGACCATGGGCCGGAAAGATCAAAACATCTTCCCCAAGTGGCATTAATTTCTCAAAAATACTGTCATACATTAAACCAGTCATTTTTTCCAAATTTTCCTTACCATAAAAGTCTGTTCTCCCTAAATCACCCATGAATAAACAATCACCAGTAAATACTAAGTATGGATCCTTCTTATCTTCTTCATAAACCACATAACTCATATGTCCTAATGTATGCCCCGGAGTATGAAGAGCTTTAATTGAAATACCTCCAAGTCTAACTGCAAAACCATCTTCGATCTTTTCCCCATAAACATGACCTAATTCTTCATGGGCAGAAATATATATCTTTGCTCCCGTTTTTTCACTAAGTTCCTGAGACCCTATTACATAATCCTCATTTCTATGGGTTTCAAAAATATATTTAATTCTCATTCCTGCCTTCCGCGCTTCCCTCATATAAATACCGATATCTCTCATTGGGTCAATAACCGCAAGATCTGACCCATCACCTATAAGATAAGAATAATGAGACAATCCTGGAGTTTCTATTTTCTTGAAAAACATATAATAACCCCCTTTATATTTTATAATCTTTACAAAACTTACCCTTTAAAAAAGTAGTTTAATCTCCATTTTATGTTAACCACTTTTTTATTTTGGTTGACAATGGTATTTATTAATACTATAATCCTTTTCATAAAAAAATTTTGAAAGGGGTTTTATTAGTGGATACAACCATTACAACCGTTAAACGAAGTCGTTCCTTAGTTTTATGCAGTTTCTTTGCTGCCTTAATAGCTGTCGGAGCTTTTATTAAAGTTCCAGTTCCCCTTGTACCTTTTACCCTGCAGTTTTTATTTACTACATTGGCTGGCCTTTTGCTGGGGAAAAGACTTGGAGCTCTTTCTGTTCTTCTTTATATTGGAATTGGTCTTGCTGGAGTTCCAATCTTTGCTTCAGGTGGAGGGTTTTCATACATACTTAATCCAACCTTTGGATATCTATTAGGTTTTGCTTTAGGAACTTATATTACAGGATGGATTGCCGAATCCTTTTCTAATCCTGGCTTTAAACAATTACTTATTGCAGCACTGGCCGGACTTGCTGGAGTATATATTTTGGGAATGCTTTATTATTACTTCATTGCAAATTTTTATCTTGGCACCCCTATAGGAGCTAAAGCCCTTGTATTATATTGTTTTATATTAGCAGTTCCAGGGGATATTTTTCTTTGTTACGTTAGTGCACTAGTTGCAAAAAAAATAAGACCGGTTATTTTAGGGAGGGATTGATGATGAATTTTGTAAATAATTTAAAAAGAAAGGTTATCGAAGGTTACAAAATAAATAAAGATGAAGCCATGACTCTAGCAGCTTCTGACTTCCAAATTCTTTCTGCTTCTGCAAAAGAGATACAAAATTTTTATTGTGGAAATTCTTTTGATTTTTGTACCATTGTAAACGGGAAAAGTGGAAAATGTTCAGAAGACTGTAAATATTGTGCTCAATCTTCTTTCTATAAAACTAAAGTGGAAGAATATCCTCTACTTAATACCACAGAACTTGAGAGACAAGCAAAAAACAATGCTTCAAAGGGTATCCTAAGATATTCAGTAGTAACCTCCGGTCGTAATCTTGCTGATTATGAAGTCGATCTATTATGTAAAGGTTATGAAGAAATTTCTAAAAATATCAATATTAGTCTTTGTGCTTCACATGGTCTTCTTAATCTAGAGGATTTTAAAAAACTAAAAAAAGCAGGTGTTTCTCGCTACCATAATAACCTTGAAACTTCCAGAAAAATGTTTCCTTCTATTTGCACAACACACACTTATGAAGAAAAAATCCACACAATAAAAATGGCTCAAAAAGCCGGGCTAGAAGTCTGTAGTGGAGGAATAATTGGTTTAGGAGAAACAATGGAAGATAGAATTGAAATGGCTCTAGAATTAAGAGAAATAGGAATTACTTCAGTTCCAATTAATGTTCTTAATCCAATACCAGGAACTCCTTTTGAAAATATTTCTCCTCTTTCTTTAGAAGAAATTTCCAGAACTGTTGCTGTTTATAGATTTATTTTACCTCAAAAAGCAATTAGGTTGGCTGGAGGAAGAGGTTTGCTCTCTGACAAAGGTAGACTTGCTTTCGAATCAGGAAGTAATGCAGCAATTTCTGGAGATATGTTAACAACCTCTGGAATAGATGTGGATGAAGATTTTAAAATGGTTAAGACATTAGGCTACAAGGTTCAAAAAATATGAATAAAGGAATTTTTATTGCTGGTGTTGGTACTGATACAGGAAAAACTTTCATTGCTGCTTTAATAATAAAAAAATTAAGGTCTTTTGGAATTAATGCAGGATATTACAAGGCTGCTGTAAGTGGTGGAAGTGGTGATGCTGAATATGTCTGCAAGATAGCGGGACTTAATAAAGTTCCACATAAACTTTTATCATATATTTATGAACTACCCGTGTCTCCTCACCTTGCAGCTAATATTGAACAAAATAATCTTAAAATAGAAAAAATATCAGAGGATTTTGAAAATATGAAGAAAGAATTTGATTTCATAACCATGGAGGGCTCCGGAGGTTTAATTTGCCCACTAAAAGTATCTAATTCCGAAATAATTATGCAAACAGATATTATAAAATCTTTGAATCTAGATATTATACTTTGCGTTCCCTCTGAGCTTGGTACATTAAATAGCACCATTCTTACGAGCTTCTATGCAAATCATAATGATCTTAAAATTAAAGGAATTATCATGAACAATTTTGAAGAAGATAATTTTCTTCACTTAGATAATAAAAAAATGATTGAAAAATTAACTGGCATTTCAGTAATTGCCTGTGTTCCAAAGGATTGTAATAATCTAATTATCGAAGAAAATAAACTAATTAAATTATATGGAGATGTTTAAAAATGACTCTTTCAGAAAAAGATTTAAAATACATTTGGCATCCTTGTTCTCAAATGAAAGATTACGAGGAGCTTCCACCTATTGTAATTAAAAATGCCAAAGGACTCTACCTATATGATTACGATAATAATAAGTATGCTGATGTGATTAGTTCCTGGTGGTGCAATCTTTTTGGACATTGTAATGAAAGAATTAGCAACGCTGTCCAAAATCAGCTTCATACTCTTGAACATGTAATATTTGCAAATTTTTCCCATGAAGGAGCAATAAATCTTTGCGAAAAACTAGCCTCTATTCTCCCAGAAGGATTAGAAAAGTTCTGCTTTACAGATAATGGCTCTGCTGCTATTGAAGCTTCAATGAAAATGAGTTTTCAATACCACTACCAAACAGGCAATCCTCAAAAAAAGAAATTTATGGCCTTAAGTGATGCTTATCACGGAGAAACATTAGGTGCTCTTTCTGTCAGTGGAGTTGACCTTTATTCAAAGATTTACAAGCCTATTCTTCTTGATATAAACAGGATCCCAGGGCCGGATTGTTACAATTGTCCATATAATTTAGAAAGGGATTCTTGCGAAGCAGAGTGTTTTTCTAAATGTGAGGAAATATTTGATAAACACGGAGAGGAAACTGCCGCATTCATTATTGAACCCATGTTACAAGCAGCAGCAGGGATGAAAATTTATTCTCCTGTTTATCTCCAAAAACTAAGAAAAATCTGTGATGAATATAATGTTCATTTAATTGCCGATGAAATAGCTGCTGGCTACGGAAGGACTGGGAAAATGTTTGCTTGTGAACATGCTGGTATTTCTCCGGATATAATGTGTCTTTCAAAAGGTTTAACGGGAGGATATATGCCTATGGCACTGGCCGTAACAACAAAAAAAATATATGATGCCTTTTATTCGGACTACAAAGAAGGAAAAGCCTTTATGCACAGCCATACTTATAGTGGTAATCCCTTAGCCTGTTCGGCAGCCTTGGAAGTATTGAAAATCTTTGAAGATGAAAATATTTTAGAAAATAATATCGAAAAAGCAAAGTATTTTAACTCTGAAATATATAATATATTCTCTAATTTAGATTATATTGGGGATATAAGATCCATAGGTTTAATTAATGCAATTCAAATAGTTAAAAATAAAGAAAAAAAAGAAGCCTTCCCTGCAGAAAACAGGACCGGCTATCAAATTTATAAAAGAGCATTAAAAAAAGGATTATTATTAAGGCCCTTAGGAGATATTATTTATTTTAACCCTCCTCTAAATATTACTAAAGAAGAAATTAATTCAGTTATCTCTATTGCATCTGAAGTTATAAAGGAAACTTTGGATTAACAACGTCTTTTTGCCATAATGGACCTTTTTCGGGATTACTTTTTTCTTGTTTTTTTATTTTTTCTGCAAGGCTTCCAATACCACCATCCTGATAGTTTGTAAAGACAGAACCGGTCGTTTTGTTATCGACCGGTTCTGTTGTATCATATACTAATTTTTCTGACTATACTTTTCAAACATTTCCACTGCAGCTGAGGAGTAATCCTTGTTTTCCTCGGCGATTGTTCCTGTACTTGTCATTCCAACTTTTTCCCACCAATCTTTTTCTAAATGATGAACTACTACTATGATTGGCTGACCCATACTTGCATATTCTGTTCGCCAACCCTCTTCATCTAAGGTCATGCCACCTGCCAAAATTAAAGGCTCCTCAGATTCTGACAGAATTCTATATTCCAATAGCCACATTTGAATGTCTAAATTTTCTGATGCAGTTCCTGTTTCTATTCTAGATAATCCTGTTATTTTTGCATCAACAACTTTTTCATTTTCAAAGCTGTTATAGTGATCAACATTAATTCTTACATTATCATAAGCCATTTCCTTTACTGTTTCGGGAACATCTTTATCTGCCTCATAACGGATTTCTACATCATTTTTGTGAAGTATAACTTTTTCAGTCTTTCCTTCCCA
>CAZNNQ010000023.1:0-5321 GCA_964574445.1 uncultured Eubacteriales bacterium
AAGAAATGAAAAGAGGTTGGCTTATAGTTTTAGCTGGTGTTGGTATTAACCTTTCATTTGGTGTTCTCTATGCTTGGAGCGTATTCGCAAAAAATCTTAGAGAAATTAATGGTTGGTCAGCATCAGAAGCATCATTGCCTTATACAATGGCGATTATTATGTTCGCAGTACTTATGATTCCTGGGGGAAGACTTCAGGATAAAATGGGTCCTAGATTTGTAGTGGTTCTTGCCGGTATTCTTGTAGGTTCAGGTATGTTGTTATCAAGTTTTGTATCTACATCTAGCATCCTTCTTGCTTTGACTTTTGGTGTTTTAGGTGGTTCTGGTATTGGTTTAGGTTATTCTGCGACTACTCCAGTTGCAGTTAAATGGTTTCCGCCAGAGAAAAAAGGACTTATTTCCGGTATTGTTGTTGGTGGTTTTGGACTAGCTCCATTGTATATTGCTCCTTTAACAGGAACTTTAATTGCTTCAATGGGTATCGCTGGAACGTTTAGAACTTATGGCTTTTTATTTTTAGCAGTTGTTATTATTTTAGGTATGACTCTTAAAAATCCAGAGAAACCAGCGGTAGCGGCGGCTGGAACTGCAAAGCCTGCAGGTAAAGATTATGGCTGGAAAGAAATGGTTAAAACAACTCAGTTTAAGCAACTTTGGATTATGTTCTTTGTTGGAGCAGTAGCTGGATTAATGATTATCGGACATTTAGCTACCATCGTATCAGAGCAGTCTAATGGTTTAGTTAACGCAGCAGGTGTTGTTATGATTGCTTCTATTGCAAATGCTTTAGGAAGACCAGCAGCAGGTGTTATTTCTGACAAAATCGGAAGAGCTAAAACAATGATGGTTCTTATGGCTCTTCAAGGTTCAGCTCTTGCACTATATTCAACATTCAGTAATATGTTACTTCTTACTCTAGGTGCTTGTGTAATCACATTCGGTTATGGTGCTATGCTTGCAGTTTATCCTTCAGCAGCAGCTGATTTCTATGGAGCTAAGAATTTTGGTTTAAACTATGGTGTATTGTTCTCTGCTTGGGGTGTTGGTGGAGTTGTAGGACCTCAGCTTGCAGGATTTATTCTTGATGCAACAGGAAATTATCAAACAGCATTTATGGTAGCAGCTGTACTTTGTTTTGTAGGGGCATTCTTCGGATTTATCCTTAAACCTATCAAACACAGTTAGTTACTAATCAATAATTAATATATTAATAAATAAGTGGACAAGGTTTACGTTAACCTTGTCCTTTTTTTTGTCTATAAAATAAAGGATTTATTAACTTTCTCGCCTTGCCATTTTAAAACTAAAGGAGTATAATATCAAATCGTAATCAAGTTTGTAAAAAAACTTAGTTGAAAAAGTTATGAATTTGAAAACGTCATGTTTTCAAACACAAAAAAAAGAAAAAAAGAGTGTGACTAACTAAAATTTAAAAATTAGGAGAGATGTCTGTGTCGTTAAATGTTGTAAACCCAGAAGCAATTGGTGTTTTTGGTCTTTGTGTTGCAGTTTGGGTATTTGGAGTTGAACAGCTTGGAATTGGTGTTGATAAAGATACTGACCATGCTAAGTTAGGAAGAAGTCTTGCTAACGTTGCTTTAATCTTTGGTGGTATTCCACAATTATTTACATCTTTTTGTATGTTTTTCTTCGATATGGGAATCCCAGCTGAAGCTAGAATTTTTTCAGGAACAATCTTCGCTACATACGGACTTTTTTGGACTCTAGTAGCTATGCATTTTTATAATCCTGGAGATAAAAAAGTATATGCTCATTTCTTTGTGTCTATTTTCTTCATGACTGGTGTATTGGCATACAAACATATTATGGTTAATGGAAACTTTGGAGCTCTTGGAGTTACGCTATTATTAATTAATGTTCTTACTATTGTTCTTCCAATAGCATGGTACAAGCCAAGCCCAATGCTTACAAAGGTAGCTGGTGCAGTTAACGTAGCTATTGGTTTTGCCGCTTTACCATTAATGTTCCACGTTTTAGGATTATAATCAAAAAATAATATTAGTTAGTCAACTTTACCCACTATATTGTGGGTCTTTTTTTTTATAATAAATTAGAATAGAATTAAGATAATAAAATTTAAAGAAGGTGTTCTTAATGGCTCATGATCAGGATAAGAAAAAAAGGATGGATATACCAGAAGATAAAGTAGGTAATGGAATAACAAATAATATTAATAGAGTAGTAGGGATTGCTAGCGGTAAGGGTGGAGTTGGTAAGTCCTCTGTAACGGCGTTAACAGCAATTGAACTTAAGAAAAAAGGTTTTATTGTAGGTATCTTAGATGCTGATCTCACTGGACCATCCATTCCAAGGTTGTTTGGGATAGATGCAGTACCAGAAAAAATGGAACTAGGAGTTCTTCCGGTTAAAAGTAAGATGAATATCATTATTATGTCAATTAACTTATTGTTAGAAAATAAGGAAGACCCAGTATTATGGAGAGGTCCCCTGTTATCAACTGTAATAAAGCAATTTTGGGATGAAGTTATTTGGGCTCGCCTTGATTATTTATTAATAGACCTTCCACCAGGTACTGGTGACATTCCCTTGACCGTAATGCAGAGTATTCCTGTAGATGAAGTTATTATGGTAACTGGCCCTCAGGATGTAACTAATATGGTGGTTAAAAAGTCAATAAGAATGATGGAAAAAATGGAGATACCAATTACTGGAGTAGTTGAGAATATGTCATATATTTCTTGTCCTGGATGCAATGAAGTTATTAAACCCTTCGGTGAGAGTCATGCTTTAGCAATGGCTGAAGAATGTGGCTTGAATTTAATAACCTCCCTTGAAATTGATCCGGAATTAATTGCTTTAGCCAATGAAGGAAAGATTGAAGAATATGATGGCAGAAATATGGAGAAAATTAGCTTGGTTATTGAAAAATTAATTAAAAATTAATTAAATAAAGATTGCACAATTGCTGATTTGTCTTTATAATTAAAAAGCTTTGTGATAGTTATAGAGCCTAAAGGCTCTATTTTTTATGGGAGGAATATATTTGAAAAAGGATCTAATTAGAAACATTGCCATAATTGCCCACGTTGATCATGGTAAAACAACGTTAGTTGACAAAATGCTTATGCAGACTGGAAACTTCCGCAGCAATGAAAAAGTCGTGGAAAGAGTTATGGATAGCAATGATCTCGAAAGAGAAAAAGGTATTACAATACTAGCAAAAAATACAGCCGTTGATTACGGTGATTACAGAATAAATATTATAGATACACCAGGTCACGCGGACTTTGGTGGAGAAGTTGAACGTATTATGAAAATGGTTGATGGTGTTTTACTTGTAATTGACGCCTACGAAGGTTGTATGCCTCAAACAAAATTTGTTCTCAAAAAAGCTCTTGAAGAAAATTTAAAACCAATTGTTGTAATTAACAAAATGGATAGAGACTTTATTAGACCGACGGAAGTAATAGATGAAGTTATAGATTTATTTATAGACCTTGGTGCTCATGAAGATCAGTTAGATTTTCCTGTTTTATATGCATCAGGTATTCAGGGTATAGCTTCAACAACTCCAGATAATCTTGGTACGGATCTAGAACCATTGTTCAAAGAAATCATTAGTCATATTTCAGCTCCATCAGGAGATCCGGAAAATGACCTCCAACTTCAAATTACACTTTTAGATTATAGTGATTTTCTTGGAAAAATTGGTATTGGTGTTGTAAGAAATGGAAAAATCAAGCTTAATATGCCAGTTGAGATTGCAAAAAATGATGGTAAGACTGACAGACAAAAAATTACTAAGTTATATGCTTTTTCTGGATTAAAACGTATTGAAGTCGAAGAGGCAGAAGCTGGAGAAATTGTTGCAATTGCAGGTGTTGGTGAGATTAGTGTTGGAGATACACTTTGTCAAATGGGCAAAGTAGCTCCCTTAGATAGAGTAATAATTGAAGAGCCAACATTACAAATGAATTTCTTAGTAAACGACTCTCCCTTTGCTGGTAAAGATGGTGATCCATTTACAGCAAGAAAACTTGAAGCAAGATTAATGAAGGAAATGCACACAGATGTTTCTTTAAGAATAGAGAAAACTGATAAAGCTGAAGTATTTTCTGTTTCTGGAAGAGGAGAACTTCACCTAGCAGTTATAATTGAAAAGCTACGCAGGGAAGGAATTGAATTCCAGGTTTCAAGACCACAAATTATTGTTAAGGAAATTGATGGGAAAAAAATGGAACCTTACGAGCTTCTTTTTGTAGAAACACCAGAAGAACATTTAGGTGCAGTAATGGACCTTCTTAGCAGAAAAAAAGCAGATATGATTGATATGTCTAATATCGGTGGAAATGTAAAAATAAAGTATGAAATACCTTCAAGAGGTGTTATTGGTTTAAGAACTGATTTCCTTACTGAAACAAGAGGATACGGAATTCTAAATCACTCTTTTATTGATTACAGACCATTATCTGGAGAAATATCAGATCGTAAAAATGGAGTTCTTGTTTCCTGGGAAACTGGAACAACAACAGGATATGCGTTACAGTCGGCTGAAGAAAGAGGAACTCTCTTTGTTGATCCTGGAACTGATGTATATGAAGGTATGATTATTGGGGAAAACAAAAAAGATGAAGACCTGACCTTGAATGTTTGTAAACAAAAGCAACAGACTAACGTTCGTTCTTCTGGTAAAGATGATGCAATTAAATTAAAAGGAAAGAAAGCTCTAAGTCTTGAGCAAGCTCTTACCTATCTTGCTGAAGATGAGTACCTTGAAATTACACCAAAATCATTCCGCCTAAGAAAAATATATTTAACAAAAAATGAAAGAGATAAGCAAAATAAATTTAAAAAGCTTAATCTCGGAGCTTAATCATAATAGTGTATACAATTCCAACCTTAATTGACTTTAAAATCTACAGATAATATAATTCAAACATAACATAGCTAAATAGATTTATGGACAATGGGGTCCTTGGAACAGCAATACTGTTCTGAGGACTTTTTTTATTCCGGAAGTGTGGTGCTGTTTATGGGGGAATCAGCAATTATCTGTATGAAGAAAAATTTGCTTTTCCAAAATATTAAAGCTGGTTTAAAGCAAATGGGTTTTAATCAGATTATCGAAACAGATGATTTGGAAAATCTGTTAAGACAAACACATTCTTTGAAAAATTCATTAGTAGTTTTTGACCCTTCAGAATACGGGACAAATGGTATAAGGGTGTCAAAGGTTCTGGCAAGGGAAAGAATGGGACCACTAGTCTTTATTATTTCAAATAAAAGGCATTTATTTATTTTAAGCTTTCAAAAACCCCGAAGTTGAGATTTGTACTG
>CAZNNQ010000024.1:0-4625 GCA_964574445.1 uncultured Eubacteriales bacterium
CACCTCGTTCGTGTTGGTGGCGTCGCCCAAGCGCGACACCGTCGCCGAAGCCGAGTTCTTCGCTGGCAAGCTGGCCGAGGCCGACATCGCCGTGTCCGCCCTGGTGGTTATCTGTTGTTTGTAAGTCAATATAGGAATAAGTCTGATCAATTTCTGGAAAGACTAGTTTAAGTTCGTTCATAGGCTTCCATCCTTTGCTTGTAGGCTAGATGCCTTGACCAATCAAAAGGGATATAAGAACCAAGCTCTAAAACGCTCTCTAAAGTCTTATCTACATATTCAAGATACTTTCTATCATCCCTTCTTTTTTTCCTGACTCCCTATACGATTTAAGGGCGTCATTAAAAACAAGTCTTTCATAAGCTCTGGATTCCCATCGGTATAGTTTCTAGCCAGTACTAAAAAGATGAAGTCATCTCTGCTATGGTCTCCAGTAATGGATTCTCCATTAATTAATAATTTTGCTTTTGAATTGGTCTTTTCCATGGTATCTAGAATTTCAGATAAAGATAAGCCATTCAAATGACCTTCTTGACTTAAAATAAGACTTTGAAAGTCTTTTATCTGACTTCTAATAGAAACTTTATCCTGTGTCCATTTCTTATAAAGCTTATCTAGCTCTGCTTGTTTATCTAACAGCTGATTGCTAATAGGAAAGTAGCTCCCATCTCCTACATCTCCTGTTAGGGCAATATATCGATTGCTCTTATAAATCTCTATCCCTTCACTAGGTTTAATGACATTATCTAGAAGATTTTCTTTACAAAAGATATGAATCCCTTGTCCAGATTGAGAAAGCTCCATATAGGTCCCTGTAAAGGCTTCTACAATAGACTCAGCCATAGCTGTTAAGCGACCATCTACAATAGCTTGATCTAAATCGACACAGATGATATGGTCTTCATCTACTAATACAAAACCTAAAGGCTGATTCTTGTCCTTTGCATCTTCAAAATCTAGCCACCTATCTGGCTTATTCCAGCCTATCCCTTGTCCATCTATTAATGAAAAGGGAAGTTTAGCCACAGTATCTTTTCTTCTTTCTTTTCTCCAGCCTATAAATCGTTTTAAGGCTTTCATGTCTTCTGGTAAATAGTTATATTTGTTTTCCATTTTTGTCCTCCTAATTTGGTATTAGCAAGACTCCTGTGATAAAATGGACTTGTCTTGAGAACATTCCCACAGGAGTGTTTTGCCTTTGGCCTTTTGGGTTAAAGGCTTTTTTCTTTTTTAAGTTCTTCATAAATTTCTAAAATATATATTAAGATTTCTTGTTCTTGGTCATCCAGTATCCCAAATTTTTTAATCACCCTAGCTAATTGAAAGATTTCCTTAGCAACACTATCAGCAAGGCGATAATCTGGTATGATTTTAACCTCATGATTAAGCAAGCTTTGAATAATATAGTCCTGTTTTAACAAACCACTCATCTCAACCTTTTTATTAAGTAAGTCATATTCATCAGGTGTTACTCTAAAATTGACATATTTATTTCTGACTCGATTATTTTCTTTCTTTTTGAGTTTTTTCTTTTTTAGTTTCTGAATACTTTCTCTTCTAAATATTTTCGCCATCTTTATCCTCCTCAAGCAGGCTTGACCAATCATTTTCTGTAGATTTTCTTAAGTTATTTAATGAATCAGCCATTTCAATCTGTTTGCTAGGGAAAAGGTGAGCATATCGATAAGTTATATCAATGGATTCATGACCAACACGGTCTGCTATAGCAATAGCTGAATAACCAAGTTCAATTAATAGAGAAACATGAGAATGCCTCAAATCATGAACTCTTATTCTTTTAACTCCAGATATCTCGCTTCCTCTTGCCATTTCTCTATGAAGAGAACTTTTAGATAAAGAAAATATTAAATCTGTATCCTTAAGTTTGTAGAAGCCATCTAAGTAAGCTTTTATGCTTTCAGAAAGAAAATCAGGCATAACAATTGTTCTGATACTCTTTTTTGTTTTAGGTTCTGTAATGTAGTTTTTACCTTTAATTCTTTGTAGAGACTGATCTATACGAACAGTATTATTCTTAAAATCAAACTTCTCTTTGGTTAAAGCTAGTAGCTCCCCCATTCTTAAACCACACCAATAAAGAATTTCAAAAGCATGATAATGTTCAGGCTTATCTTTTATAGCATTGATAAACTTTTCGAATTCTTCCTGTGTCCAGAAAGACATTTCTTGCCCCTCTTTTTGCCCCATAGTACCAACTTGTCTAGCAACATTATGCTGTAGATTATAGTATTTACAGGCATGATTGAGGACACTACTTAACTGAGCATGGATAGTCCTAAGATAGGTCGGAGAATATCTTCTGCCATTCTCATCCACCATGTTCATAATCTTGTTCTGCCATTGAATAATAGTGACCTTACTGATTTCATTCATTTTCAAATTACCAATATAAGGCATGACTTTACTTTTTATAATATTTTCCTTGGTATTCCAAGTATTTAATCTTATCCTTGGTGCCTTATCCCTTTTATAAACTTCAAAGAATTCTTCAAAAGTCATATCTAAATTGCCAGATTGTTCATTTAGAAAACTTTGTTCCCATTCAAGGGCTTCTTTTTTCGTTTTAAATCCACGTTTTTTCTTATTAACCTTTTTACCTTGCCAATTGTAATAACTAAATTTGCAGTACCAAGTTCCGTTTCCACTTTCATCTCTGTAGGCTCCCACACTATCCCTCCTGTATTTTTTGATTTCCATAGCAATACTTTTCCATGAAATATTGACGATTAATTTTGCCTCTTTGAACACGGTAACCAAGTTCTTGTAACTCTGTGTTCATTTCAGCAATGAGTTGATAAGCAGTTGTTCTGCTTACTTCCAAGAAGTCCTGGACTTCTCTTGCTGTCATAAATACTTTGCTCATTTCTTACCTCCTTATTGTTTTTTCTATAAGGTTCTCATCAATGAATTTATGACGAGCGTCAATTTGGTTTTCTTATATTCTGACAACACGCTTCTGTGCTGTTTAGTTATATATTAACAGCACATTTTCGTGTTGTCAATATCAATTTTAATTCGTTTAATATTTTATGTGCTGATTCTATTGAGCATTTAAAAAATACAACAGTTCATTTCTGTTGTGATTAGTATTACTATGTGATAAAATATAGTTAATTATTTTGAGAGGAGGCTGTCATGATTTCGGGTGAAAAATTAAGAAAACTAAGATTACTAAGAAAGTTGACACAGAAGGAATTAGCTTATATGTCAGGTTTAACAGATTCTGCTATACGAAATTATGAGTTAGGATATAGATCTCCTGACAAGGAACAATTAAAAAAAATAGCTGAAGCACTACAGTGTGATGCCTCTGCTTTAGTTGACCATACACCAATTTCTATTTTTGAATTTATGCAAGTTGTATTTGATTATGAAAAAGATTTTAAAATAAGACCGTTAGTAGAAGATTCTACACTTGGTCTCATTTTCCATGATGAAAATTTTAATAACTTTATCAAAGAATGGAATGAGATGAGAAAGAAACACTATAATGGGGAAATTTCTGATGAGGAATTTGACGATTGGAAATTGTCATATCCTAAGAAATCAAAATCCTTTAAAATAAAAAGAGGGAAGTAATATGTCAATAAAAAATATTTCAGATTTTATTACTGAACTCAGAAAAATACCAGGCCCACGCAAAACTGAACTTTTCTTTCGAGGACATTCAGATGTTGGTTTTGAACTTAAACCTAGTATCTATAGAAGCGAAAAACTAATTTCAAATGAAAATATAATAATTAAAGAGTTTATACTAAGGACACCAATAGATTTTTTGAATGAAAAAAGTGCTTTAGAAAAACTAGTAAAAATGCAACATTATGGTCTTCCTACACGTTTATTAGATATTACTTCTAATCCGCTAGTAGCTCTTTATTTCGCCTGTAGTGGCAATGAAAACGAAGATGGGAGAGTTGTAGTTTTTAGAATTCCAAATTCTCACATAAAATATTATGATAGTGATACTGTCAGTATCTTAGCAAATATAGCTAAAAGACCAATCTCTTTTAATATTAAAGGTATTCAAAATTTAGATATAGAAACATTCAATAAAGAAAATGAAATCAAGTATCTACTTCATGAAATAAAAGAAGAAAAAGCCTATTTCCAACCAATAATAGATCCAAAAGATATTGAACAAGTTGTTGCCGTAAAAGTAAAACAAAGTAATAATAGAATTATAAAACAAAGTGGTGCCTTTTTAATTTTCGGAATTAATGAAGAAAAAGGTGTTTGTGCTTCAATTCCAGAAAAATGGATTGTTGAATTTACTTCTAAAAAAGAAAAAATTGATTTTACGATTGATAAGGATAGCAAAAATTCAATACTCAAAGAATTAGATACTTTAGGAATTAATGAGTCCATATTGTTCCCAGAACTAGATAATCAAGCTCGTTATTTAAAAAATAAATATGGCTAAAAAAATAGACCGTAGCACATCATATAACGCTACGGTCTATTTTTTATTCATTTTTAAGCCACTCGGCAACATTCCCAGCATTATTCTTTTTAACTTTTTTACCCAATTTTGTCCCGGTTGGTCTTTTTAAAGTCTTGAAACCCTTGATTTTAAGCAATTTTCTTCTTTCTTGGTCTTACTCCCA
>CAZNNQ010000025.1:0-4252 GCA_964574445.1 uncultured Eubacteriales bacterium
GCTTCCAAGTGTTCAATCAAGCACTTATTGATCAAGCACGTCTGGTTCGAAATGATACGAACATGGTCATCGACTTAGATTCTACCCATTCGGATAAATTCGGGCAACAAGAACAAACAGCTTATAACGCTCATTATCAAACGACGGGTTATCATCCTTTGGTAGCCTTTGACGGGCTAACGGGTGATTTTTTAAAAGCCAAACTTCGTTCGGGCAATCAATATACTTCAAAGGGTGTCAAAGAGTTTCTGGAACCCTTGTTGGAACATTATAACCAAGCGGTTCCGACGACAGATATCCTCGTCCGTGGCGATAGTGGTTTTGCGACACCCGCTATTTATGATTTGTGTGAGTTGTACGAAAACCAGTATGTCATTCGGCTGAAAGCCAATAATAATTTATACCGATTGGCTGAACAATTTGTGTGCATAGGCAATCATCATCCATGGGATGAAAAAGAAGTTTATTACCACTCGGTTTCTTATCAAGCCGGCTCGTGGACGAACCCTCGACGCGTCTGTATTCGTTCGACGCGCGAAGTTGGCGAATTACTTTTTAGACATTCCTTTATTGTCACAAATTTCTCTGAAAACATCTCAGCCAAGAGAGTGTTTGAGACTTATAATAATCGTGGCATCATGGAAAACTATATCAAAGAAGCAAAAAACAGTTTCTTCTTTGATAAAACCGATAGTTCTGGTTTCCTTGAAAATGAAGGACGCATGATGATTAGTTTACTCGCTTACAACCTGCTAAATTTCTTACGTACTATCTGTTTTGATTCGAAATGGCGCAGGATTCAAGTGAATACGATCCGACTACGCTTGTTTAAAGTGGCCGGTAAACTCGTTACGACAGCTAGACAAATGTATTTAAAACTGTCCAGTGCTCATGTTTATCAAAGAGAATTGTATGCCGTATTCAGGAAAATCCAAGGGATTCGTCAATACATCTAAATAAACATTCGTTTTTTTAAAATAAAGAAGACCACGGGAGAAGTATGCCCAAAATTCCAATTTAAAATGGGAAACTTTCAATCCTGTTCGTAGTAATCATACAAATAGAATAACTAACATATAGAACAGTAAAACTTATAGAAATGATTGATTGAAAAAAGGAAAATGTCTCTAAAGTTAGAGGTATGAATTATTCAGGTTATTATTGATTTTATAATTAATCATTTCTATATCCAAAACTTCAACGATATCTCCTTCATATATTTTGTTTCCATCTAAGTCTTCTATTTCTGTGTATTGGCTTAATTCATAGGTTTGTCCAGAGAGTTGGCGAATACTATCTAAGAGACCCTCCCCTTTCTTAGGAATTTGATCTCCATATAGAACTTCTCCCTCGTATAAATCAAACACCCTAAACTCTATTTCTCTCATGATAATTCCTCCTAAGGTAGATTTAGATTTTTCGTATTTTATAAATATATATTATTTTTAGCTAAAACTTTATGTCAGTGACATAAAAAGAATGCTTCTTTAGTCGCTCATCTTTCCATGTGGCAAAGACTCTATATTCTTTTGGTGGTACTGGATTCAAGAATAAACCTTCTTTACGGAAGAAGAAGGACCCTTCCATCTTCTTTAACTCATTAGGCTGCAAAGAAAGATACAGAATTTTTTTTCCTTCAACTTCAAAACCTTCCTGCATAAAGATAGTTTGATATGACTTGGGATTAAGATTGGAGAACCGGAATGGGCCTTTTTTCCAAAATTTTAACTTGTTCCAATCCAAATAATCATTATCCCGTATTTCTATACCTATATCATTCATGTTCCTTAATCTACTTGAGGGGTTATAAATGTCTAGTATGAACCTGACTTCAAAGAAATCCTGTTCCGTATCTGCTATACCAGGTATATAATTTTTTTCTGTTATACCAGTATCTGGATTGTATAAGTGTCTAAAATTTAGGATTGTTCTCAATCCAACGTTTATTTCTAGTTTAGCCTTAGAATCCCTTCTTGCTAGATAAATAGCGTAAAAAAGAGCTCCTATGGATCCTATAGCAGATAACCAATCGGCAAGGTTTCCTAAATCATAAATAATTTCTTGACTATAAAGAATCACGATTACAATCTCCTTAATTAGATAAAGTCTATTCGATTGCTTCAATAGTATTGCGTTCACTTGCTTGCTGATCTGACCCACAGGCAATTAGAAATAGTATAGGGACGAGTAGCAATCATCGTTTCATCTTTCGTCCTCATTCTTATATCTTCATGTTCATTATATAGGAATGGATTTTTCTTTGGGAAAAAGATTAAGGAGAGATGTGTAACCTCCCTATGCGCAGAAATACGTGTAACAGAAAATAGATCCGCATAATAAGGGTTGAGGGCAGCAGTACCCGACCACAAGGAAAGAGCCATGATTTTGCCTTCCGGGCAAAATCATGGCTCTTTCCCATATCTCTCTTTAAGATTTTATTTATGTATAGAGGAAGTAACGAATAACTAAGTATAGTTTATCAATAACCCCCTTCTCTTTCTACGTATAGGTAACAGTATATTTCTATGATAAAATTACTTGAATATAAATTAAAAAGGAGGAGCTTCCTTGAAAAAGCAAGATGAAATACAGGTAATAACACAGCAAGAAGTAGTTCCTTATAGTAACTTTGAGGGCTATTTAAAAGAATTGGGATTACCTTATGAGGGAATTATCGCACCGGATAGCGAAAGAAAAACGATGGCTATGATTTTGCCTCAAACTATCCACCAACTTTCTCCTCAAAGTAAGCGCAATGCAGTTTATTTATCTAAATTTGTAGCCAGTTCAGCCATTGGACTACATGATGCGGCATTGAATTATTTGTGGAATGAAGTTGTTGTTTCTTTAAGGGAAAAAGTAAATATCTATGGTTTAGATCTTTTTTATGATGCTGCTGTAGGAGGAGATTTAAGGGAAACCTATAGTACTCCTGAACATTTAGCGTCTATCAAGGATAATACCTTAATCGATACATGTAGAAAATTAGAATTAATATCAGATGTGTTGCATGAAAAGTTAAAACACATTTTATATATGAGAAATAATATTGGAGCATCCCATCCTAATGGAGAATCCATTAGAACACTTGAACTTTTAGGGTGGTTAGAGACATGTGTGAAAGATGTTATTGATGATAAGCCATCTGAAGCCGCATTATTTGTGCAACAACTTATTTTAAATCTAAAAAATAATGATTTACAGCTAGATGAAATACGTCTTGAGCAGATTGAAGAGAGTCTACGAAGACAAAATTCAAGAATTTCGGGGAATCTCTTAATTACACTTTTTGGAATTTTTACCAAGCCCAATACTTCACCTAATGTAAGAGAAAATATTCTAAAACTGGCACCAATTGTTTGGGAAGCAAGTCCTACAGCAAATAGATATGATATTGGTTTCAAGATTGATCAGTTTTCTCTTAATTTAGATGATACGACATTGGCACTTGCTAATAGTTTTTTAGAAAAATGTAATGGACATAGCTATAAGTCCGAAGGAACAAGAAGTAGAGAGTTGAATGCATTGCTTGATAGGCTGCTAGAAGCACATTGTGTCTGGGATAACTTCCATCATGAAGTTCCTGTTGCTAAGCAAATAAAAAATTACATTAGTGAAGAAACACATATTCTACCAAGCATTGAGGATAAATTAATTAAGAATATTCTTATTTGTAGAATAGGAAATGGTAATTGGTACTGTGAAGGTGTTTCTCCAGGAGCTAAACCAATATATGATGAACTCATTCGTCTATTTAATTCTAGGCAGGTCAATAAACTATTAAAATTCTTAAAAGAACCAGAAATAAGGAATGTGCTATCTTTAGAAAATTGTATTTTGCATACAAAGCAGTTACTTGGCTTAATTAATTTAGATTTACAAGAAGGTAGAACTAGAGAAACAATAGATTATATCCTAAATCATATTGATCACTCTAAATCTAAAATGTTTTTAACTAAAGAGCTAAAAGAATTAATGAAATACATTTAGCAGCTCAATACGTTTATCTTTCGAAATTGACACCATGGGGCCATTACAATGAAGGTATTCTTTAACCAGGTAAATAAAAATCAAATAGTAATTTTAATCACTTGAGTGAATATGCAGGCACCTTTAATCGGTTCCTGCTTTTTTGATACGAACAATGTGAAACAAGTAAAGAAAAAATTAGGAAAAGGAGTTTTAAAACATTTTCTGTGTTCATAACTCAAGAGTATTGATTATGATTTATCTGTCAGTATAATCAAGGCCA
>CAZNNQ010000026.1:0-3658 GCA_964574445.1 uncultured Eubacteriales bacterium
CTTCTGCAGTTTTTTCAGCTTCTGCTTCTACAGCTGGAGCTGGTTCTGCTGTTTGAGCAAAAGCAAATGAACCAAAGCTCATTACAAATGTTATTAAAAGAATAAGTGCTAATGTTTTTTTCATTTTTTTACTTCCTCCTAATATATTATATTTCAGACTATTTTGATAACACACCCCCTTCTATAGCCTTAAAACATCTGCTCAATATTAATTTTGACCAGAAATTTTTATTAAAAATTGATACTTAAGTCCTGTTTTTTATCGCTGTTTATATGTATAAATTTACTTTTGTTAATATCTAATTTACAACTTCTTTTTTAGGTTACCCCCCTTCTTTAGAATTGTCAATATTTTTTTGATATATACTGTAGTATAAATCAAACATTAGATCGCCTTAAGCATTGGTTTAAAGGGCTTCCAAAAGATTTATTTTTTTTATCACTTTTTTATTTTTAACTCCTTAAAATAAAAATAAGCCCTCTCAAAAGAGAGGGCTTACTAACTTTTTATATCTTATAGAGGCCAGAATATTGGAGCAACTACCATTAACACTGCATAACAAACAAATAATAATGGAGTTCCTACTTTAATATAGTCATTAAACTTAAATCCACCTGGTCCTAATACCAATGTATTTGGAGGTGTTCCTACTGGAGTTGCAAATGCACAAGATGCTGCCATTGCTACTACCATAAGGATCGCGTGTGGACTTACACTAATACCGTTTGCTATAGCTAAACAAATTGGAGCAAGAAGAGTTGTACTTGCTGTATTAGACATGAACTGAGTTAAAATTGCTGTTAACCAGAACATAGCTGACATTATAACAAATGTACTTGGGCTTTCTCCCATTAATCCTACAACAAGATCAGCAATTAATTTTCCGGCACCAGTCTTATTCATTGCATCTGCTAATGGAAGCATACCAGCAAATAAAAAGATTGTTGTCCAATCAATAGCTCTGTAAGCTTGCTTTTCTGGAACAATTTTGAAAAGTACTGTAATTAAAGCACCAGCAAGAGCAGCGATTGCTAAGTTCATATTTAGGAAACCTGGTAATTGCTTACCAAATGCCATTACCACAATAACAACTGCTAATATTGCAACAGATATAATTTGCTTTGTTTTATCATGAACTTTTTCCTCATTTACTACTACTTCATCATCTGTGCCTTCAATTTTTCTATCAGGAATTAATCTTCTACCTATTGTTAATAGATATATAAAACCAGCAATAGTTAATGGTCCACCAGCTAGTGCAAATTCAAAGAAACCAAACTGTCTTAAACCAGCTGTTCCAAGAACACCATTTACTGCTAAGTTTGGAGGTGTACCAACTAGTGATAATGTACCACCAAGACCTGCTGCTAATGCAAGAGGCATTAAAATTCTTCCTCTATTCCAACCTGCAGCATTAGCAATACCAATACATACTGGAAGTAATACAGCTGTTGTACCTGTGTTACTTAATACAGAGGATAAACCTGCAGCTAAAATCATAACGCCAAGAGTCAATCCAGTTTCACTACCACCTGCCATTTTAACAACTTTGTTACCAATAGCATTTGCAACGCCAGTTTCAAATAAGCCCGCACCAACAACAAACATACCTGCAAAAAGCATAACGTTTGTGTTTGATAATCCTGAAAGACCTTGAGCTGTTGTTAATACACCAGTCCAAACAAGTAATACTGGAACTGTCATAGCTGTTACAGCTAATGGAATAAGTTCTGTTACAAAGAAAAATGCAGCAAATGCAAGGATGATTAAAGTATTTCTAATATCCTTCGCTTGTTTTATTGCTGCGGCTTCCGCTGCAGCCTCTTCAGCCGCAATTTCTTCAGCTGTTTTTTCTTCAGCTGCGGGAGCTGGTTCTGCTGTTTGTGCAAAAGCGAATGAACCAAAACTAAAAATAAATGTAATTAATAAAATAAGTGCTAATGTTTTTTTCATTTAAATTTTTCCTCCTTATAATTTTATATGCTGACTATTTGACACCACACCTCCAATCCAGTCACAAATATAATTGTTTTTCTATCTAAAGAAAAACAAAAAATTTATAAAAATATTTTTTATGTTATAATTAAAGATTATGATTTTTTAATATTATTTAGGAAAAATTTTTTAAGGGTCTCTATAAACCCTTTTCAATATATAATAATCAACCATTAAATCTATGTATTAACAAAAATAAAAAATGCTAACTCAAAATAACATTTGGTCAGCATACAGATTTGTGCAGAAAATAGGATAAAAGACACCCTTTTCCACAATCACCAGTATTCTTTTTTTAAAGCTAACCAACTATTAACAATTTATTAACTTTCAATCACAAGTTAAATTTACTCCCTACACGGATAATTGTCAATAGTTTTTTTAGCTTTTTTTAATTCTCCCTTCGTTCTGAGTTTCATTTTAAGTTTTCTAAAATCGATTCTAGGAGTCTTTTCCTTCCTTGCTCGACTCTATTCCTGAGTTTATATTTTTTCTTCTCTTAAATAAAAAAACAGCGCTTCTTTTTAGAAGCGCTGTTAAAGTTTTTTATAGAGGCCAGAATATTGGAGCAACGATCATCAATACTACATAACAGATTACCAATAAAGGTACACCAACTTTGATGTAGTCATTGAACTTGAATCCACCTGGTCCTAATACTAATGTGTTTGGAGGTGTTCCTACTGGAGTTGCGAATGCACAGGATGCAGCCATTGCCACTACCATCAGGATCGCCTGTGGACTTGCACCAATACCATCAGCGATAGCTAAACAAATTGGAGCAAGCAATGTTGTACTTGCTGTGTTTGACATGAACTGAGTTAAGATTGAAGTTAACCAGAACATCGCTGACATAATTACGAATGGACTTGGACTGTCACCTAACATTCCAACAACCATATCTGCAATCATTTTACCAGCGCCCGTGCTATTCATTGCAGATGCCAATGGAAGCATGCCAGCAAATAAGAAGATTGTTGTCCAGTCAATTGATCTGTAAGCTTGCTTCTCTTTAACAATGCCTGTAAGTACACAAGCTAAAGCACCAATTGTTGATGCAACGTGTAGTGGCATATTTAGCATTCCTGGTAATTTTTTACCAAAAGCCATTACGATAACTACTATTAATAAAATTATTACAGAAATTATTTGATGCGTTTTGTTGTAAACTTTATTCTCGTCCACAACCGGAGAAGAACCATCATCTTCAACTTTTCTATCAGGAATTAATTTTCTTCCGATTGTTAATAAGAAAATACCACCAGCAATAGTCATTGGACCACCTGCTAAAGCGAATTCAAAGAAGCCGAACTGTCTTAATCCAGCAGTTCCCAATACACCGTTAACAACTAAGTTTGGAGGTGTACCAACTAATGATAATGTACCACCAAGACCTGCAGCTAATGCTAGAGGCATAAGAATTCTACCTCTGTTCCAACCAGCTGAGTTAGCAATACCAATACACACTGGGAGCAACACTGCTGTTGTACCTGTGTTACTTAATACTGAAGAAAGACCTGCAGCAAGAATAAATACACCAGCAGTAAGACCAATTTCACTACCACCAGCCATTCCAACCACCTTGTCACCAATAGCTTTTGCAACACCAGTTTCAAAAAGTGATGCACCTACTACGAACATACCTGCAAAAAGTACTACGTT
>CAZNNQ010000027.1:0-3462 GCA_964574445.1 uncultured Eubacteriales bacterium
GATGCACTAGATGCGGCTATTCAAAGCATTATACATCCGGAAATAAAGAATGGAAATTACTTATATATTGACTCCCACTTTGTTTTAAACCATCCGAAATATGTAACAGTAAACCTCTTAGGCGAAAGTGTGCTTACTAGATATGCCCTAACCCATATGGATGAGTGCTGTTTGGTATTTGACTTATCGATTAGGTCAGGAGTTAAGGAAAGATACCACTACAGTTCTTTACAAAACGACCCCCAGCCTTTTCGAGCAATCAAGCTCTTAAGGACTGGGGGTCGTTTTACATAAATAGTAAGTTTTTATTTCCCTAGTTTCTTTTGAAAGAAGCAGGGATCTTTATATATCGAAGGTATATTACCCCATACTTTTTCATAATGATAGTAAATTGCGGAAGTGAGGTTAAGTTCATTAAAGACGCATATAATATCACTTTTGTTACTATCCCAAAGTACAATGTAACTCTCATCAACAACACTAATGTTAGCAGAGATATCTTCTTTAGTTAATCCGATTTCAATACTATTATCAAATTTTTGTAACTTTAAAAGGCTTCTTAAATGTTCTTTAAAAAAACTATGAGGAATTTTTACTTTTCTTTTTAAGATCATATTTAGATCATCATATTCTATATATTCTTGTTTTAATGCTTTATTAATATATTTGTAAGAATAAATATGTCTTTTAGGGTTATGGAGAAACTTGCTTTTTGTGTAAAGATCTCTTAAGATGGTTTCTTCTTTTTTGGAAAAAAGGCCTAAGTTTAATAGAGAGTCAAAGAAATCTTCAGGGATAGAATAAAATCCAGGTATTTTCATAATCAATAGAGATGTAGGATTTTTATCAATATTTTTTGTGGTCATAATCTCAAGGAGATCATCTAAATTATGGAAATTAATAATTGAGTAAATTGGTTTACTATTTTCAATTAAAGAATTCATAACCCACTGATAATATCTTAAGGTTTGTTCATTATAATAAATTTCTGTATAACGGTTCGTGGGAGAAGAACCTTGCATTCCTAATAATCCTAATTCCTTTTCAAGTAAGAAAATAGAAGTTCTATGTATTGGCATCATATATTTAGGGAAAAAATAGGTTTTTATGTTTTTATTAAGATAAAGAGGTAAATATCTGTTAAAAATAATCGATAGTTCTTGAATAGGGCGATCTATCCAATAAACAATATGTATTTTTGCACCAGCATTAAGTAAAGCTTCTAGTTTGTCGATCCACTCATCAAGAAAATGTTCATCGTCAAGCATCCATGACAAATCTTCTTGAATGCTAATGTAAATATTTTTATCTTTGGGGTGTTCTAAAGCTGTATCAAGAAAATCTCTAGCTGCTTCTCTTCTTCCAGAATTTCCTTGAAAAATCAGGGATTTTTTTCGTATTGCATGTTTCATTAGGCGAGAACTATAATATTTTTGCATTATATAGGCAGGATGATCTGTATATTTTGTAACAAGCCATAATTTAAGTGCTTCTTTTTTAGATATTGAACTGTTATTTTCGATAAAGTTAGACAAAAGTTCTTTAATGAAGATGTATCTTAGTGGTTTTTCACCATCTTTTTGTAAGAGATAATCTGCAAGTTTATCTATATAAGTGGATTCTAGAGTGAGGGGACGGGTATTATTTCTCCATTTGCTAATTAGGGAGGCATCTACATTAAGAGCATGGGCAAGCTCGATTCCTGAAATATCCAATTCTTTCATTAGAAAGGATAAGTTTGTGGTACTATTTTTCATAGTTTTACACCTTCTTTTATACTCATTCTAAATTATTTACCCTATAATAGTATATATTAAAAAATATAAATTGGCTTCTTTCTTCTTGACCTTATTTACTCTTGTTGTATAATAGATACTGATAATTTACTGATTTTAAAGCTATGTTATATAACAATGAAAGGATGAATATTATATGCGTAAACTTTTTACATCTGAGTCCGTAACAGAAGGGCATCCTGATAAAATGGCTGACCAGATTTCCGACGCAGTCCTTGATGCAATAATGGAAAAAGATCCTATGGGACGTGTAGCTTGTGAAACTTTTGTAACTACAGGACTTGTGTTGGTTGGAGGGGAAATATCAACCTCATGTTATGTTGATATTCCAAAGTTAGTAAGAGAAACGGTTAAAGAAATTGGATATGTTCGTGCGAAATATGGTTTTGATTATGCGACCTGTTCAGTATTAACAAGTATAGATGAGCAGTCTGAAGATATAGCTCTTGGAGTTGATAAAGCTTTAGAAGCAAGAGAAGGAGAAATGGAAGATTCCCAGATAGATGCTATTGGAGCTGGTGATCAGGGGATGATGTTTGGTTATGCAACAAATGAAACGGAAGAGTATATGCCTTTGCCCATTTCATTGGCGCATAAATTAACAATGAAGCTTACAGAAGTTCGTAAAGGTTGTGAAATAGATTATCTGCTTCCAGATGGTAAATCTCAAGTCACTGTTGAATATGAAGATGGAAAACCGGTTAGAATTGATGCTATCGTTATTTCTACACAACATAAACCAGAAGCTACGTTAGAACAAATTCGTAAGGATGTTATTGAGAAAGTTATTAATCCTGTGGTACCTAAAGAAATGTTGGATGATAAAACGAAGTACTTCATTAATCCAACAGGACGCTTTGTTGTAGGTGGTCCTCAAGGAGATGCGGGACTTACAGGTCGTAAAATAATTGTTGATACTTATGGTGGAATGGCTCGCCATGGTGGTGGTGCATTCTCTGGTAAAGATTGTACAAAGGTAGACCGTTCAGCAGCCTATGCTGCCAGATATGTAGCTAAGAACTTGGTAGCTGCAGGTGTTGCGGACAAGTGTGAGATTCAACTTGCTTATGCTATTGGTGTAGCAAAGCCAGTTTCCATTTCAGTTGATACTTTTGGTACAGGGAAAATAGAAGATGATAAAATAACAGAAATAGTCAATAAATTGTTCGATCTTAGACCAGCGGGTATAATTAACACCCTTCAACTAAGAAGACCAATTTACAAACAAACAGCAGCTTATGGTCACTTCGGACGTACAGATGTAGAACTCCCTTGGGAAAAACTAGACAGAGTCCAAGACATCCAAAAAGAACTTGCAGGGGACGCTTCCATCTGACCCACTTTATCCACAGGCTAGTAGCCGGAAGCTTTGAATAAAAAATAGGTTCCACCTGAGAATTAATCAGGTTGGAACCTTTTCTTTTGCATTTAATATTATTATTGGTTGACTCTGTTTCTTCCCTGTACTTTTGATCTGTATAGAGCCTCATCAGCTCGTTTTACTGCCACTTTCCAATTTTGGTCAGTTTCGTTAAAATAGGCAACTCCAGCAGATAAGGTAACTTTTATAACACCTTGCTCTGTTTGTATTTCCGTATTTTCAATGTTTTTCAAAAGATTATTCGCAAAGTTCATAACAAGTTCTTCACGCATTCCTGGGAATATG
>CAZNNQ010000028.1:0-3224 GCA_964574445.1 uncultured Eubacteriales bacterium
TTAATTTATTTTATAAAAAAAGAGGCTGCTTTTCTACAACCTCATATTTAGTTAGTCTGTAATATATTTCATTCTTGCATTTTCTTGTCTACTGCTTTAGCTATTTCATCAAAGTCTTTTTGAGTTATATCATCTAGTTTTTCATATCCAAAGTCTTTTAATACAGTTTCAAAGTTAGATTTTTCGTTTTCTGCAAGTCCCATAATTACCATTTTTTGCTTGTTAGTGATTTTTTCTAGTGGCTCTGTGGTTTCTTCTTCGATTTCTTCCTCAACTGTTTCTTCTTCCAATTCGATTTCTTCTGGAATAAATGCTACTGATTCATCAATTTCTTCTTCTTCTTTGGATTTCTCATAAGATACAATTACATCTATAACAGTTTTAAATTCTTCCTGTTTGATTTCAGATAGTTTTGTATATCCTAATTTTTTCATATAGCCTTTTATAAATTCTTTATCATCTGTTAGATTCCATATTTCCATTGCCTGTTCCTTAGTGATATACATGCCTTCTAGGACTTCATATTTAGCCTCTGACGTGTTTTTAATTCCTTCTGATACCTTTACCTCACTTGTGGGCAACGGTTCGTCTATGGCCATTTCCGATTGGTCGTATAAGCCTTGAAAATCATCAGGAAATGCTTCTCTTAGTGCTTGTACCAACGCCACCTTTCTAATCATAGTGGCGGGTTTTTGTTTCCACAGTGATTTATAAGTGTTATATTCATCAAGCGATACGGTGTGTTCCAGTGGTACTTCCCACCCTTCCACATATACCTTCGCATATCCACCTACTAGTTGCTCTTTTGGTGCTATGAATGTTCCTTTTCTAAATTGCACTTGATTGTTACTGATTACAATAATTCCGCACTCCATGCCTTTGAATCTGGGGTTATGAAATGCCCTTTTTGTAAATACATCTTTACCTACAACCATATTGGCAGGTTGAGATTCCGCCCATTTAACTAGGTATATTTCTCTTAGAAACGGATTTAACTTTTGGTATTTAGCTAGATTCAGAAACATTACTATTTCTGAATCTGATACCATTTCAGGCTTTCCGCTAACTAGGAAATTCCTTACCATATCAATGGTTAAAGCAACTTCACCTTTTTCAGTTTCGTATTTTACCGCTAAACTTTTATTCATAGCTAATCCCCCTTATTTTTTTAAATCCCTAAAGTTTCTATATATTCAAGTGCTTTATTTTCTTTCTCAAAGGTTTTATCTGTTACCAAGTGGCTTACGCCTGTTGAATCTGTGGCGTAAACCCTGTAAACTGGTAAACCTTGGTCTATTTTCATTTTTGCTATTACGCTTATTGGATTTATTAAATATCCATTTTTAATTTTGAGTTTCATTATCTTATCCTCAAACTTTCGCCTTGTTTGAAATATACTCCGTCTAATTCAAGTCCGTCTTTTACTGCTTTGGATAGTTCTGATTTTTGCAATCTTCTTTCAGTTATCCAAAAATATTCGGGTATAATATCTTCATGTTCCACTATTAAACTAGGTGGATTTTTTTGTATATTGAAACTGAATAAATCAGTTTTAAATTTCTTTTTATCTAGCTTTTCCATTTCAAATTTTAAATAAGCCTTTAACCTTGTGGCCTTGTTTTCCATTGTCTTTCTTTTTTCGCTTAATCTTTTTTCTTCCGCTTTAAACTTTTCCACATCACCTTGTAAGTCTTGAAGATACTTTGCTATATTTTCAGCTTTTTCTTCAAATTTTAAATCTAGATTAGTTAAGATTTCTTCAAACTTTTCATTATTTTCTTCATCTAAGATATCCATAATATTTAAAATTGATTCTGATATGTCGTATAAAGTAGTTTTCTTTTCCATGCTTAATCTCCTTAGTTATTAAATCTGTAGCTATAATCTTCCAGATACTGCTCTAATATCACTTCATCATGCCTAATTGCTACCATTTGCCATTTGATAGCAAACCATACTACAAAAAGTATTGCAGCTATTATTCCTACTGCTCTTGCGAATCTAAATGGATAAAATCTTATGCTTTTATTTAATTTCATATTCCCTCCACCCAATCGTCAGGCCGTTTCTTTTAAGATATTCTTTTGTTGAAAAAAATATCCAATATTTCTTCGCCGTTTAATTCCAGAATTGTTGACATTTGTTTAATCTCACTCAATTTAAACTCTGAATCTCCGTTAATTTTACGCTGAAAGGCCATGTATGATATTCCTATTTTTGCACTCATTTCAGCGTAAGTGGTTCTTGCGTCTTTTAATGTTATTTTTAACTTGTTTAGTGGCATATTTTCCCTCCCTTATAAAGTGCCTTGTCTGACACTTTTATAATACAGTAAATCTCGTTATATGTCAAGCATAAAAGACACTTTGTTTTAAATATTGTATCTAAAACTGTATTTTATGTTATCTTATTCCTTATCAGAATCAGTTTTCTTCAAATCTTCCATTATTAGATTCAGAAGGTAACTTGCTACACTCCTGTTTTCACTTTTCGCTTTTTCTTCTACTTTTTTCTTTAGTCCGCTAGTTACCCTAACAGATATTCTTTCTGTTCTATTTTCGTTTTTCATTTTCTTCTCCCTCTTTGATTTGTAATTTAACCCTAGCTAAATAATCTTCCCACATGACATCAGGGTCATCATAGTCATCATAGTCTAATCCTACATCTGCCAGTACACTTTCATAAACTTCTATATCTATATCGTCCCAAAAGTCTAATTTTTCTATAAAAGCAATTAATTCATAGTGAGTTAAATTTTCGTAGTCGCTATCTTCAATTCCTTTGTAACTTGGTACTAAGTTATTGTCTTTATCTTTATAAATTCTAGTCATTTTGTTTTTGCCTTTAAATTTTAGTAACTTATCTGCTGTGTTTACTGTCATTTCTTCAATTTCTAAACTCCACCAGCTATGGTCGATTAAGTCCAAGACCGCCTCTAGTTCTTCTTGTGTTGTAACTTCTTCTCTTATAACTTCTTTATAAAGTTCTTCGTCATTTTCTGCAATCCACTCCAAACCTTTTACTTTGTCTTGGTTAAATTGTTTTATTATTTCTTCTAAAGCACCTTCTGCCCAAACCTCTTGTACTTGCCCTTCTCCGTATGCTACTAATTTGTATTTTGTCATTTTATGTCCCCTTTTATTTTATATTCCACACAATGTAGCAATGGCCATAGTTACTAAAATATCTCTAACTTCTTCATCTGATTTTCCTTTAGCCTTTTC
>CAZNNQ010000029.1:0-3032 GCA_964574445.1 uncultured Eubacteriales bacterium
TAATTCATTAATCCTGTTATTAAATATATCCCGAATAAAACCACAAATGTTAATACTATTGAATAAATACCCTTTACTATTTTTTCTTTTTTGTCTTTCATCATAAACCTCCATTTTAGTTAACTTTAGTTTTTTCATAAAACTTAGTTAAATTTAATCTAATTCATATCTAATGTCAGGAGTAGTTTCTGTCACATTTACTCTATTCTCTATTATTGTTCCCTCAAAGGAGAACTCTTCTTCAGTGAATGTTCTATTTTCAAAACTATATGACCCTATTGCTTTTCCTATATTTCTGTATGCGTCAATAGTCATCTTTACATCAACATTGCTTAAGTTCAAATCTGTTAGTTTACCATGACTTAGATCACCAGATATTCCTCCATAGCCATATTGATAATATTCAAATCCCGAGTTTTCTGTTGGATAATCATTATTATTAATAATATTTCCTTCAGCAGACAAGTTTTCTAATGTCAACTTGCCGTAGCTTTCCCCAACAAGTCCCCCAATAGATAGAGCACCTTTTAGTTCTCCTTTGTAACTTGAATTTGATATAGAAGTTTCTCTTGTTTGTTGACCAATTAATCCCCCAGCAACAGTACCCTTTTCTTCAGAATACCAAGCAGAATAATCTCCTTCAGCATGAGAATTATCTATTGTTAAACTTCCATTATATGTTCCGACAATTCCCCCTGAAGCAAATGTGCTCTTCAAGTTTCCTTTGTAATTAGAATTGACAACAGAAAGGTTGTCTAAACTTCCTGTTCCAATAATTCCACCCACAATCCCATAATAGTGCCCTTCAGAATTAATGGTATAATTTCCTTCAGATATAGTATTTTTTATTATATTTAAATTAGAATTTATTTCTCCAACTATTCCTCCAACATTATAAAATCCAATTAAATTTCCATAATGTTCAACATTTTCTATTGAATCAAAAGGTGAATTTATTCCTCCAACTATTCCTCCAACTCTCCCACCTATATAATCACCATTACTAATTGAGTTAATTATTGATCCAGAACTACCGTTATTGGCCCCAATTATTCCTCCAACTGTTCCTCGATGTTCTCCAGTAGTATCTAAAGACGTTAATTTTCCATTAAAACTAGAATTTTCAATTGTTCCATTTCCTCCATTAGACCCGATTATACCACCGACATTTGAACCATAATCTGGACCTTCAGAAGTTAAATTCCCATAAACATAAACATTTTTAATTTTCCTTGGGCTATATATTTCCCCAATTATTCCACCTAAAACCTCTTTGGAATTTATAGAACCCATGAAACTTGAATACTCAATGCTTGAAACTCCACCTGAAACTATTATTGAAAAAAGACCTCCAGCATTACTTTCAGATTCTAAATTTCCACCAATGATATTCACGTTATTTACATCTATATTATTATATACTTGTGCTATTAATCCTCCTGTTGCGTCTTCCGAACTGCTTTTTAAGTTTCTAATAGAAACATTTTCAACTACTATTTTTTCTAAATTATTAGGATCGTTGCTAACTGAAGAGATATAAGACAACGCACCAGAAGAATAATCTGAATCTAAAGAAAAGTTGTTCAGTTTCATATTTCTAAAATGAGATATAGCTAAATGCCCAAACAAACCATTCCCTTCTTCCCTGCTAGCAGACAAGTTCTCAATTTTATAATTTCCTCCATTGTAAACACCAGCAAAAAAATATTCATCTGTTGAATCTCCAATGGGAACCCAATTACTGAAACTACTTAAGTCTATATCTTTCACTTGAATGAATTTAGAATCAAGTTTTCCAACATATTGTCCTTCCCAGCCTGTCCCTTCTCCAAACAATTGTTTACTACTATTATTATCATCTATCTTTTGTAACTCATGTCCATTAGCAATTGGAACATATCCTTCTTCAATTAGTTTGCCAATCTCATCTTCTGTGAATGGCTTACTTTCTGAACTTTCATCAATATATCCAACATTCCCATCACCGTCTATTACAAAGTCACCAGGCAAACTTGAGCTTACTTCACCCTTCGTCGAAGACGATAGTTTCTCATAAGTTTTACTTTTGTCGACCTCTTCTTCTTTACCTTCTCTTGTGTAAAACTTTCCTTCATTTGCTTTTTCTTGAAGTTGAATCGGGGATAAAAAGCCATCAATGTCATATTCCCCATGTTCAAGGTTATAAGCATTAGAAACATTTTCAACAGCCCTAACATCATTTTGAATTCTAGTTACTTTTGCTTTTTCAATGTAATTAGAAATTCCTAAAACAGCAAGTAAGACAAGAATAGCAACAACAGCAATAACAACAAGCAATTCAACAATAGTAAACCCTTTTTTATTTTTCATAGTTTTCCTCCCAATGTTATAATACCGTTAAAGACTTCACATATATATTATACCTTTTAAATTTCAAATTTAGATCTTCCCTCCTTCTGCTTTAATGAGTTGCAAAAAAGATTCTCCTAAAAGTTTTATTTACAAATATTTCACAATTGCAATATCACTTAAATAAAAAAAGGAGGTTCCCCTCCTTCCAATAATACATCATTATTCAATTAACGCATTAAATAATTCAATGTCTACAACATGCTTTCTTGCTTCTTCTTCATGGCATCTTCCAATTGAGACTGCTTCAGCAAGCTTGTGCTCCATGGTTGACTTGTTGTTTACTTGGTAAGCTCTAACACCTTGTACATCTCCATTAACAATCAATTTCTTTATTTCATCATTAATTGTCAATAACTCTCTCACAGCAAACCTGCCATCTTCTTTGTCTTTCACTAACACTTGATTTCCAATTCCTCTTAATGTATCTGCTAAAGTACTCATTATTCTTCTTTGCTCGTTCCCAGAAAATAAATTCTGTATTCGATTAAGAGTAGTTGCTACAGAGTTTGTATGCATTGTGCTGATGGCTAAATGACCTGTCTCAGCTGCCCTCAGCAACTCAGTGACCTCTTCTGTATTACGCACCTCACCTAATAATATAACGTCAGGATTCTGTCTCATTGCTGATGTTAACCCCTCAT
>CAZNNQ010000030.1:0-2855 GCA_964574445.1 uncultured Eubacteriales bacterium
AATTTATATTAAATCTTTCTTAGAAATTACCCCAACGGATAAACCTTTTGCAACTGCTTGAGACCTGCTCTTTACCTCTAATTTGTCAAGAATCTTACTAACATGATTTTTCACTGTATTTTCACTAATACTTAACTTATCACCCAATTCTTTATTGCTAAGTCCTTTAGCTAATAATAGAAGAACTTCCTTTTCTCTGTAAGTTATATCAACAGAATATCTTCTTTCTTCTTCGGGGATATCCATTTTTCTTAAATTTTCTTTCCGAATTTTGTCAATTATATTTTCATTAAGTGGCTTTGCTAATGAAACTTTTCCTTTTAATAAATTTCTCAAAGAATTAATTATCTCCATAGATCTCATGTTCTTATTTAAATATCCTTGCGCACCAACACTTAAAGCTTCTGCAATAGCTCCGTCGTCTTCATTAACTGTAAGAATAACTACAATAATCTCGGGATTATTTTCTAATATTATTTTTGCTGTTTCAACCCCATTCATATCTGGCATATGATAATCCATTAAGATAATTTCTGGTTTGATTGTTTCAGCAGTAGCAATTGCCTCCTCCCCATTACTTGCCTCATAGATATTTTTTATTTCTGAATCTTTCAGGATTCTATGTAAACCCTCTCTAAATAAACTGTGATCATCAACAATTAATATATTTGCGTCAGAAAGACGTATTTTATTTTTCATTTTTTCTCGTCACCTTCAATGGTATTTCTAATGCTACTGTTGTACCAGAACCTTTTGCTGATATTATTTTTAATTCTCCATTTAAAAATTTCGCTCTTTGATACATTATTTTTATCCCTTGATGAAGAGAAGAAAAGCCATCTACATGTTCCTCTTCAATAAACCCTCTGCCATTATCTTCAATTAACAATTTAAAACAATTCCTGTTTTTAGATATGTTAACTTTAATTTCAGTGGCTTGTGAGTGCCTGCGTACATTCGTAGTTGCTTCTTGAATTATCCTAATTATATGTAACTGACTTTCAAAATCCGGTTCCTTAAGATTCTTTTGGATACTTGTAACTGTCTCAATTTTTGTAAGGTTCTTAAACTCTTCAAGATATTTTTCAACTGCAATAAAAAAGCCTTGTTCACTTGAAATATTAACTCTCAGCCCTATTATTGCTTCTCTAACATCTGCGTATGACCTGTCTACAACAGTTCTTAGTTGCTCAATCAACTCCATAGACTCATTTTTATCCTTGTTCTTTTTTATTCTTTCAAATACAGAATCAAGGCCAAGTCCAAGATAGCCTAAAGTTTGAGCGAATCCATCATGCATTTCCATAGCAATTCGATCTCTTTCCTGAAGAATAGCTGATCTCCTTGCTTCTTCATACAACTTAGCATTACTAATTCCAATTCCTAAATACAAACCAATATTCGTAATTAAATCATTATTAAACCACTTCTCGTCCAGTTCTTCCCAAACAACTATACAAATTCCATTTATTTTTTTATTAGGGGCCCAGGATGGAAATGCAACATAAAATCCTTCCTTATTTTTTTCTATAAATAATTTAGAACTACTTAAATTACCCCATTCAATATTTTTTATTTTACGCAAATTTACTTTTCGGATTTTGCTTACAATACATTCATTTTTAATTTTTGTGATTTTCTTCAACTCTTTATCTTGGAAAACATATAGTACGCCTTCACTTGCTTTAGTTATTTCTAATATTTTTTTCAAAAACAAGGAACACATTTTTTCTATTTCCAGAGAACTGCTTACTGAAGCAGATGCTGCATTTAAAAGAAATAGTTGCTCATTTTTATAGTCAGATTCTTTTTGAAGCCTTCTTGAAGATGTTATATCATAATATACCTCTACGCGCCCTATCAGTACATTTTTTTTGATCATAAACAGGACCACTAAAACGATGAAGAATTCTTCTTTGAGGAACACTTACCTCTACTTCATCATTTGATATTTTTTCAGGATTATCATATAACCAAAAAAGTTTTGCCTGAAAAGCCTCTGGATCCTTTGCTTGCCATTTTATATATTTTGTAATTGCTTCTCGTTTATCTTCTCCTAGAATCAAAGATTGTTTAATTCCAAAAAAGTCTTCAAATCTTTTATTACACATAACTACCTTTAAATTACTATCTACCATTAGAATCGCTGCATCTACAGAGTTTATAACTGCATTGAGAAGTTGCTCATTACTGATAACCATTCAATTTCCCTCCATACCTTTTTCTTAAAAATATAAAAAGAGCGACTTAGAATCCGTCGCTCCCCCACTTTTGTCACCATATTTGATTTTTTACAGCATTTTTTTTAACTCTTCTAATGCCATTCGTTCAAGCCTAGAAACCTGCATCTGAGATACATTTAACAATTCCGCAACCTTGCTTTGTGTAAGATCATCAAAAAATCTCATATAAATAACCGCTCTTTTTTTCTCATCTAATTCATTTAAAGCGTTAATTAAATCTTGCTTAAGTTCTACACCAGTGAGTTCTTTATCTTCAGCTCCCATGAGTTGTATAAGCTCAGTCTTATTTGTTGCCTTGTCTTCTTTTTCAAGCTGTTCTGATAAAGATGAAACTTTAGCTGCTCGCTTAGCCTCCATAACACGTTCAACTTCTTTTACTGAAAGACCCAGCTTTGCTGCAACATCTTTAATATCAGGATTTTCACCAGTATCTTGATAAATTTCTCTTTCAGCCTTTGTAATGTAAGTACTAAGTTCTCTATATTTTCTAGGAATCCCAACACGCCAAGTACTATCTCTATAATAATTTAAGATCTTACCGGAAATTGTCTTATAGGCAAAGGTCTTGAAACGTATACCTTTTTCTGTATCAAAACGATCAATAGCTCCAAG
>CAZNNQ010000031.1:0-2761 GCA_964574445.1 uncultured Eubacteriales bacterium
TGGTAGTGGCAAAAAGAGTGGCAAATAAAAAGGACCAGGAGATTATTCCTGGTCTTTGTTTAATTCTTTTCTTCTTTCCGTAATTAATTCTTCCAACTCTTCTAACTCCTCTAAATCAGAGTGTTTATTGATAAATAACCTTGCTGTTCTTTTGTAGTTATCTATCGTGGCTTTTCTCCTATTCCCAACTTCCCATGCCCTGGATGCTCTTTTCTGAGCCTCCGTTGTTCTTTCCTTGCTCATATTATTATCTCCTCTTTTTATTTGTATCTAACCATTTCTTATTGATATACAAAACATTAAAATTGTAGAAATGGTCTACGTTCTCAGTTTCTACGTGTTTCTTCAGAGTAACCACTTTAACCTTATATACCTTTGCCGCCTCAGTAACTCTTATATAGTTGTGTTTTAAATCCTCATAACTCCTATCCAGCTCTTTAGATGTTATATAGAGCTTTAAGCCCTCTGAGTTTTCAAAGTCTTTTATGTCATCTATCCTGTCTTCCAATGCTGGTTGATGTAGGATATCTTCGGCTTTTATCCTTATCTCCTCAGCCTCTTCAAATGTTTCATAGGCTCCCAAGTAATAATCTTTATTTCTAAAAGTAATGTAAGGTTGATATTTGTTTCTAGCAACTCTAACACCTTTTCTTCCTGTTATCGTATCTTCGCTTTCTGTTTCTTTCTGCAAGCTGTGTAAGTTTGTACCGTATTTAAATTGCTTATCTTTATTCTGCTCTCTTATTCTATCCCATTTTTCAGATCTAAACATTTCTGCGGTCAATTCATCTTTGAGGCATCCGCAGGACTTAGTATCCCCACTGGTAAGATTTAATTTCTGCGTTTCAAAATAGTTTCCACAGTCACACTTGCAGTAACAAGTTTTCCTTGTGTCGCCTTTTTTAGTGTATTCTTTTAGCACAACTACCCTGCAAAATCTTTCTCCAACTGTCATTTTTTACTCGCTCCTATCAAATAAAAGAGGGGGAATCCCCCTCTCTATTACTTTACTTCTAGTGTCCAGTAGCTCATATCTATTGTAAACTCTCTTGCGTCTTCTTCTGTTTCAATTGCTTCAAGTTCCTCTCTTGCTGTTTCTACTAACTCGTCTTCCTCTTCTATCCATCCAGTAAGTCTGTCAAATTCCTCTGTTAAATAGTTCTTTAAAGTTGCAACTGTTTCAAATTCCTTTGTTTCTATTACTCTTCCCTCTTCTGTGATTACCATTTTTAAGTTTGTCATTTTAATCGTCTCCTTTAATATTTAATTTATATTTATGAATCTCTCTATCTCTTACCTTAATTACATTATATAACGTATACGTTATACTGTCAAGCCTTTTTGATAAAATAGTTTATACTCTTTAAATGTTGGAATTTAAACATTTAAGCTATAGTTATGTAAATTATTTTAAAAAATAAATAAAAAAAATAACCCCACCACAACGGGCGGGGTAGAGTTAAAAAAGTTATAATATTTTATTTTAGATCTGTTGCTCTATCAGTCAAGGCCATTACTTCTCCCCTGCTGATTTTATCATCAAACCTTTTTTCGTGGACTGTGATTCCCTTGTCGTTAAGACTGTCAAAGTGCTTTTCTGCCCAATGTGGCTCTTCTTCTATATCTATCGGTGTTGGTAGAGTTGTAGTTGCTTTACTCATATCAACACCGTAGTATTTACATATCGCAGTACAGATAGCCTCTGCAAATCCATCTTGATGGTCTCTCAATATCTGATTGTCCCTTTGATTAGATATGAAAGCTGTTTCTACAAGAATTGCATCCATGGCAGTATTTGTCAGTACCGTAAAATAAGCTGATTTTACACCTCTATTTACCTTATGAGCTCCTACCTGATATAGATTAGTGTTTTTGGAGATTTCATCCTGAACTAATTGTGCAACTTTACGCCCTTCTGTTGCGGTTGGAAAATGAAATGTTTCAAAGCCAAGAGCATTTGAATTATGCGAATTACAGTGAACGGACACGAACAAGTCCGCGCTTGCTAAGTTTGCCATGTTTGCTCTGTCTGTAAGAGCAACAAATGTATCACTAGTCCTTGTATAAACCACCTTAAATCCTTGAGCTATTAACTTTTCTCCCAGCTTTTTTGATATGTTCAGGACTACATCTTTTTCCCTTAACCCATGTCCAGTGGCTCCTGGGTCGTGTCCACCGTGTCCAGGGTCTATACATATTGTTTTTACAAATGCCATACTATCAACTCCCTTGTCAAATTCGTATAATTTATTATCTTCTATAACTTTCAGTATCTTCTCGCCATATTTTGGATCTGTTGCATATGGACTATCTCCCAATGCTTTTGCTGCACTTCTATAATCTGTTGCTTTTAGAATGTCCGCATAAATATTTGCTCTCCAGGAGGTACTAGTAAAAAACTTTGCATGGTCTTTTATGGACTCTTCCCAACTTGAGTATTTTCTAAAAGCTGATACCCTATCTACAGACTTGCCACCTTCCCACTCTTTAGATGATTTGTTATATTTATCTCCAGTCCAATTTTCATCAGCCTTTATTCCAAATAAATTATTAGCCTTTAATGCTAACTCACTTCTGCCCCAGTCACTTTCGAGGATTGCCTGAGCGATAGTTATAGATGCAAGGACATTATGCTCCTTTTGCCCTTGTATCGCCCCACTTTTTACTCTGTCTATAAAATTATGCACTTAATCAGCTCCTTATTGTTCTGATACTTTTTTCTGCAGTGCGTATCCTTCTAGCTTCCATAATTCTTTTTTGA
>CAZNNQ010000032.1:0-2753 GCA_964574445.1 uncultured Eubacteriales bacterium
TTAGCAATACCAATACAAACTGGAAGTAAAACAGCTGTTGTACCTGTGTTACTTAATACTGCTGACATAAGAGCTGCTAAAGTCATAACTCCAAGAGTTAGTCCCATTTCGCTACCACCTGCAATTTTAACAACCTTGTCACCAATTGCATTTGCGACACCAGTTTCAAATAAACCAGCACCAACAACAAACATACCTGCAAAAAGCATAACGTTTGTGTTAGATAATCCTGAAAGACCTTGAGCTGTTGTTAAAACTCCAGTCCAAACTAATAATACTGGAACAAACATAGCTGTTACAGCTAAAGGAATAAGTTCAGTTACGAATAAGAATGCCGCAATACCAAGAATAATTAATGTATTTCTGATATCTTTTGATTGCTTTGCAGCAGCAGCTTCTTCAGCTGCGATTTCTTCTGCAGTTTTTTCAGCTTCTGCTTCTACAGGGGCTTCAGTTGTCTGAGCCATTGCGAATGAGGCGAAACCAAATACTAATGTTATTAATAAAATAAATGCTAATGTTTTTTTCACTACAATTTCCTCCTAGAATAATTTATATTTGTTTTTTAGCAATCCGTCCCCCTCTCCTTTAATTTGAAATAAAAAATAAAAAAATATACCAACCCTGGTTGTCCATGGTTAGTATATTTCATTTTTAAAAGTTATTTATAAAAACACTCCTATGAATTTTGCTTTATATGTATATCGGTCTCTTCAATACCGACAACATAATAACAAATAAAACTGTTACTTGTCAAGGCAAATATATTAGTCTCTCTTTGTTCTTCCTTTTAAGTTTTTTTATCTCCCATTCCCTTTTCATTGCTTCTTTTTTTGTTTCAAAAATTTCGAAATATACAACTTTGACAGGAAGGCGACTTTTTGTATATTTTGCCCCTAAGCCTTTGTTATGAGCTTCCTCTCTTTTATCAATATTGTTAGTCCAGCCAGTATAAAATGTTCCATCATTGCATTCTAATATATAAGTATAAAACATCATAGTATAACCTTCTTTTTTTATAAGTCTAGAGGAATATGACAATATCCTCTAGGATTTTTGGTCAGGTAATCCTGGTGATATTCTTCAGCTGGAAAATAACTTGCCAAAGGCTCAACTTCGGTAACTATTGGATTTTCATATTTCAAAGACTCTTCATTTAAGGATTTTTCTATTATTGGCAAATCTTCTTTATCTAAGTAATAAACCCCTGTTCTATATTGGCTCCCAATATCATTCCCTTGCCTATTCAAAAGAGTTGGGTCAATAATTTTCCAGAAATATTCTAAAATTCTTTCCAAAGTGACAACCTTTTCATTAAAAGTGACCTCACATACTTCTGCATACCCCGTAGTTCCAGAACAAACTTCTTTGTATGTTGGATTTAGTGTCTTCCCATTAGCATAACCAACCTCGGTTGTAATAACACCTTCTCTTCTTTTTAAAAAAGCTTCAACACCCCAAAAACAGCCACCTGCTAATATTATTTTTTTCATAATCAAAACCCTCTAACCAAATCTTCAAGAGTATCTCTTTTTCTTATAAGTCTCACACTTCCATCAGAATTGATTAATACTTCAGCTGGTCTGAGACGATTATTATAATTTGAAGCCATGGAATAACCATATGCCCCTGCATCAGTAATACATATTAAATCTTTTTCTTCAATTACAGGCAGACATCTATCTTCCGCAAGAATATCTCCACTTTCACAAATATTACCTACTACATGGACGTTTTCTTCTGGTCCTTCATCTACTATTTTTCCGTTCCTGTAAATCTCCATATCATGATGAGACCCATAAGTCATGGGTCTTGCAAGAACATTAAATCCCACATCCGTACCAATATATTTTCTGTCATAATTATTTTTTATTGAATGAACTGTTCCTAGTATTACACCACACTCTGCGGCAATATATCTTCCTGGCTCTATTTTAAATAAGAGTTCTTTTTTAGTCTTGGCTACCCATTCATTAATTACAGCATCTAATTTTTTTCCAAACTCTTTTACATCCAGCCTAGCTTCACCTTCTTGCTTCCTGTAAGGAATTCCAAAGCCACCACCAAAATCAACGAATTCAATATTCTCAAATTCTTCAGCAACAGCCAAAATAGATTTAACTCCTTCTATATAAGAGTCCGCTTCCATAAATAACGAACCAATGTGTTGATTAATTCCAGCTAATGTAAGATTATACTTATTTAGTATTTCTTTTACTTCTGAAACAAGATCAATGTTTACTCCAAACTTTGTTTTCTTTCCTCCAGTTATTACTTTTTCACTATGGCCTGCACCAACACCAGGATTAAATCTAATTGCTACCTTACTATCCGGATTTAATTTACCGTACATTTCAAGTTGGGATAAAGAGTCAATACTAACCATTATTCCTCTGTCTATCGCAAACTGCATTTCTTCCTCTGATACGTTATTACTTATATAGAAGATTTCACTATATTCAAACCCGGCTTTTTCAAGAACAAATATTTCTCCTGGGGACATGGCATCTGCTACCAAACCCTCTGATTTTGTTATTTTAAGTAGTTCCAAATTTGAGTTTGCCTTAATTGAATAATTAGACAAAAATTTAGGATAGCTTACTAAATTCTTCATTTCCTTACAACGTTCCCTTAATATATCTTCACTGTATACATACAATGGACTCCCATACTTTTCTATAAGTTCTTGAGGATTATTTCCTTTAAAAAATTTTATATCTTTTGTAAAAAGATTTTTCATAATAACACTTCCT
>CAZNNQ010000033.1:0-2751 GCA_964574445.1 uncultured Eubacteriales bacterium
AATTTATTGGCGAAAGCCATTTATTAAATGCTGAAATTGTTTTATACTTATCCATGTTGTTAAGTCCTTTATATTAGGTCTTAGATGAGTCATCCAAGCCTATTATAAAGGATTTTTTTGATTTAAAGAAGAAAAAACTAGTGCTGTGAAACAATAAATGTTTCATGCAACACTAGTGAATAAATATGTAAGGTTGTTAACAGATAGACAGTCTATGCTACACTGAATAGTAATGTTTTAATGGAGGGGTTAATATGAATAAGAAGAAGGTAATAATTGGTACAGGTACTGTATTAGTGTTACTTGCATCGGGTATCAGCTATATGGTTTACCAAAATTATGATAAGAGATTACAAAATCAAACAGTAGAGAATTTTGTGAGCTCATTTGAGAAGAAAAATTTTGAACAACTTGTTAAGAGTGTTTCAGAAGAATCAGTCCTAGAGCAAGGTTTAGATCAAGATAAATTAATAGAGAAATATGATTCTATTTTTAATGGCTTAGGAATTTCTGATATAAAAGGAGAAGTTGAACAAGTTTCAAAAGAGAATTTTGAAATTCTATTTCAAATGGAAACTCCTTTTGGAAAGTTAGAGAAAGAAAAAATGTCTGGAAAATTAATTAAAGAAAATAAGAAGTATTTGATTGATTGGAACTACTCTTTAATCTTTTCTAAAATGGATAAAGGCGATAAAATTTTTATGAGTAATGAGCTTCCTAAACGTGGTGAAATACAAGATGTTAACAAACTAGCACTGGCTACTGAACATGATTACCCTCAATTTGGTATCGTCCCGAATCAATTAGGTGAGGGAGAAGAAAGACAACAAAGTCTTTTTGATATAAGTAAAAAATTCGATATGTCAGAAGAGAAGCTAAACACTTTTTTATCACAAACTTGGGTTAACGAAGACTCTTTTGTACCGATTAAAACAGTGGATTTCAATGAAGATTTAACTACCTATGAAACGAAAGGAATAACTGTTCAAACGGTAAACAAACGTTATTATCCTTTAGGTGAAGCTAGTGCCCAACTAATTGGTTATACCGGAAAGACAACGGCTGAAGAAATTGAAAAAGATCCATCATTAACAGGTTTTGAAGAAACTGGTAAGACAGGATTAGAGGCCCAATTCGATGAAGAATTAAGAGGTAAATTAGGTGGCAAGATTGATATTGTGAATGAAGAGGGAACGTTTAAAGAAACGCTTATTGAACAAAAAAAAGAAGATGGGAAAGATATTCAGTTAACGATTGATAGTCAAGTTCAAAAGAACGCATTTGAAGCGTTAGATAATTTACCAGGATCAACAGTTGTAACTGTACCTGGAACAGGGGAGTTAAGAGCTGTGGTCAGCTCACCATCATACGATCCGAATCACTTTATTTTAGGAATATCACAAGATGAATACGATGATCTTGCAAAAGATCCACTTAATCCATTTTTAGCCCGCTTTGGATTAGGATATGCGCCAGGATCAACTTTTAAAACGATTACAGCTGCTATTGGAATCGATGAAAAAGTAACAACAATAGATAAAACTCATGAAATAACAGGCTTAAAATGGCAAAAAGATGGTTCGTGGGGGGATTATTTTGTTACACGAGTGTCAGAGGTTCCAACGATAGTGAATATGGATGCCGCATTAATATATTCGGATAATATCTATTTTGCTCAAGAAGTATTGGAGTTAGGAACGGATAAATATTTGGCAGGCTTAAAGAAATTTCCATTTGGAGAAAAAATGAACGTTCATATTCCAATGACTCCCGCCCAAATTAGTAACGATGAAATTAAATCTGAAATTTTATTAGCAGACACCTCATACGGTCAAGGACAGTTATTGATTAATCCGATTCAGCAAGCAGTTATGTATTCTGCCTTTGCTAATCAGGGAAATATCGTCTATCCTCAAATTATAGTTGGGGGAGAAGAAAAGAAAAAAGAAGGAGTTATCTCTAGTTCAGCTGCTGAATTGGTAACTAATTCACTCATAAAAACGGTAGAAGATGTTAACGGAACAGCACACCCATTATCAACTGGTGATGGTACGCTGGCAGGAAAAACAGGAACGGCTGAAATTAAAGAAAAACAAGATACTAAAGGCCAGGAGAATAGTTTTATTTTAGCGTATGACACGGTAGATGGAAAATTTTTAATTGTTAGTATGATTGAAGATGTAGAAGGAACCTCAGCTGTTCTGAAAAATAAAGATTTTATTCAAACTTTAAAATAGTTTTTTTATTCGTATTTATATCGTAGTTAGCTTATCCTGAATTACTTTTAAATAAAAAAAATGGAGACGATGATAAAAATCACCGTCTCCATTTATTTTGTGGTATAAAATTATTTTGCGCGTTTTACTTCAATACGGTAACCATCAGGATCAGTCACAAAGAAGTAAGTTGGTGTGCCACCAGAAAGTCCTCGTAATTCACCTGTTTCATAAACTGAAGCTTTACAAATTTCATGCATTTTTTCCAAGTCGCTAACAGTCACACCTAAATGACTGAAGCCATTTCCAACCTCGTATGGCTCTGCATCGTAATTGTAAGTTAGTTCGATTTGAACAGAAGAGCCTGGGGAATTTAGGTAAATTAAATCAAATTTATTTTCAGGGAATTCTCTACGACTAGCTACTTCAAAATCGAATAAATTCGTATAAAAATCTAAAGTTGCCTCAATATCTCTCACTCGTAAGCAAATCTCAACAAGTACTTGGTTCATAATATCATCCTCCAATAGTTTAT
>CAZNNQ010000034.1:0-2685 GCA_964574445.1 uncultured Eubacteriales bacterium
GTTATTTTGGCCAACTTCAGCTTCCTCAAGTTTACCTATTAAATCGTCTTTTATAGGACCATTAGGTAGACTGTCTATTAAATCTCGAATCTCATCTAAACTTGTTTCTCCACCAGATAGAAAATATTCGCATACTCAAACCTGCTTAAAAACTCCGGTATTACAGCAAAATACCTTCCAATCAAAACACCTGCAACCATACACAATATCACCCAAACTGATAAATATTTATTGAAAAAGCTGATACCGGATGTACTTTTATTATTTTCCATATTTTTATTTCAATTAATTTAAATCAATCTTACCTCCAAATAAATGACGGATGTCAGAATTAATTATTTTACTTTAAAAGATTTTTTAGACCTTGTCCTTTCAATTCTTCCGGAACCCATTTTATTAATGCTATATTCCCCCCGGATGTCTCATTTATCTCTTTAATCCATTGAGTTTCATTTTCTGCTTTAGCTTTTAAAATGTTGTTGGTAGAATCTGTAGCATAAAAACTTGAATTGATAATCCACCATTTACTGAATATGCCAGCTCTGTTTAAATCTTCGTGAAGTCTCATAGCCTCATAAAATGGAGTTGCTTCTGCCAATGATATAATCAGTACTTCGGTGAATTTATTATCTTTAAGTTTCGGGAGTAATTTCTTAACAGAATCTGGTGTTTCACCTTTTGTACGCATAATTTCCTTGTTATAGCTTTCTGTAGATTCCAGTAATAGAACTGTATGTCCTGTTGGTGCAGTATCTATCACAACTATTTCATCTTCAGATCTGTCAACTATCTCTGCAAATGCTCTGAATACAGCGATTTCCTGTGTACACGGACTTCTTAAATCTTCTTCTATATAGTCAATATCGTCTTGAGATGCATTTGATTCTTTTGCTTTTGCTATTACTTCTTTCTTATACTTTTCTAACTCTTTTTCTTCATCAATAAAGCTCATTGTTATTCCCTGACTTTCATCAATCACATATTTCAAATGTGCTGCGGGGTCGGTTGTTGTCAGATGAACTTTTTTTCCTTTTTCTGCCAATGCAAGTGCAATTGTTGCAGCAATAGTAGTCTTTCCAACGCCACCCTTACCCATGGTGAATATCACTTTTTTATCTGAGTTATACAGATCATCCACAACTTTCTCCAAAGTTGCAGTATTCTTAATATCTAAGCCGGTTGTGACTTGAGTCTCCTTGTTTAACGAAGCACCAATTTTTTCTTCTGCCCCATTTAAGAATGCTCTGAGTTTATTTATTCCAGTGACGTTGAATGGTTTTAAAGCCAAAATATAGGTTTCAAGACTTTTAAGCCCTTCCGGCATATTTCTCATTACCTCGTCCTGCTTATCGAATATTAGTGTTGATAATTTATCATCATGCTCCTTTAATACACCATTTATTATCTGGATTTGATTATTAATACCCAATTCCTGTAGCTCAAAAGATGTTCTATCGGCTTCCGCTAAGGCAGAAGTCTGAGGTCTGGACACTAAAATCAATCTAGTTTGTTTACCGTCAGCCAGATTGTCCACAGCTCTTTTATATATTTCTTTCTTATCATCTAAGCCTGATAACTGACCTAAGCAAGATGCACCATGAGTACTCTTGCTTATGAAATCTGTCCATGATGATGGAAGTTGAAGCATTCTCAAGGTATGTCCTGTAGGTGCTGTGTCAAAAATAATATGATCATATTTTTCTGCAACCTCATCATCCGCAATAAAATTTGTAAACTCATTAAAAGATGCAATTTCAACTGTACAAGAACCTGACAATTGCTCTTCCATGTTTTCAATAACAACATCTGGCAATTTACCTCTGAAAGGGCCAACAACACTTTCTTTATATTCAGCTGCTGAAGCCTCCGGTTCAAAGTTTGCAACTGTAAGATTTGGAATCTCTTTTATTTTTACTCCCTTATTATTCAATTCAGTTTCAAATACATCTTGAAGATTAGAGGCCGGGTCGGTGCTCACAAGCATTATATTCTTACCACTGTCAGCCAGATTAACTGCAATACTGCTGGCTAATGATGTTTTACCTACACCACCTTTTCCTGTGAAAAAAAGGTATTTTGTTAGTTCAATATCTTTTATATTAAAATCTTTATACATGATTTTTTTCTCTTTAACTATTTACTTTTTTTTAAAATCATTTTCTACACTATTACTCTTAACAGCAACCTGACTCTCCGCAGCAACCTGAATTATCATTATTAACTACTTCATTTTTTTCTGTCTTATCCGAAATAATGTATTCTTGTGGAATCTCAAGAAAACTCACAAATTCCTCGTCAGTAGGGTATTCACCTGTTTTTATAACATATCCATCCACAATTGTAATTGGTAAAACTTCAACACCTTTGTCATTTAGCAATTTATTCACCTCTACGTTGTCAATGTATGCCTGGGGATTATCAGACAGATTATGCCTTTCAACCTTCACTCCTTTTTTAATTAAACTGCTTACTGTAGTTGCCACTCTAAGTAAATTTTTATCAACAGACGGACCACATACACCAGTTGAACAACACATTGCCGGGTCATAAATCATCATTTTTTTCATAATAAATTCTCTTTTCTTTAATTAATTTATATTCTGTTTATTGTTCGCCGAATAACGAACGTTATTGGCAAAAAAATATATTTTATCTCCTGACAATTCGTGTAAAAGGGAAGCTTCC
>CAZNNQ010000035.1:0-2477 GCA_964574445.1 uncultured Eubacteriales bacterium
CTTCTTCAGGAAAATCAGGGAAGTAATCATATAGAGCAGTTGCCAAGGTTGAGAGATTCTGTTGAATATCATTCTCTTTTGCTTGAAAGAGTTGCTTTGTAGAGCTAGAACCATCAGTAAGAATTAACTCTGTCAATTGGCTAATGAGTAACTCACAGAAATCAATATTAGGAAAGAAGACACTTTTTACATTGGGCAGTCCTAATGTTTCTTGAAGAGCATCCACAGTATCTAAAGAGATATTGCGTTTCCCTTTTAGGATTTGGCTAATTGCAGGGGCAGAAATCAATCGGATGTCATCATCAAAATAGTAGGCTACTTCGTTTTGAAGAATTTCTTTTTCAATAAATTGTTGCTTGAGAGATTCACCGAGCAGTTCACAATAGAGAGTTTTAACTTTAGCTTTTAGCATAAGTTGTCCTTTCCAGCCCTTAGACGGAAAGAAACAAATGAGCTATTACAGTTGCCGGAGGATGCAAAAGGCACAACAAAGAAACGGCGAAACAGTAATATGCAGAATTAGTCTTTTTGACTAATTTTCATATTGTTTCAGTCCGTCCTTTGGTGGCCACCATTTGGACTATTTATTTTTATAAGCTAATCTTAACTCTTTGCAGGATATAAATATATAACTTGTCAAGTCACTATCATTAAGCTTGATATAACGGAATTTCTTGCTGTTTTTCTCTGAAATATTGAACTAAAATACCCCGAAAAAGGACTTGCTAGGTCATTTTTTTCTTTTAGCAGTATTAAATTTTTTCTCAAGTCCGTCGTGGTATAATAGAACAGTAAAGAAATCAGTTGACAAGGAGATTAAAACTTGATACTATTAGCAACAAGCAACAAGCAACAAGCAACAAGCAGGTAGCTTTCTACCTCTTTTCTGCGTACACGAAAACACCCTCTTTTTTGAGAAAGGGGGTGTTTTGTAATGTCTAAAGATTTTATCGAACGTCCTCGCAAGAATGAGAAGGACGGAGCAATCGCCTATGTGCAGGAGCTTCTAAAACAAGCACGTGAAGATAGACGAAATGACGATGTAGATAAGTTAGAAAATCTTATCTGTTTACTCAATACCAAGAAGTATGGTCTGGTATGGGAGGAGCATGCCGAATTGGTCGAGGAAGAGATGAAAACCAAGATTCCGGTTTTCGTTGAAGACGAGACCAAGAAAATTGTTGGGAATCCCGAATCAGAGGATTATAACTTCTTGCTTGAAGGAGATAACTTGCACAGTCTACATCTACTAGAAAAAACGCATAAAGGAAAAATTGATATTATCTATATTGACCCTCCTTATAATACAGGTAATAAAGATTTTTTTTACAATGATAAAATTGTTGGATATGAGGATGCCTATCGTCACTCCAAGTGGTTGAGTTTTATGAGTCGACGTTTAGACATTGCTCAACAACTTTTAAGTAGTGAGGGAGTACTTTTTATATCCATTGATAATAATGAGTACGCACAGTTAAAACTTTTGTGTGACCAAACTATAGGAGAAGATAAATATGTTACAACAATACATGTGGAACTATCTTCGACCCAAGGGATGAAAGTGAAAGCTGCAAAAATGGGGAATATTGTAAAGAATGCTGAATATATTCTCGTTTATAGTTCTAACGGTAATAAGAACGTTGCTAAAAATTTGTTATATGATTACAGACCTGAATACGACACTCATTATAATAAGATAATTGTTGGTGATTCTTTGGTTTCATTAAAAGAACATGTATCGTCAATAATTGAACCTGAATTTAAAAAAGAGAATTTAAAAAATCTCTATAGAAAGAGTAATAAATTTAAAGAATTTATCGAAAGTAATTTGGATGTTATTGTAGCTGATGACAAAATAACTGGTTTTGATCAATCTAAATTTACCGAAGGTAAAATTTACGAGGTTGAAAAATCTGGAAAAAAATATTTGCTGTTTAACAATGGAAAAAAATTGAGGCAGTTATTACAGCTTTCTAATTCTTACGGGGAATGTCATGATTTTTCAGAGTCATTTGGATTGAGAAAAATTCGAGGAGATTGGTGGAAAGAGTTTTATTTAGACATGGGAAATGTTTCTAAAGAAGGAAAAGTTATTTTTGCAAATGGGAAAAAGCCGATCCGATTGTTAAAGCAAATAATTTTTATGGCTTCTAGAAAAAATTCAACTATTCTAGATTTCTTTGCTGGCTCTGGTACAACAGGTCACGCAGTTGCCCAGCTAAATAAAGAAGATGGTGGTAATCGTAAATATATCCTTTGTACTAATAATGAAAACAACATTTGTGAAGAGGTGACCTACAAGCGTCTATCTAATATTCAAGAGGAGATTCCTCATAATCTCAAATACTTCAAAACAGATTTCGTAGTTAAGGAAGAATTTCCTGATGTCACCCTTGAATATGAGTTGCTCAACTATGTAACGCCTCTTGTGGAATTGGAGTTTGGAGTGGATATTTCAAATCCTAAAGTGCAGGTTA
>CAZNNQ010000036.1:0-2006 GCA_964574445.1 uncultured Eubacteriales bacterium
GATCTTTCAGCATCCTTAATGATGTTCTGAACCTTGTCATATTCTTTTTGAAGTTTGTCAAATTCGGACTTATGATTTTCAAGGTCCAACTTCTGCTTATTATAGGACAGTAATGCCACTTGTAATTCCTGCTGCCTTTCTTTTTGCCTTTTTAATTGTTGTTCTAACCAAGAGCTTCTTTCCTCTTGTGGAAATGTATTACACTGAGTTGAAACCTGAAATGATGACCAAATCCTTTTAAGTTCGGCTAAGTCAGTTTCCTTCTCTTGGTGTTTCTTCTCTTGCTCCTTAATTAACTTTTCTAGCTGCGTAACGTTTTGGCTTAGCGTATTGTGTAAAGTCAATTGATTAATATACTCAGAATCGATTTTCTTATGCTCAGCTTCCAACTTATCAAGCACATGATCAAGACCTGGATGGTGTGCAGCATATGGATGGTGCGAACTACCACAAACTGGGCAAGGCTCTTCAGGGACCAAGTGACTTCGTAACTCCTCTACACTTTCTGCCGCAGCTAATTTTGCTTTTTCAAGCATTTTTAAAGATGCATCTTTTTCCAATGTTTTAGCATCAAGATGATTTTTTGCTTGCATTAACTTAACATTGGTGTGCTCTAATTCCTCTTTATTACTTTTAAGTGTCTGTTGTAATTTATCTTTTTCCGATATAGCTGAAGATAACAACTTCCAATGAGCTGTTGCACCAATAAGATCTTCTATAGAGGTATCCAGAGCAGCTTTTTCTTTCTCATTTTTCTCGAACGAAACTTTAGATAATGCAGCAGTCAAAGACTCGAAGTCACTCTTTTTCTGTTTCAGATCACCTTCTATAGCATCACCCTTATTAAGGAAATCCTCCTGCTCTTTTCTGTTAATTAAGATATCTTCTTCAGCCTTTTTTATGCGAGCATTATAATACTTAAGATTTTGCAAAATCCCCCCTGCATCCTGAAGTTTAGATAAGATAAGATTTTCCTGTTCCGCTATGGGCCCACGAGATTCATTATCAGCCTTCCATTGTTGTAGTTCAAGGATTTCTTCTTTAACAGATCCTAGTTCAATTAAAATCTCAGCAGATTCCTTTGTCTGGAGTGTAAGCTTACGATTTACACGAATAAGCTCTTCACTGGCTTGTTCTACCTGTTCTGATTTTTCAAGGAGCTTTACATCTAATGTTTTTGCTTCATTTAAAAGTGGCTGCGCCTCCTGCTCTTGTTTTTGCTTTGCATCAAAGGTTTCATTGGCTTTTTTAAAGCTTTCATCAGCTACTTTTTTATTCTCTTTTAAAGAATCTATTTTGGTAGACAGCTTTGAAGCACTATCCGCTTTTAAGGAATGTTGCTGCTTTACCCCATTTAGTTCTGTAAAAATTGGCCTAGCTGACTGTACTCCTACAATCTGTTGAAACTTCTCTTCTCTGGGTTTGGCTTCTTCTTTAGCTTTAAAGGCACTATCATATTGCTGTTTAGCCGATTGCACACTCCCTTGAAGTTCAATCCACCTCTCATGCCAGCTTACTTGTTTATTTAAATCCTCAAATCGCTTTTCATCAGCCTTGACAAGGGTGCCTAATTGCTCTTTTTGCTGCTTATAATCCTTTAATTCTTCTGTGGTTAGGGTGGCTATTCCTTCCCTTTGTACATCTAATACTTTGAGGTTTTGGGATTCCTCTTTATAATGTTCGTATACTTTTTTAGAGATTTCTGAATAGATGTGAGTTCCTGTCAGTTTTTCTAACAAAGAAGACTTTTCATCCTTTGCAGCTTTTAAGAAGGCTGTAAAATCCCCTTGGGCCAATAAAACAGAACGGGTAAATTGCTCAAAATTAAGTCCCACCAAACGTTCGATTTCAGGAAGTAATTCTGTTTTCTTTCCTGGTATATCTTGACCCGATGAAATGTTTTTAAGTGACATCTCATAGGGTTGTAAATTACCTTCTGCCTTATTACGTGCTCTTCTTACGCTCCAAGTTGCACTGTAATGCTGACCATCAACTCCAACGAAATC
>CAZNNQ010000037.1:0-1901 GCA_964574445.1 uncultured Eubacteriales bacterium
TTGTGCGGTAGATTTTGTGTGTAGGCTTCTTCATTTGGAAATTATATTGCCGAAGGAGTCCTTAAGAACAGCTTTGTGCAACAAAGCCTTGTTTTCTGATATATTTTTGATTTATCGAAATTTTTTTGTAAAAAACAAAAGACAATTATGACTGTAAAAAACTTGTCGCCAGTTTTTTTTAACTTTTTACATCTCAGTCTTTATGATCAAACCTCAATATAACTTAACAGGTATGTATCATGACTAAGAAATCGACTAGCAATCACAATGCGGATATTAGTAACGCAAATAAGGGAACAAATGGTACTAATCGTACTTACGATCAGAATCAAGGTAACCGAGGCACACAATTAAATCCTCAAGTTAAAAAGTGATAATTCGGCTAGGTATATTCCATATACCTAGTCATAACCTTTATAGAAGTTGAATAAATTATGGACTCTATAGGATTTCCTTCGCAAGGCGATTTGTTAAAGTTTTTTTATAATGCCACTGGTCTTATCCCTACAAAGGGTCAAGATATTTTAGATATTTCCATTAAACCTAAAAGTTTACATAAAAATCTGTCTAGATTAGCCGAAGAAGATGGGTGTAATTTCTTAGAAAATTTTGATAAGTATGCTGAAGAACTATTTTCTTCAATTTCATCTCTTATGGTGGAAAATAACTTAAAAAAAATCCTTGTAAATCCAATAGGTGATTTGTTTAATGGTTATTTGAAGGTTATCTTAAAAGAGCATACTTTTTTAAACAAACAGCAAAATATAGAAAATCTAATTGAAAGATTTATTGTAGACATTGCACGTATATGTTTCCCTTCAGAGATTTTCTATAAATATATGTTGGATGACACGTATGCTGTAGCGCCAGATATATTAAGTTGGTTGAGTAATTCAGAAAAAACTCCGTTGGCACATGCTATGAACTGGATCTATGATTCTGAGGGGGTGTTATATCAAACATTTCATCAATTAGAAGATGTTGATCAAACTGATAAAGATTTGAATAATGTCCAAAATTGGTTATCTGGAAAAGTTCAGTTACCTAGTACATCTCAAATTCTCAGCACTTTCTACAGAGCATTCAAAAAGTATAAAGTTAGTACTCAATTAGCAGACTCTTATACACTGTTTCTTTTATTAGCTAGGTTTTTAACCTACTGCAATCATATGCTGGTATCAACATATGACGATGCCTTTAAAACAAGATATGTAGATATGTTTATACAGGCTTATTCTGCAGTAAAACGAGACTTCTTTATTTTATCTGGAGAATTTATTAATAAAAATCTAGACTCCATAGACTTAGGGGAAAGGGAAATTTTCTTAGCAGGGCTTTTCATGGTTAATGATGAAATATGTGAGAAGAACCTGATCGAAATGCAGCAAAAATTTACGGTTAGACAATTGCTAGAGTTATGGATACCTAAAGATAAACCTTATCATTCGGCAACTGTTAAGATACATCGACATTTGGGGCTCACAGCAAAAGCTGAAAAAATAATGAAACCCTTGGAAGTTAATATCGAGAATATGCTCCATGGTTATAAGCTAATTAAAGGATCAGAAACAGACTATGAAGGCTGGTTAGAACAATATTGTAAAATTAATAATGATGTTCTTTGTCCTTGGCTTAAGCATTGGGTAGATGCAGTTAGGTTGTTTAAAAAGCAAGAATACTCTTTAGCACTCTCAAATATGAGAGAAGCTTTTAAAACAATACGGTATACCGCTGCAGATCAAATGATAGCGTTTCTTGAGTCTTATATGATTATTAGCCTCTTGGCAGAAGATGAGAGTGGATGGAAAGACTTCAAGCGAGCTTATAAGTGGGGAGTTTTTATGAATAATTTTGGAGATCTCAAACCTTTTTATATTCTTTCTGAAGAAACCGAAATCAAA
>CAZNNQ010000038.1:0-1881 GCA_964574445.1 uncultured Eubacteriales bacterium
TTCCTGAAGAGGGAATCTTAGCTGGCTATGCTTTATTACTTCAAGAACTAGAAGAAAATACAAGTATAGCATTGCCCCTTCCAAGGCAACTTTCCATCATTACAGATAAACATCAAAGATATAATACAGAAAATTGGCAAGTGTTTACCAAAAGACACAAACCCAATGACAATCTAATTAGTCATATTGTTTTTGCTTTAAAACACGAAGGAATCGATTTATTAATTCTAAAGTCAATATTTCAATATATTGGTGAAAAGCAAATTACAGAATTTATACTAAGTGAACCAACCGGACAATACGCTAGAAAAATTTGGTTCTTATACGAATGGCTATTAGGAGTTAAACTTGATATACCTGATTTAAAAAAAGGCACTTATGCTGAATTAATAAATCCCAGCCAGCAGTATCCCGGACCGACAGAAAACTCTACCAGACATCGAATAAAAAATAACTTACCTGGCACACCTGAATTTTGCCCTTTGATTAGAAAAAGCGAAAAACTAGAAGAATATATCGCTTCTAATATTAGAGAGTCAATTGATAACGGACTGGACAACAGGGATAAGGATCTGATAAAAAGAACAGCTGCATTCCTGTTATTAAAAGATTCAAAGGCCTCCTTTGCCATAGAAGGAGAATATCCTCCAAATATGAGGGCTAGAAATTGGGGTAAAGCAATAGGACAAGCGGGCAAAAAACCTTTAACTCTATCTGAAATAGAACGCCTTCAGCATGTTGTTATTGGTTCAAAGAAATTAAAAAACATGGGTATAAGGCAAGGAGAAGGCTTTATTGGAGAACATGATCGTGAAACGTTTTCGCCTATACCCGATCACATATCCGCTAAAGCTAAAGATCTCAACTCATTGATGAATGGATTATTAAACACTAACAATCTTCTTCAGAATAGTACCTACGATCCTATACTTACTGCTACAACTATTGCATTTGGGTTTGTATTTATCCATCCACTTTCTGATGGAAATGGAAGGATACACAGGTATTTAATACATCATATCTTGACATGGATGGGCTATACAAAACGAGATATGATATTCCCTGTTTCATCTGCCATTTTAAATAGGATAAGTGATTACCAGGATGTATTAGAAGATTTCTCATCTCAAAGAATCGATTTAATTGAGTGGGAGCCTACGTCCGATCATAATATAAAAATACTAAATGATACAGTTGATTTGTATCGTTACTTTGATTTAACGCCTCAGGCGGAATTTCTTTACGAATGTGTTGAAGAAACAATTAATAAGATTATTCCAGACGAAATCGATTACCTGGAAAAGTATGATAATTTAACGAATAGAATTAACTCTTTCTATAATCTGCCAAACTCAAAAGTAGACCTACTTATTAAGCTATTAAATCAAAACAATGGAAGATTATCTAAGAAAAAGAAAGAAAATCATTTTGAAGAACTTACAGATGAAGATATTGCCATTATTGAGGAGTATTATCAGGAGATATTTATAAGCTGAGTTTGATTTTCTTTCAACTGCATATTTTTGACATTTAACCGGACTCTATTTAAAAGGTTATCACCAATCCAATATAAAACATTATACTTGAGCAATAGAGGTCATTACAGAGCATATAAAAACAGCCGTGTTTTGAACCTTGTACCGAGGACTTACCGAGGACTTTAAATTACACCGACATAAAGCATTGAGAATAGGCAAAATAGATCTATAGTTCGTTTTCCTCTCTCTCCGCTTAGCTTCTAAGCAAAATAAAGCAAAACCCTGAAAGTCAAGACTTACAGGGTTTTTTATTGCGCAAATGTGCGCACCAAAAAGCAGAAAAAAGCACGTTTTTAGGCGTGATTTTAAAGAACTTGCGAAGGAGTCTGCGGTTCAAAAGCTG
>CAZNNQ010000039.1:0-1782 GCA_964574445.1 uncultured Eubacteriales bacterium
AAGAGGGAAGAGGGTGGTTACTGCTCTCTTCTTTTTTTTATTTAGAAAAGGAGGAAATAAAGATGGACAAGTTGCTTTTTGTGAAGACTCTAACAATAATATTTATTTTTGAAGTAATTTTGATTATTATATTATCTTATTTCATTATGGGGAATGTTATCATGTAAAACTATGATATTATTAAAAGTGCAAATCACAAATAAGAAAAAGGAGGAGAGCACATGAAAAACAAAAGAAAAGGTTTTACTATTGTAGAGTTGCTTGTAACGATAGCAATTTTGGCAATTCTTGTTTTGATAGGAGCACCCCGTTTAGTGGGTTATCTTGAAAAAGCAGAACTAGTAAGAATTCAACATGATGTTAAAGTCATGGAGCAAGAAATGACAACTACTATGTTAGAAAAAGAAATTAATAGTTGGCAAAGTAACCAAAAATCATTAGGTAGTCTCATTATGAAAAGACAACTATATGAAAAAGAGGGTTTTGCTGAAAAGATAGACAAAAGACATCTATTCATTAATGGGTTAAACTATGAATTAGCCTCTAATTTCAACACTGAAAAATCAAGTGACAACTTAGGATTAGGAGGTAATTTAATCCCAGTTGATTCTGAAGAATTAGGTGTTGGAGGTGATCTATTATCAGAAAAAGAAATTTCTGTTGATAGTACTTATAAAATTGTACCAGAAGAATATAAAGATAAAATCAACACAAAATTGAAAGGAACATTCTATACTAATAGCATGGGAAAAGTGTATTACGAACATGACAAATCACTTTCTTCTATTGACAAAGAAAAGGAAGAGTTAACTTGTCCATCTCCTTTACCTGATTATGATTTCCAATTAATCGATGGAAAAGGAACTATTGTTAAATGGCACGGGACTGCTTTGCACTTAGTTATCCCACCTTACTTCTTGCTAGAAGTTGACGGTGAAGAACAATGTATTCCTGTCCAAGTAATTGGAACTGGTGCTTTCCAAAACGGAAATCTTGGGTCTATTAAAATTCCAGATACCGTTGAAAAAATTGAAGATAACGCTTTTGCTGATAATGACCTGGAAAATGTAGATATCCCTTCAGGTGTAGAAGATATTGGTAACGGTGCATTTGAAAATAATGATATCCCTAAAGTTGATATCCCTCACAATGTAGGTTCTGTAGGAGACAATGGTTTTGCAGGAAATAACACAAAACCTACTATTAATAATAAACCTGAAAATATCATTATTGGAGATAATGCGTTTGATGGAAATGAACCAACATATAAAAACCCAACACCTGAAGATGTTGGTGTAGTATTCGACCCAGATACAGGAACTATTGTTGCTGGCGAAGGGAACGGGGCAATTACAATCCCAGATGAAATTGAAGTGGGTGGAGAACTATACCCTGTTAAAGAAATTGGAAAAGGCTCTTACCAAGGCGAAGGTCTTATCTCTGTGAAATTGCCTTCTACTCTTGAACGCATTGAAGATTATGCCTTTGCTGGCAATCAACTTGTTGGAATTGACATTCCACATTCTGTAGTTTATATTGGACATTATGCCTTTGCTTTCAATGAAAAAGTTCATTCAATTAATGGCGACATAAAAGGAACTATTGGTTTCATTAAAATTTATGACCAAGAACAATTCCACAAATTGAATGATAATGGTGATATAGAAGAGAATGGAACAAAAGTTCTTTCAATCTCAAATATGTCAGGTAAATCGGTTGAATTGAAAGATTATATCTTTGTCACTTCTTCTAATAAATATGTTGTTGACGATGACTTAGTAG
>CAZNNQ010000040.1:0-1763 GCA_964574445.1 uncultured Eubacteriales bacterium
GACCTTGAAAGGATAAGGACGGAACAGATACCTTTGCAGCGAAATGATGACAAAGCCGCAAGTTTCCATTCAAAAATGATGAGAACTTATAAAAGAAAATATTTACTATTGAATATTAGTATTTTCCAAATCCTTTTGCTTCTCCAGCAGGAGGAAATGGGAATCCACTCTCTTTAGAGGTGCAAAAAAGATGCCCTTTGCTGAAACAATCTTCCATATCAGCGAAAGCGTAGATTATATGACCAAAGCTTGCTTGTTTTGCAGCTTTACTGAACCATTTCACATAGTTAGGATCTGAACCAAATCCAGCTTTAGCCAATCGAGGATAACAATGAATAAACTTATCAGCCATTTCAGGGATACTCATCTTAGTAGAATCCCATTCACCCATAAGCTGATGTTGTTCATCAATTTCGAAGAATCTCCCATTAGATGTATTGATTGCAAGTTCGTCCCAATACTCGCCACAATAAACAGCTCCACATTTTTCTGATGTGAGTTTTTTTACAGTAGTTACACATCTCCAGCTACAACCATTAGGAGAAATAGAAGGGCATATACGAATAAGTTCATAACCTCTTCGATGGAGTTCGCATATCACCTTGAAGAATTTTATAAAAGGCTGTCTTTTCCAACTATCTTGAAGGACACGTAAAAACGATAATAATATAATTGGAGATACATACGAATTAGAACAGTTCACAGTTCTTGAATACACAGTACCAATACTCATCAAACAATAGAAATTATTAATTCCAAAGTAATGGCATTTTTCTATTTGGTTGAGATCAAATACATCCATCCAGAATTTATAATTGTGACTTATCCAAAGAGCTTCATCAACAAAGCCACCGTAAGGAGCAGGCATTTCAGGTGTTGTGCGATCTCCTTTTTCTAATTGTTGAATACAAAAGAAAACAGCTTTCCAATACTCTTCTTTTTTTTCATCTACGTGCTTCTTGAATTCTGAAACCTTGTCATGTTTACCTATCAGCGTTAAGGCTTCTGTCCAAAATAAATCTTTGTAAACGGTTTCATCTTCTTCGGTAAAGCAACAGATAATTACGTCGCCATCAAATCCGTCTCGTATATGCGCAAAAATGGTATGTAAAGCGATTTGAGCAGCTTCATATTTCGGATATCCATATACCCCTGTGCTGATACAAGAGAATGCTACCGATTTAAGATGATTCTCCTTTGCTAAGCATAAGGCAGAATCATAACAGGATGCTAAAAGAGTACCTTCGCCATAATTGCCACCGTTCCAAACTGGGCCGACGGTATGAATAACTTTTTTACATGGCAGATTATAAGCGTCAGTAATCTTACTATGTCCTGTTTCACATCCACCAAGTGTTTTACATTCTTTGAATAAATCAAAACCAGCTGCACGATGAATAGCTCCGTCAACACCACCACCTCCTAAAAGAGAAGTATTAGCGGCATTAACGATGGCATCAACCTTTAATTTGGTAATATCACCAACAATGATTTTTATACGATGACTATATGTATCCATAATTCAGTACTATCTTAATTTTGCAAATTTCCAAAGGTAAATCAGTCTAGTGCAGCCTATCTTCACTAATAGAAAAACCTGTTAGAAGAATATACATAGGAGGCATTACAGAAGCAAATATAGTGGATTTTGAGGCTAAAATTGACTTTTCCGACATTTTTTTAACTCCAAAGCCGTTTTTTTTCTATGATTAGAACGATATTGAGAAGAAAATCTTTATTTTTGCATGTAACAAACTAAAGAT
>CAZNNQ010000041.1:0-1689 GCA_964574445.1 uncultured Eubacteriales bacterium
ATCTAATGGAAAAACAAATATTTCTGATGGTTTGAATGTTGAAATTATTAATAAAATATTAGAAATGAATTCAATTCTAGAAAATTACAGCTCAACAGAACTTAAATTTGTTAAAGGATATTTCCAAGATGAAAGTGGAGATTCAGGAGACATCATTTACAAGGCATTAATCACAGACACAAGAGGACTTGACGCATTAGATAAAATTGTTACAGCAAGAGGCCATACTGCAGCTGAAAGAGCATTCTACTTGATGGAATTAGATAATAGCAGCATTGAGTCTATCTACGAACAGGTTGACTTGCTTACTGGGGAACTTGATGAATCCATCCATGTAACAGAAATTAATAAAATTAAAATTTGTAAGATCTTAGAAAAAGCAATTTCTCAAATGCCTAATGATGTCTTCACTTACATCAACAAGTTGCAGGAATTTACAAATAAAGCTATATCATAAGCATAATAAAACCTTCAAGTGGTATAATAAACCATATTGAAGGTTTTTCATTATAAAAGGAGGATAAATAATTATATGCTTTTTTGCCAAAAAGGAGACTTGCTAAAATCTGATTGTACTGTTATTATGCACCAAGCTAACTGTTTTAAAACTATGGGGGCAGGAATTGCTAAACAAATTTCAATAAAATATCCATTAGCAAATAAAGCTGACAAACTCTATGAGGCTTCTCCAGAAGAAAGATTTGGAAAGTTCACTTATGCAAAAATAAGAGAAAACCTTGTCATTATAAATTTATATGGACAATATGGTCTTGGAAAAGGATTACAAACAAATTATGAAAAACTTGATTCTGCTATAGATAGCTTTCTTAAGTTTGCTAAAGAAAAACAAACTTTCAATCTAAATAAAATTGGAGTTCCATATAATATGGGATGCGGACTCGCAGGAGGAGATTGGGAAAAAGTGAAAGAAATTTTAATTGAAAAAAGTAATAAATATAATGTAGATATCTATGTCTATCAATTGTAGGAGGAGAATATATGGAGTTTAACAAGTTAATATTGAAAAATGAACATATTATATTAAAAACAAAAATACCATTAATAGAACAAATTACTAAAGAGTTTACTGAATATACTTTGGAAACAAAAGAAGACTTTTGTATTTATACTTTTGACCCTATGCCAAACATGTGTTTTGCATTGAGAGCTTTATTAGCAAAGTATGAAAAAGTTTTCTCTGCAGAAAAAGAAGTTCTTGCTTTGTTAGCTGAGAAAACAAAGTTGGCTACTATGCCTATTTTGTCTTTGTATCATACTGGAAAACATGTTAAGATAGAATGTCCACCATTATCACATTATTTAGGTTTAGTAGAATCAGTTGGAGCTGCCAATAAGGGAATGAATACTTACACTGTTCCTATTGCAAGAGCATTTGATGTAGTTAGAGCTGCAGAAACTAATGTCTCATTTCTACCTTCTTTTGTAATTAGTAAAGACTTGAGAAATGAAATTGTTAAACCATTAGAAGGTTTCAATGGGACTATTTCTTCTTTATTTGAGATTCCTATTGAAGAGTTGCACTCAGCAAGCAATGCTTACCGAGTAAAACCTGAAAACTTTAATAACATTGGATATAATTCTGTTGCTGATTTTTTAGTAAAACAGCCTAGAAGATACATTGACAAAACAAAAATCACTTCTCATAATGATTTAGAATATAGAGAACCT
>CAZNNQ010000042.1:0-1663 GCA_964574445.1 uncultured Eubacteriales bacterium
TTCTCTTTGGTTAAATTCTATTTCTTTATTTTCTTCACTGATAATAGGAATACCAGTGGGAAGAAGAATCTCATTAATTACAGCATTTGCACGTTTATCTGCTAGAGTAACAGGGGAATGATCTTCTTTGCGCTCTACTCCAAATTCATTGGAGTGATATACTTCCATAATCTCCCTACCTCCTATTAAAGCGGCGTCAACAGCAGTTTGTAGTAAAACTTCCAGCTCCATAGCTTGAATCTCTTTTAAATAGCCTTCAAAAGTACTATAATTAGAAAAGACAACAAGTTATATTTTAAGTAGCTTTCTAGAATAAATGTGATATGAAGCGTAAATGAGTGGACTTGCAAATAAAATCCGCATTAAAAGTTAAGCCACATTTTTAAGATTGTTTATTTGTTCTCTAAATTCTTCTATTGTTTTGTTTTGTAAAGCTGAATGGCGGCGATTTCGGTTGTACCATATCTCTATGTATTCAAATAAATTTGCCTTCATCTGATCCCTGGATATCAGTTTATTTCCGTATATCTGTTCTGACTTCAAAGTCTTAAAAAAGCTTTCAGCAACTGCGTTATCCCAACAGTTTCCTTTTTAGGCTCATACTTCTGATAATATGTTTGTATGAGTCCAATGTATTAGCAAATTTTTCACAGGCATACTGTATTCCGCGATCTGAGTGAAATATTAAACCCTTGATAATCTTTCGATTCTTAATGGCCATTCTCCAAGCTGCTAAAGAAGTTTCATCTGCACTCATTCCTGTACTGATACTCCAACCTATACATTTCCTGTCGTAAAGGTCAATAATGGTAGTTAAGTACAAGAAGCCTTCTTTGGTGTGAATATAGGTGATGTCAGACACCCAGACTTTTGAAGGTTTGACACATCAAACTTTCTATCCAAAACGTTCTCCATGATCAGATGAGAATGTTTGGAATCTGTTGTGGTCTTAAACTTTCTTCCTAACTTACTTCGCAACCCCATTTCCTTCATATATTTGGCCACAGTAACCCTGGAAACTTTAACTCCCAGAGCTTGTAGCTCTGCGGTGATTCTTGGACTTCCGTAGCGTTGTTTTTTATCAAAGTAAATCGCTTTTATTTTCTCTTTTAGGAATATAGACTTAAGCCTCCTACAAGAAATAGCTTTCCTTTTCCAATCATAATAACTCCTTTGGCCAATATCTAATACTTTACACATCTTTCCAATCGGATATACACTTTCGTGGTTCTTGATGAACTGGTATATCATCGATCGTTCTTGGAAAAGATGCCGATTGCTTTTTTTAATATATCGCGTTCAAGTTCTGCATCTTTAAGTCTTTTCTCCAGCGCATTAATACGCTCCTGTTCAGGGGTCTGCTTTACATTTCCATTCCCAGGAAAGCTGCCAATTCCAAATTCTTCTTGCTCTTTACGCCATCTATATAGTTGTGCAGGGAATATTCCAAGCTCACGGGCAAGCTCTGAAAGGTTCTTCCTCTCCTTACTCAAATGGACTGCTCTTTCTTTAAATGCGCTGTCGTACTTTTTACGAGTCTTTGTCATGATTTTAAAATTAAGGTTTTTTATCCTTAACTTCAAATGCGGGATAAGTTAGCAATTCCAATTCCGCATTAATTTTTAACTTCTAGTTTTCACAGGTCAAACTTAAATCTTTAAGA
>CAZNNQ010000043.1:0-599 GCA_964574445.1 uncultured Eubacteriales bacterium
GAAACCAATTTCTGTATTTAATTCTTCAGCAACTTTTAAGCCAGTACTACCATTTTGTGTTCCTACAACTTTACCAGCAAGATCTGCTGCTACTTGAACATCTTCGTTATCGGATTTAACTGCTAATGCTTGAGCAGCATAAATATATGGACCCGCGAAATCTACTTCTTGAAGTCTCTCATCAGTAATAGTCATGCCTGAAATAATAACATCAAATTTCTTTGCTTTCAATGATGCAACTACTCCATCCCAAGCTGTTGGTTGCCATTCAATTTCTACCCCAAGTCTTTTGCCAAGTTCTGCACCCATTTCGATATCAAATCCAACAAGTTCGTTGTTTTCATTTCTATATCCCATAGGAGGATAATTATCGTCTAAACCTGCTACTAATTTGCCTTCAGCCTGAATTTTTTCCCAAGTAGTTTGTTCTTCGGCTTTTTTATCTCCACCACAAGCCGTTAAAGTTAATGCTAATGCTGTTACTAAAATAATTGTTAATAATTTCTTTTTCATCTTAAAATAGCCCCCTTTTCATCTTTTGTCATTTTAACGCATTAAAGCGGTGTAGTCAACAAGAAATTTCTACTACCACACAACAC
>CAZNNQ010000043.1:609-1592 GCA_964574445.1 uncultured Eubacteriales bacterium
CTGTTTTTTTTATATATTGTAACCACAATAGTCAGATTGCAATCGACTTTGAAAAAAGAATAAAAAAATAAAAGGAGGAATTACAATGTCAGCTACACCAATGACTTTATTTTGGTCTTTTATTGCTGGCTTTGCAGGGATTTATTTAATTGCTCTCCTATCTCAAAACAATACATTTTTTCCGCTTTTTGCACCCTTTGGAGCCTCAGCAGTATTACTTTATGGTGCTCCCGCTGCACCATTTTCTCAACCAAGAAATCTAATTGGCGGACACGTTCTATCCGCACTTATTGGAGTCCTAATTTATAACCTTTTGGGTTCATCAATTTTTTCAATTGCTTTCGCGGTGGCCTTTGCTATAGGAGCGATGCTTTTCTTTAGAGTTGTTCATCCTCCAGCCGGAGCAACTGCATTAATAGGAGTAAGTTCTTCAGGTGGAAGTTACTTTTGGATTATTACTCCCGTATTATCTGGAGCGATCGTTTTGTTATTAATTGCATTACTAATTAATAATCTTGATAGCAAAAGAAGCTATCCTGATTATTGGATATAGGTAATCTCAATGAAAATATCTGATATAAATCGCGATTTTGTTCCTACTGTAATTTGTTGTATAGACGGAAGAATTCAGGAACCAATTCACAAATATTTTAAAGATAATTTTTCCGCTAATTATGTCAACATAATCACCGAACCCGGAGTAAATAAAATATTAGCTCAAGATGAATCTTCCTTCTCAGAAAAGGTTTATCAAAAAATAATTAATTCAATAGACTTCCATCATTCTAAACTAATAGCAATAGTTGGACATTATGATTGTGCTGCTAACCCTTCTTCAGAAGCAGTGCATATTATGCAAATAAAAAAATCCCTGATTACCTTACAAGAATGGGATTTACCTGGAAATCCAAATTTAATGGGACTTTGGATTAATGAAAATCTAGAATTTGAAATAATTAACCTCTGTTGACAGAACAGCCAAT
>CAZNNQ010000044.1:0-1589 GCA_964574445.1 uncultured Eubacteriales bacterium
AATACTTGGCACATTTTGTGCAAATCCCCTCTGAATAGAGAAGCCAAAAGGCTTATCTACTCAGAGGGCAATAAGCAATAAAATAATTTTAGAAGAGGAACAACACTATGGCAAAAGAAAAGTTTTCAAGAAATAAGCCGCACGTAAACATTGGTACAATCGGACACGTTGACCACGGTAAAACTACTACAACTGCTGCAATTTCAGCTGTATTAACTTTAAAATATGGTGGAGAGATGAAAGATTATGATCAAATCGATAACGCTCCAGAAGAGAGAGAAAGAGGAATTACTATTGCTACTTCTCATATTGAGTATGAAACTGATAAAAGACACTATGCTCACGTAGATTGTCCAGGTCACGCGGATTATGTTAAAAATATGATTACTGGTGCTGCTCAAATGGATGGAGCTATCTTAGTTATCGCTTCAACAGATGGACCAATGGCTCAAACAAGAGAGCACATCCTTCTTTCAAAACAAGTTGGAGTTCCATATATCGTTGTATTCTTAAACAAAGAAGATCAATTAGATCCAGCTGATAAAGATGAGATGTTAGAGTTAGTTGAAATGGAAATTAGAGAATTACTTTCTACTTATGATTTCCCAGGTGATGATACTCCAATCGTTGCTGGTTCTGCATTCCAAGCTTTAGAAGAGGCAAAAAAAGGTACTGTTGGACCATGGGGAGAAAAAATTGTTGCATTAATGAATGCAGTTGATGAGTATATCCCAACTCCTGAAAGAGATACTGATAAACCTTTCTTAATGCCAGTTGAGGACGTATTCTCAATTTCTGGAAGAGGAACTGTTGTTACTGGAAGAATTGAACTAGGAACAATTAAAGTTGGTGAAGAGATCGAAATCGTAGGATTTGGAGACACTAGAAAAACTACTGTTACTGGTGTTGAGATGTTTAGAAAAGAGATGGATCAGGGTCAAGCAGGTGATAACTGTGGTATTCTTTTAAGAGGAATCAAAAAAGAAGAGGTTGAAAGAGGACAAGTTCTTTGTAAGCCAGGAACAATTAAACCACATACATCATTTAAATGTGAAGTTTATATTCTTTCAAAAGAAGAGGGTGGAAGACATACTCCATTCTTTAGTGGATATAGACCACAATTCTATGTTAGAACAACAGACGTTACAGGTTCTTGTACTTTAATGGAAGGTACTGAAATGGTTATGCCAGGTGATAACGTAGAGATGACTGTTGAATTAGTTGCTCCAATTGCTCTTGAAAAAGGAACAAAGTTTGCTATTAGAGAAGGTGGAAGAACTGTTGGTGCTGGAGTTGTTTCAGAAATCATTAAATAAGGATTCTTTATGGCAGCAATAAGAATTAAAATAGGATTAAAATGCCAAGAGAGTGGAGATATTAACTACACTACTTGGAAAAATCCAAAAACTCATACTGAAAAGTTTGAAGTTAAAAAATATTGTCCAAGATTAAAAAAACACACTATTCATAAAGAAGTGAAGTTAAAATCTTAGTCATTAAAGCTTGAGAGAAATCTCAAGCTTTTTACATAGGTCAGTAGCTCCAATGGTAGAGCATCGGATTCCAAATCCGAGTGCTGGGGGTTCGAG
>CAZNNQ010000045.1:0-1578 GCA_964574445.1 uncultured Eubacteriales bacterium
TTTTTATTTACGCAACAAGACCAAGTTTTTGTCTGTACTCATAAGGACTACTTCCTCCTAATGAGTTTTTTATTCTTTTTTCATTATACCATCTTATATATTTGTTTAGTTCATCAATAAAAGTTTCCATAGTTACATCTAACCATGAATTTGGATAAAACATCTCATTTTTTAATCTTCCAAAGAAACCTTCACATGCTGAGTTGTCCGGGGAACAGCCTTTTTTAGACATTGAACGGATTAGTTTAGCCTCATCCATTCGCTCTATCCATCCAGGCCATCTGTAGTGAGCACCTCGGTCTGAATGAATGATTGGATGTTCACAAGGTTTTAAAGACGATATTGCATTATCTAACATTGTATTTACTAGTTTAGCATTTGGTGATGTACCAATAGTCCAGCTTACTACTAAGCCATCAAAACAATCAATGATTGGTGATAAGTAAGCTTTTCCAGCAGGAATATGAAATTCTGTTATATCTGTTAACCATTTCTTATTATGTTCTTCGGCCTGAAAATCTCGTTGAATAATATTTTCTACTGCTGGACTAATTTCTCCCATATATGAAGAATATTTCTTTTGTTTTGCCTGATATACAATAAGTCCTTCCTCTTTCATAATCCTTCTTATTACTTTTTCTGAGACAGTTGTTTTTTGATTTTTCAAGGCATCATAGATCCTTCTATATCCATAACATTTATAGTTTTTATTAAATATCTCTTTGATAGTTTCTCTGAGTTTAGTGTATTTATCACCTTTTACTAACTGAGCTTTCTGATAAAAGAAGCTACTTTTATTAAGATTAAGAAAAGTAAGTAATTCCTTTAATTTATATTTATCTCTAAGGGCACCAATCACGATAGTTTTTTCTTTATTTGTAAGATTTTCCGGATTGGTGCCCGGGTCTTTTTTTATTATATCTACTGTTTTGTCTAAGATGTCTTTTTCAAGTTCAAGTTTGTGGATTTTTTCTTTAAGCTGCTTAACCTCTATTTCAAGACTCTCTTTATCATTTGGTAGATCTATTCTTGGTTTCATTTTAACAGGTGCCTCTTTTCCTAATTGCTGATTCTTCCAGTTATATAGAGTTTCTCTAATTACTCCTATATCTTCTGCAATATCTTTTGCTGTTTTTTCGCGTAGCAGAAGTTCTTTTACTGCTGAATTCTTTTGCTCTTTTGTATATTCTACCAAGTTTTTTCGATACGAACAATCCTTTTGTTGCTCTGGGAATTTATTATATATCCACTTTTTAAGAATAGCCCGGCACGGATAACCTAATGCAGCAACGGTTTTAGTAGCATTAGATCCATGATTAAAATAATACTTAATAGCTTTTTCTTTTTGTTCTTCAGTATGTTTTTGCCTTCTAGTATATTTGTCTTTAAGTACACCACTATCTCTGAGCTCGTAGTACCATTTTCTTAAAGAATTACGAGATGGATAACCAAGTGTTTTAATAGTTTTTATAAGTTGTTTATCATACTGGATATATAAATCCACAGCTTTTTTCTTTTCTTCTAAGGAATACATCAAAAGCCTCCTCTAATTTAGTCCAGGATTTTGTCCGCACCCCC
>CAZNNQ010000046.1:0-1563 GCA_964574445.1 uncultured Eubacteriales bacterium
TACCTTCGTCAAAAAACATGTTTAATCTTTCTCTTGCTGTATATTTTCCTTTTTCATGCTGTTTCTCGATAGCCTTTAATCCACCACCGAGTTCAATCTCTTCGCCCATTTTTCTTAATCTCTCTAATTTTGCCTGTGTTGACATGTTTTGAACTCACCTCAATTTCTTATATTTGAGTCTGCTTCTTACATTCTTTGTGATAATTCAAGTAAAATACCCTTTGTAGCTTTTGGGTGCATAAATGCAATTCTTGCATTTCCTGCGCCATAACGTGGAGTTGTATCAATCATTCTGATACCTTTTTCTTCCATTTCTTTTAATGCACCTTCAATGTCATCAACACGAAGAGCAATATGTTGGATTCCTTCGCCATTTTTATCAATAAATCTGGCAATAGGACCATCTGGAGCAGTTGACTCTAAGAATTCAAGTTCACAGTCTCCAAGAGGCATAAAAGCAACTCTAACTTTTTGCTCTTCAACAACCTCTGTTCCAGTGCACTTAACACCAAGAGTTTCTTCATAAAACTTAATAGTTTCATCAAGATCCTTTACTGCAATACCAATGTGATCTACACAAATAACATTCATTTTTCTAACCTCCTTTATAAATGTATAATTTTTTATTTTTTTAAGATAGAAAATCTATCATTAAAACTTTATTAAGCTTATTTAAAGGTTTTATCTAAAATATCTTCAACAACATCATAGGGGTTGATTTCTCTGGATAGAATTTTGTCAAGTTTTTCGGAAGTGAAATTATTTTCCTCCAGCTTTCTATGTACATAATTTTCTGCATTTTTCATTAAGACTTCCATTACTTCATTTGCCGCTCTATTCTTTCTTCTATCTGTAATATCACCAGTAGTTGTAAGAAATTCATAATGTTCATTAACTTTTCCTATTAATTCATCAACACCAGTACCATCAGATGCTATTGTTTTTATAATAGGAGGGTTCCAGCCTTTTCCTTTGTTAGGATTGAGATCTAACATTTGTCCAAGTTCAATAAGAACTCTTTGTGCACCATCTCTGTCGGCCTTGTTAACAACAAAAATATCTCCTATTTCAAGGATACCAGCTTTACTTGCTTGAACATCATCTCCAAGACCTGGTACAGAAACAACAATAACAGTATCTGCTGTCTTTACTATATCAACTTCTGATTGACCTACACCAACAGTTTCTATAAAGATATAGTCATAACCTGCAAAGTCTAATACTTTGATAGCATTATGTGTAGCCTTAGACAATCCACCTAAACTACCTCTCGTGCCCATACTTCTAATAAAAACTCCTTCATCAAGAGCTAATTCTGACATTCTAATTCTGTCGCCTAGAATAGCTCCACCTGTGAAGGGGCTTGTAGGATCTATCGCTATAACACCTACAGTTTTACCATTTTTACGGCAAGCTTTTACAAGTTTATCCGTTAATGTACTTTTACCGGAACCCGGAGGGCCAGTAATACCTATTAATCTGGCCCTTCCTGTTTCCGAGTAAATATTCCGTAAAACTGCGGTTGATTCTGGAGTTCCTTCCTCAACAATGGAAATTAACCTC
>CAZNNQ010000047.1:0-1530 GCA_964574445.1 uncultured Eubacteriales bacterium
ATATAATGTGGTGGGCCCAGACAGACTTGAACTGTCGACCAACGGATTATGAGTTCTACAACCTACACATTGGAACACAAGAAAAAAATAAAATATATTTTTATATACAATAAGATATGAATCTTTATTTTTCAACCATTGGCCTTTAAAGTTGATTATAGTATCTTAAACATGCTTACTAATTGCTTATTTTTTTTGGTATCTATATGAATTTTACAAAACCAGCAATTGAAAAACTAGAATGCCGATCTGACTCAAAGCCTTCTTTCTATTGGGATAGCTCTACCAGTGGTTTTGGGGTAAAAGTAACCCCAAACAATAAAAAGACATATATCTTTCAGGGACGTGTAGGGTCTACAACACGACGTATAACAATTGGGAATATTAAAGATTGGCGACTAACTGAAGCTCGTGAAAAAGCTAAAGAGCTTGCTGTAATGTGTACGCAAGGGATCGACCCCAAAGTTGAAAAAAATAAACGCATTAAATCAGACCAAGAATATCTTAAGACTGAAAAACGAAAAGAAACTTTATTCAAAGAAGCTTGGAATATTTATCTTGAAGAAAATAAAGAAAGATGGAGAGAACGCACCTACCTCGATCATTTATTACTATCAAAAGGTGGATTTGATGAAATCAAAAAATTTCACTATAAACCTCAGCCTATTTTTGAATTATTAGAAAAAAGGTTATCAGATCTTGATAACAACTTTTTTTCTGAATGGCTTCAGAATAATAATTACCGAGAAACTACAGCTAGTAAAGCTTTCCGTCTCGTTAGAGCCTTTTTAAATTGGTGTGAAGAAGATGATAGATTCCAAGGAATAGCACCTACAAATGCAATTAAATCTAAAAAAGTAAGATCCAAAGTAAAGCCAGTTCAAGCAAGAAAAGATTGCCTCCTAAGAGAACAGTTAGACATATGGTTCTCTACCGTTCTCAATTCTCAAAATAAGGCCTTGGCTACATTTTATATTTGTTGTCTATTAACTGGGGCCAGAAAAGATGAGTTTCTATCACTTACATGGGAAGACTTAGATTTTAGGTGGAAAACGATCCATCTGAAGGATAAAGTTGAAGATAATGGGCGTATTATACCTATGACCAAATACGTAGAAAAATTACTACGTGACTTAAAAAAAACCAGCGATTCATCTTATATATTTAGCAGTAATACCTCTGCGACGGGATACATCGTTAATCCTTACAAAGAGTTTAAGAAAATCTGTAATGAAATAGATATTCAGCTAACAATACATGGTCTTAGACGTTCATTTAAATCATTGGCAGAATGGGTAGATATTCCTGTAGGTGTCACTGCACAAATATCTGGACATAAACCAAGTGCTTTAGCAGAAAAGCACTATACCGTTCGCCCCATGGATATGTTGCGAGGGCATCTACAGAAGTATGAAAATTGGGTATTAGAACAAGCCAAAATTAGTTTTTAAAAATTAAACTCCATTCTCTCAGAGGAAGAAAATCTTGCATTTCTATATTCTTCGATTCATAGCAATTTCGCTATGCACA
>CAZNNQ010000048.1:0-1523 GCA_964574445.1 uncultured Eubacteriales bacterium
TGGAATTTGTAAAAACTGGGGGGCGAGGAAGCGAATTTTGCTTCCGTACTACGACACCCCCCAGGAGTGCATTGTGCATTGTGCCAAAATTAAAGAAAGTGTTGCACAACTGTTACAGTTTTGTGTATACTCTGTGTAAAGGGAGTGATAATGTGTCTGATAAAAAGCGTTTGTCTGTAACAATTCCTGAAGAATTGATTAGCAAAGTAGATAAATATGCAAAGGAAATGGGAGTAACTAAATCTGTTTATTTAGCTTTATTGATTAGAAAAGATATTGAAAAAAAGGGAAAAAATGTATAAAAAAAGCCCCTTCGGCAAAAGGAGCTTTAGTGAAAACAATGTATTTGTATACTTGAATGTGAGGTTATTATAACATGAGCGAAAAGATTATAAAAGGCAGAGACTGGGCATTTATCGTGTATCCAGAAAGCGCACCAGAAAATTGGCGAGAAATTTTAGATGAAACGCATATTCGTTGGATTGAAAGTCCATTACATGATAAAGATCTTAATCCTGATAACACACCTAAAAAGCCACATTGGCATGTGATGTTATCGTCTGATGGACCAATTTCTTTAAAAGCTGTAACAAAAATTGTTGAACCTTTGAATGTGCCTGCACCACAAAAAGTTGGTTCAGGACGTGGAATGATTAGATATTTTATACACTTGGACAACCCTGAAAAATATCAATACTCAAGAGATGAGATTGTTGCTCATTGTGGTGCAGATGTGGAGAGTTATTTTGAATTGACTAAAACAAGCAAAATGAATGTTATGAAAGAGATTATCACTTATATTTACGAAAATAAGATTGATAATTATGCTGATTTTTTAATGATTTGTATTCAACATTCTGATGATTGGTTTGATGTAGCGACTAACTATAATACTTTAGCAATCAACAAGATGATTGACGGTATGTGGTTAAAAAAGAAAAATGAACTTAAATAATAAAAACCCCCTGACTGAAAAGTCTAATTTAGTAGAAAAATGTGTAACAAAGTTTTAAATTTATAAGGCAAGGAAAAAAGGTAATGATAAAAGAATTAGATATATCTAAAATAGATAATATAATGAGAATCTGGATTGAAGAAAATATTAATGCTCATGATTTCATTTCTAAAGATTATTGGGAAACAAACTATGATTATGTGAAGAGTGCTTTACCAGATGCAACTGTTTTTGTATATGAAGATAATGATGAAGAAAAAGGATTTATAGGTATTGTTGAAAACTCATATATTGCAGGGTTATTTGTTTCACAGAAATATCAGTCTAATGGCATAGGTGGAGAATTGCTTAAAAGATGCAAACAAGAACATTCTATTTTAAAATTAGATGTTTATGCTAAGAATATAAAAGCAGTAAACTTTTATAAAAAACATGGATTTAAAATTGAACAAGAAAAAGAAAATGAAGATACCAAGGAAGTAGAATATTCAATGGTATGGAAATTATAGAAATAATCAAATAAATAAAAGCCCCCTGACAGAAATGTCGAAGGGGGCTTTTATTTTAG